>NZ_AUAF01000013.1 GCF_000428585.1 Zooshikella ganghwensis DSM 15267 | reverse complement strand
GCTGGTGATGTCCAGAAAAAATGGTGAGAGTTAGGTCATCAAATCCCCGATGACACGCTAGGCAGCGATAACGTTTTCGGGCAATTTGCTTTTGATGATTACCATTGCCTTCTACTTGTTGAGACTGGCAGTGAGGGCAGCTGACGCCATCAGGCCAACGTCTCTGACGAATAAACTGGTAGCATTGCTCATCATTTACCAGTTGTTTGATATTGATCATTCTTTGCTTATTACTGACTTAATTTACCCAAATAGACGTGCATAATACATCTTTGGTTGTATTATATGCTACCCCACCCCCCAGGAATCCATATAGAGCCAAACTATTTTATCTGTAATTGTGCTTCATTTATGACTTTTACAGCGACTTAGTAAACTCAATTTTATTTTCACCCGACGAGGAAGGTACAACATTAGTAATACAGTATCCATTTTTAATAAGTAAAATAAGCATGCCCGGATACTTATTCATACTTTTAACACAAATTCGGTGTCCACCACCTGCTCGCACATAAGCTTCCTGAGTTTCAAGGAGTTGCTGCGCAACACCAAAGCGACGGTACTCTGGCAGAACACCTCCCAACCAACTATAAAAATTTTGGTTATCCTCCCAGTAACCTAACTTATACCCTGCAATCTTACCTGAGACCTCAGCAACTAACAGTTTATATTGGCGGGATGCTATTCTGTTTAAATAATATGCTATTGAATGAATACTGTTTAACTCTGCCAGATTATTGTGTATTAACAATGCCTCATCTAACATACCATCTCTAATAATCATAATCGCTCACTGCTATAAACTGCTAATTATTTACCCTACCTCAAACGAAGTGACACCATAAATTCTATCTAGAGGTAATGAAGGTGATTCCCCTGTATACATTCTCGCAGTTTCAAAAACCTTCTCCATTCTATAACGTTCTGCCAACTTAAGCGCTTCATGATTGACTTCAGGTATGTCAAGGTAGACTGGTTGTAAAAAATCTACCGCTTGTATTAATGAAGCAAAAATAGCATTAGCCAATTCAGGGCTATCAGCGTAAAGAGGTCCAATCTTGTAGCCATTTTGAGCCTTACGTATAACACCATAACCAGCCAAACGATCATTTTGGATAATGCCTAATGCATGACAATCTGGCTGATTGATCCATGATTTTAAAAATGCTGCTCTTTTTTCAGGGAAAAAAGGACAGGTATAAAGCTCAACCGTGTTAAATGGTAACGTCGAAAGATCAATAACATCTGCATTAGCGAATACGTCATCACCACCAGCGTATTCAAATCGAATATTTCGATAAGCTAATTTAAAGCCAAATTTTTTATAGTTTTCTTGTTGTTCAACAACACCATCTAAGCCAATATTACTGCCATATAGATACTGAATACCTGATTTCCAGATTTTCAAACCATAACCCTGGCGTCGATAATCGGGATGTACAATATAAAAACCTAGAAAACCGAATGATGCACTATATTTGACAACAGATAATGTCGAAATTGGTTTACCATCAAGTAAACCTATAAAAAAGCCGTTTGGATCGGTGTGATAGTAACAGTCCGCATCATGAAGCCCAGGATTCCATCCCTCTTTTGCAGCCCAGTCAATAGCAATATTAACTTCCTCGCGCTTCATTGGTCGGATTATGTAATTACTATGCACTATTGAAGATCCTTCTATTGCTTCATTAAAAATATATTAACTGACTGAAGAAAAAACAGACATCTCAATATCAGATTGAAACCCTAAGTGGTAGTATAATTTTTGACCTAATGCTGATGCCGCAAGTCGAATGTGTTGGCAATCAGCCTTCTGGGCATCATAAATAATATGGTTCATGATTCGTTTAGACAACCCTTGTCTTCTATAACCAGGATTCGTTTGTACATCATCAACAACCATGTCACTCCCTGCAGAAATTGCCCGTGCCCATGATATTAGGTTTTGTCCATCACGAAGATAGTACATAACAACATCATTTTTATTAAACCGTTCTAAACAAACAACATCCTCACCACGTTGCGCATTAAACCAAACTACCTCATCTTTGTTACTTAACACTTTAACTTCATGCTGTGGCAAAAGCCCAGGAAGTTGACTCACATCCAATGACATCATTAGCTCTTCAGCCACGGGTAAATACTGCTGCAGATCAAGCTCATGTTGTACTGACATATCCAGATTAAAGAGCGTGATAAAGTGCTGCTCATCATTAATACTTGCCTTAAATGACTGTAGATCAAATTCACTTAGGTTCCATATAAAAGCTTCATGCTTACGCTTTACTGAACCAATGGGGGTATCGAATGAGCAGATTACACCGCCTGATTCGTGTGTTAATAACACCTCACCTTTCGTACGTGACTTACTCCAACCACTCACAAAGTGACGAATAGCGCCCACAAGGTTATTATAGCAATTATTGTCCATAGACATCCTGACTACTTTCTTTAAATGACTTTTTACTTCTACTATTATATTTCTACAACGCAGGGTATACGCTTACTGACGAATACTCTTATTCTTTTTAGAAATTCTACGCTCCAGTATGAAGCCAGTAAACCCACTTACTGAGGACAATTACATTTAGCAATAGCTTGTAATAAATGAATCCTGAGCGCTTACAACGCATGTGTAAATTTGTTCCTCCCGCAGCATAAGGCTATCCTTGATCTCTATTGACTTTTGTGATCCCGGCACCTGCTCAAACCCGCCAAAAGCTAGCTGAACACATATACTGATGAGTTGATTGCAACCCAATGGTGTACGCCTTCAAAGTTTGGCTTCAGCGCCTTCGTTGGTGCAACTGTTGTCGATGGGGTATATCGCGATGAAACTCACTGCTAATACACCTATTGGCTCCTACTCCAAAACCTTCAAGGTCACTAAGGACATAGACTTCACATGGCAACCAATTTCGCGGTTCAAATTAGAAGTACAGGTCAACGATTTTCAGGAGTATCCCGAAGATATCTCCTTTGAGTTCGCTGGTAAGATTGGTGTTAAACTGCCTTTCTTAGGTTGGAAGTATTTAAGTGTGACTCACCATTTTAGTGTGCCAAAGGACAATGAAATACTGGAAAATCCTGAGCCTGAACTGGCTGGTGTTCTAGCTTTAAACTCAGCTGATACTACGCCCAAGGGCTGCGAAGCCTTAAGAGAAAACGGCCCGATATTACTCCTTATTGGGCCAGCCAACTGCTCACAAGCAAACATCGATTATCGACCAAAAGCCACCGCTAGCATTTTAATGAGTTTAGATTCGTGTAAGTTGCAATTGTAAGGTGATAACTCGGTTCAAAAAGTGATTACGAGGAGACTGTAAAACCCCAGCATATAATAATACAACATGACTGGGGTTTTAAAAGAACATAAGAGGATCTAACTTAACCAGAAGTTAATTCTTAGGCGAGAACCCGAATATTGATTATATAGGACGGTTTTCAGCTATATCCAGCTCGTTTAATAAAAACCCTTTACTATTTTCAACACCATTGATAACAAGATGAATAGTAGTTAAATTACTTGGCAATTCGATGGCTGTATCTAACTCAGTCCAGTTTTTATCATCAACCTGACTTTGTGCTGCTGAAAACCAGTCTTTTTTACCATCAGCGGTTTCATAATAAACCCAAAGTGTTACCAAACCTTTTGCAGCCCCTTTCACACTAGCTTTAACTCGGTATTTTTTTCCTGGCTGCATTGCACAGGTCATATTTATACCTAATGTGGGTAGGTTAACACTATTATCTACTTGGAGGACTTGTTCAACTTCACCATTAATCACTTCTTCAATAAATGAAAACTGATCATTTCCTGGAATCCAAGGGTAGATACCTTCCAGTTTTTCTTCTGAAAAATCGATTGTCCAAGCATCCGGATGCCAAGTTATACTATCTGGATTAGGCAGCTTTTGTAGAGAAGAAGTTTTAACGCCCTCTAGCTGTTTTGATGACATACAAAAATTAGCGACATGAGGCGCTGCAATATTTAGCGCTTTTGCATTATCCGCTTCCAAACCTCCTGCTATTTTCCCACCAATAATCAGTTTTTCATCATCATAACAAGACTCTATACCATACTCACATACTTTTATAGATGGGTTTGAAAAATAGGGTACACGTTCAACCACACCATGGTCCTGAGGATAGGTCATGATGGAAGCAATACTACCCTTAGTGGCATATCCAAATGCAAAGGGATACTGGCCTGAAAAAACTTGAGCCTCAATGGCATCGTTAACGTTATTAATCTCCCCTCCTAACTTAGGTACTTTTTTCCCATAAAAATTTATATTTTTTAATAAATCATAGTATGCATTATAAAGTACTTGATATTTTGGAAATGATTTTTGCTCTGTAGACAGTCCATGGTTTAATCCAAATAGATGCCCTAATTCATGAGCCACATGGTAAGCCGTTTCAGTACTATCAGGATTAATACTATAGTCAGAACATTGGTCAGTAACATTAACAACTGCATGGGCTTTATTAATATTCTGTATTGAGAAAGTTCCTTTGTTATAAAGGAAGTAATCAGGAGCTGTCAATCCACAAGTTATACCACTACCACTTGAACCATCAACCTCAAACAGTGTTAATACCAAGTCCGCTTGATATCGAGCTCGTAAATCTCGCAATGTTCTATTTTGTCTAGTTTCTTCTAACGCCTTAGTGATTTCCTGTCCATCAATTGGCATAAGCGATTTTTCTACAGGATACTGTTCAACTAAGTTCAGTTTAATATTAACCTGGCTGTTTTCGAATGCTTTATTAACAAATTCAATATAATCAATAATTTTTTTATTGATACTCTGATTATTTTTTTGGTAAGACTCTTCTGCTTTTGGCGTATATACTACCAAGACATCAATTTCATGCACTGCTTTCCCAGCAAGTACGCTTGTCACACCTAAAAATGGAAGCAATACACCTGCCTTTAAAGTTATGCTGCTTGCTTTATTTTTTATCATACTCAATAGACCCAAATAGAAAGCAATTTGTAAAGTCATGTCATTCTATTTGTAAACCCTTATTATTTCATCTGTAAATCTACTGATAAAACCATAAAAAAACATACACCCCAGTACCATATTTATACTTAAAACAACATATAGTACGCCTCTTACTCCATACATTAACAAGTTATAACAACTTTTAAATAAGCACCCCTACCCTATACATTTTTATATACAATGTATGAGCTTATTTACTCCTCAAGTGTCATGCTGACTTAGAACTTGTTAACAGGCCCTAGGTAAAGAATACTTGTAAAATTGTATCTTTTAAAAAAAGGGATGCTACATACAATAGCCCTAATGATCACATTTGAGAATGTATCAGAGATTATTGAAGCGGTATGCAGCATTTGTGGGAGTGATATTATACTCAGCAGTTAACACAATGTCATTTGCAACCAATCAATTTTAATATACTATAAACTGCCCCATCATGCCTTTATCTTCATGTTCAAGAACATGACAGTGATACATATAAGGAATATGATAATTAATATCTGACCGATTTTCGATGTTTTTCACATATTCTTTTCTGTAAGTATTATGATTAAATTTTACCCATATTTTACAGGTATGATACTCACCTTCATTCATTTCACCAATACGTTTTGGTAGTGCGATTGTGTCCTTCCATCCTTTCAGCGTATTGTCTGGTTCTTCTCCATATAACTCAAGAACCAAAAACGAGCAGCCATGAACATGAAAGTTATGTCCACCTTTCAAAGATTTTATTTCCCATATTTCAGCTATATCTATTTTCACCTCTTCATTAATAAACTGCATATCAAACTCTTTATTATTAATACTCATTATTGATAACTCATCGTCTACCATAAGCTCAAATGATCTAGATACATCAGATGATGCATTACTAATAAAGTCTCTCTGAATCTCACTATGCCTTAAGCTATTAGCGAGTATCGTTTCTTTTAATTGATAAGAGTTTACTACAATTTTTGCTATAGTTACTGTAATATAATCTGGATCAAAAGGGTCAGAAGGTAACGTAACTGCCTTCATATCTAGCATACCACCTCTAAACTTTGAAAAATCAACTATTATTTCAACCCTCTCGCCAGGAAGCACTAAGATTTTTTCAACTTGTTCAGGTTGGTTTAAAAAACCTCCATCAGAAGCAATAACATAAAATATAGTATCACTAAAGAATAAGTTATAAGGTCTCGCATTAGATGCATTTAATATCCTGAACCTTACTAACCCTGGCATTACAGATATGAATGGATTGGCTACTCCATTTATACAATACGTATCGCCTGTAAATACTCTATTTGGTTTTAGATCATAAATCTGCTGCCCAGCAGCATCAAAAAGCTTATCTTGCAAAATAATTGGTATATCATTAACCCCATAAATATCTGGCAATCCCAATAAAGTGCTATTTTTATCTTCTATAATAAACATTCCCGCATGACCAAAATATACCTGTTCTGCTGTTTTACCACAGGTATGATCATGGTACCAGCAAGTGGCAGCTTCTTGATAAATTGGCATACTGATATTCCAAGTTTCACCTGGATGAATCATCTGATGAGGACCACCATCTAAACGCCCTGGAATATGTAAGCCATGCCAGTGATTGGTTACCGGTTCTGATCTTAAATTTACAACTGAAAAATCAACAACATCCCCTCGTTTGACTTTAATAGTAGGACCTAAATAAGAACAATGATGTTGTAAAGTGGAAATCCCTGTAGCATAGGATTTTTTACCCGGATAAAACTCATGTTGGCTATCTTGAATATACAACGTTGGCATACGATATCGTTTTGCATAAGAGTTATACAACAAGGGCGGGGCACAAAGAGGATTAAAATCAGCAATAGCTTTTTTTTGTCGGTAAGTAAGTCCCTCTAATGATCTAGAGTGACCAACAACAGAAAACCCTACTGAGGTTAGTGCTGCTCCCGAAGAAAGCATAGCTCCATATTTAATAAAATTTCTACGCTCCATGTATGTACCTTTTTTTTACACTAAACATGAATACTTTTTTATTCAATTTTAGCTTTTCATATAATAACGCTGAGTACTACTTGAGACGTAAGCTTTCTTTTACAGCAATTCAAAAAACTCTTATTATAAATGCTCAATTACTGAAAATTGACCAATTTTACTAACACCCTGTTCATCCATACTTACCAGATGATATAAATAAGGAACATGGTACTTCAAGCTCGTCGAATTATAGGCAGCTTGAAACTGGTTTACACCGTGCCGATATGTAGTCGTATTAAAACTAATGAGTATCTTCATTTTATGTAATTCTTTTTTTTCACTTCCTATTGTAACAGTATCCTGCCATCCACAACTTTCAGGAGGAATACCATTTATACTCACTACTAGAAATGAAGCCCCATGGATATGAAAGGAGTAATTTCCCTTTACTTCTACCTCCCATACTTCATCTTTATCACGAACAATAGCACTCTCAATTTCATTCATATTGAATACTGTGTTTTGAAGTATATTTTTTTTTGTTGTTTCGATTTCATCTGTTGATATCTTTTTTGCTACTGGTAATGTATCTACTAGATTAAAGTTAACACTTAGACTATTATGCCTCAACTTATTAGGTAATACTGTTTCAGTACAGGCAACATCTTCAACCAACACTTTTAGTGCAAGAACTGATAAATCATTCCAAAAACTATCCACAATGTTAAGTGCAATATTTTGCTGTTTTTCTTCAATTAACAACATAAGCTCGCAACGCTGACCTGGTGCTATACTGGCTTTTTGCATTGCAATGGGAGCATTCAGCATTCCGCCATCTGTTGCGATTTGGTAAAAAGTTGAGCCATGAGTAAAAGAAAAATCCAATACTCGGCTTTGTGTAGCATTTAAAATCCGAAAACGAACCCAGCCAGGTGAAACAGTAATATATGGTTTAACAGTGCCATTGATAACTAGAGTGTTTCCCCTGTAACGTGTATTGAGATCGAATATTTCCTTACCTTCACTATCAAAGTTTTTATCCTGAATAATTAGAGGAATATCATCCAGACCATATGTGACAGGCATATTCAAAGACTTATTGCTTTCATCTTCAATAATTATAAGACCCACATAGCCTAAGTACATCTGTTGCACACCCAGTTCATAACCTAATGGGTGATACCAACAGGTAGCCGCTTCTTGCTGGATATGTAGTGTAGTGTTCCAACTTTCTCCAGGATTTATCAACTGGTGAGGACTGCCATCAACACTTCCTGGAATATGCAAGCCATGCCAGTGAGTCATAGTTTCTTCATTGGTTAGGTTTTTAATTGATAATTCAACAACATCACCACGTTTCACTTTTATCGTCGGACCTAAGTAATCTAGCTGATGCTGAGATGAAGATAAACCTATAGAAGATGACGCAATATTATGAAAAAAGCTATGCGTTTTGTTTTGGATCGTTAAGACTGGTAAACTATAAAAATCAGAAAATGGATCATTCAGCATTGGAGGAATATACAGTAAATTATCACTCTCATTTAATACTACCTCGTACTCAAGATCATCTTTTTTTAAACCTGAATACAAAACACCCAGTGCGCCAACGCCAGACGCAACAGTTAAAAACTGACGTCGATCCATTCCTTCACCTTATAAATTCATGTTTAATTTTTTAGGCTTCATCATATACTATAAACTGCCCCATCATGCCTTTATCTTCATGCTCAAGTAAATGGCAGTGATACATATAGGGGAAATGATACCTCAACTCTTTTTGGTCTTTTAAGCCACTAATATTCCGATTAGTACCATCAGCACGAAAGGTTGTATGATCGAATTTTACTAAAATTTTTGCTGTGTAATATTTTCCTACAGGAGTACCAGGCTCTGGTAATGGTAATACTACTGTATCTTTCCAGCCTTTGAACTCATCAGGAGGAGGCTCATCATCAATTGCCATGATAAGAAATGAACAACCATGAACGTGAAAGGGGTGTCCTCCTCGCAGTGACTTAACCTCCCAAACTTCATGAACACCACGAGGAACAAATTCATTTATAACTTTCATGTCATAGGCTTTATTATTTATATACATTTCCGTTAGAGTACTATTGCTACTTAAATCAAAAGACCTGGATATAACTTGAGGTGCTGATTTAATTTCTTCCTCCCAGTTGATCGACTTTTTCCTCAAGCGCGATGGTAATGTAGCAGGCAGTTCAAAATTATCTTCAATCGCCAGTCGCATAATATTAACAAACAAGTCACCACCGCTAGTATCAACTACGATCGTTTTAGCCATTAGATCGATAATAGCTCCACCATCCTGTGACAGATCAATCATAATTTCAGCGCGCTCACCTGAGTACAACGTAAGTTGATTAATTTGTACTGGTTGGTTTAAAAAACCACCATCTCCTGCAATAACATAAAAGCTTCGTCCATCCTTAAAGTAAAAGTCAAAGTGCCTATCATTAGCACCATTTAATATTCTTAAACGCACCCAGCCTGGGTTTACTTTACAATATGGATTTATCGTACCATTCACTAATATACTATCTCCTAAAAAGATAGGACCACCTCTTAAGTCATAAATTTGCTCAAAATTAGTATTAAAAAGCTTGTCATGAACAATAACTGGAATTTCATTAACTCCATAAATATCAGGAATTCCCAAAAAAGCACTATGAGTATCTTCTATCAAAAACAAACCTGCATGGCCAAAATAAACATGTTCTGCAGTTTTGCCACATGTATGATCATGATACCAGCAAGTAGCTGCTTCTTGACGAACAGGCATGGTTATATTCCAAGTTTCACCTGGCTGAATCATTTGATGGGGCCCACCATCTAAACGACCAGGTATATGCAGTCCATGCCAATGATTTGTAACAGGTTCTTGTCGTAAATTGACAATTGAAAAATCTACAACATCTCCTCGTTTAACTTTAATAGTTGGGCCAAAATATGAGCAGTGATACTGTAAAGTTGAAAGTCCTGTAGCAGGAGATTTTTTTCCAGGATAAAATTCATGGAGTGTATCTTGTACATATAGCGTTGGCATACGATAACGTTTAGCGTAAGGGTTATACAATAACGGTGGTATATATAAAGGATTATATTCTGAAATGAGTTTTTTTTGCTGATAATTAAGCCCTTCGGATGATCCTGAAGAACTTAATGCAGATAGGCCTACAGAGCTAAATGCTAATCCTGATGATAGTGTGGCTCCATATTTAATAAAGTTTCTGCGATCCATTGCATTTCCTTTTCTAACTTTAAAATTCAAGTTTTAAGGCAGTTATTTATAATAAAACCACCCTATTAAAATCATTTAAAGCTCAACGTAATAGTTACCAACAACTTACATCGAGCCAAGAAAAACCTTTCTTACATTATTCACCAGAATCATTAAGCACTTTATACTTAAAATTATTTTTCTTTGACAGAATTACTTTTTCTTTTTTATATTTTGACTTTAATAGAACCACATTTTGCTGATTTCGAGTCTCAGACATAGCTGTTATTTTGATCTCTAAATCACTAATTTCCTTTGGCATATTAAGCATATTAATACTAATATTCGTTTCATGGCTACCCAATCGAACATCATTTACATTTAACGCAATATTTTCGCCCCTAACCTTTATGCTCATTTTTTTCAACAAATACAAACCCAATAGTTTCTTTTTCTCTTCCATATTTGATTTACTATAACGCGATTCACCATAATAATTTTGTAATGCAATATCTACTCCCTGCCGCGCAAACGAACCATAAATATAGCCAGAGCCTGGTGAAAGTGTTATTTTGTAGAATGAAATAAAACTTGTGTGAGGGTAAGCCGTTTGACTTAAAAAAGAGAAAACTAATAAAGCAATTGCTTTATATATTGCATTATAGAGCATTTTTAAATCCTTTTATTTTACACCCCACCAGTCGAGAGCAGACTATAAGACACCTTATACCATCTGTTCTATTTTCTTATTTTTATTTATATTGTTAGCAGAATAACAATACTGAAGACATCAATTATGACAACTCTTTTTTTGTCTTATTTTGTCGCAACTCTTTATCTTTTCTATAAAAAAGCCACTACTTTATAGCAGTCAAACATCCAATTTTACTACTTATTAAAATAGACAATCAGACGTTACTGTTCTTAGAATAGACTAATTAACCCACGTAAAATGTAATAATATGTACCAATATACAACTAGTCATTTTTAAATTTATGGCGAAATATAGCCTTCCCTAAGCTATTTTGGCTATTTACTAATCATTATAAAGAAATCCGCTCTTGTATTCCGGCAGGTACTAATAATGAACCAAAAGCTGGGTAAGTCTGTTTTTAAAGAGTCAGGGAATAGAGGTGTAATTTGTTATTCTCTGTTCAACACACATCGAATAATATCGTATGAAAAGCCTCTATACTGTAAGAAACGTATTTGCTTGGTTTTTTCATTATCATTTTTAGGAATAGATGAAAACTTTCTTTGCCAGGCAAGAAACGCAACCTCTTCCCAGTCTGGCTCTTGCTCTTCCAGTGTTTGCTCTATCATTTCGACAGTAAATCCACGGGCACGCATGTCCTGACGGATACGCAGAGGTCCATGGCCTCTATCTATACGCTGTCTAACAAACGATGCTGCAGCACGATGGTCATCCAGCCAGCCTTTCTCAAGTAATTGTTCAATCACTTGCTGGATAAGGTTTTCATCTGTTGTTTTTTTTCGAAGTCGGGAAGCTAGTTCAGCTACAGAAAAATCGCGACAAGCCAACAGGGTTAGTGCTGACTGTCGCAGAACGGCGAGAGAAATGGTCATACAATACGGGTGTAAACTGTTTGTTGAAACGCTGGGTATACCCTTTGTGTACGGGTATACCTTCTATACATAGTTAGCTGATAATAAAATTAATCCGTGGTTGCCTTTGATTTTCCTTTCTTATCTTTGCTCGCGGGTTCAATGGCTTCTTGAGGTGAATCCTCGCTGGCGAGTGTGTCATGCTTCTGACGTATTTTTTTCTCGATTTCCCAAGCAATTTCAGGATTATCTTCTAAGAACTGCGCTGCATTCGCTTTTCCTTGGCCAATCTTGCTGCCATTGTAGGAGTACCAAGCACCCGCTTTATCAACAAGGCCATCTTTAACACCCAGGTCAATTACTTCACCCATATGATAAATGCCTTTGCCATAGAGAATTTGGAATTCAGCCTGACGGAAAGGAGGAGAAACCTTATTTTTAACGACTTTTACTCGGGTTTCATTACCGATCACTTCTTCGCCCTGCTTGACTGAACCCGTACGGCGGATATCTAAACGCACAGAAGCATAAAATTTAAGTGCATTACCCCCCGTTGTAGTTTCAGGGTTACCAAACATGACACCAATTTTCATCCGGATCTGGTTGATGAAAATTACAAGACAGTTTGCCTGCTTAATATTGCCAGTAATTTTCCTTAGGGCTTGCGACATAAGGCGAGCTTGCAGACCCACATGCGCATCACCCATCTCGCCTTCAATTTCAGCTTTAGGCGTTAATGCAGCGACCGAGTCAACAATAATGACATCAACTGCACCTGAACGAACCAACATGTCGGTAATTTCAAGTGCTTGCTCACCCGTGTCAGGCTGAGACACATAAAGGTTATCAACACTCACACCTAGCTTGCGGGCATATTCAGGGTCAAGAGCATGCTCAGCATCAACAAAGGCACAGGTCGCCCCTTGTTTTTGCGCCTCGGCAATCACTTGTAGTGTTAATGTTGTTTTACCTGAAGACTCAGGTCCATAGATTTCAACGATACGTCCTTTTGGTAAGCCACCAATACCCAGAGCAATATCTAAACCCAATGAGCCTGTTGAAATGGCAGGGATAGCTTCTTGTTCATGATCACCCATCCGCATGATGGCACCTTTCCCAAACTGTCGTTCAATTTGAGAAACTGCAGCGGCTAAGGCTTTTTTCTTGTTGTCATCCATCAAATCACACCTCGTGAAGCAAAAGGACGAAACAGGCGAGAAACACCAATACTGTATATATATTCAGTATTATGTCATAGATTTCCCATTCCGCCTAGTATAAAACAGTATTTTTTTTAACTGGCCCATTTCTCTATTGACTACCTACCCGCAAGCATAACGCTCATAGCTTATAAGTTAGAGAAAGTTTTTAATGAGACAATTACAGTATGAAAGAAGTCAGGTTGTTCATTATATAACTCTATGCATTCAACAAAAGCGAAATCCAGCTAGCCTTGGTAAATTGCGACAACCCAAGAGTGACAACAGTGACCTCAATTCCTTAACCGATCCATGATGCCCATAAGTGCTGCCAGCACCGCACGTTGACGTATTTGTCGACGATCGCCGCTAAACTCAAAGCATTTTGTTAATGTCTGACGACCAGCAGCTGACCAGGCAACCCAAACCGTACCAACCGGCTTGTCTTGACTGCCACCAGCGGGTCCAGCAATGCCACTGATCGCAATCGCGAGGTCTGCCCGAGTGCGCTGCAAAACACCTTCCGCCATTTGTACCACAACAGGCTCACTGACAGCGCCAAACTCCTCTAATGTTGTCAGCGAAACCCCTAACATTTGCTGTTTCGCCTCATTTGAGTAAGTCACAAAGCCTCCCTCAAACCACGCAGAACTTCCTGGTACTGCAGTGACTGCTTGAGCCACCCATCCACCTGTACAAGACTCGGCCGTGGCCAGCATCAACTCACTTTGTTTAAGCGCTTGCCCGACTGTTTCAGCAAGTACAAATGCTTGATCTTCAAATGTTTCCATATATCCACCACCAAAATACGACAGCTACTCTTTACCCACACTAAATGGTATACCGTTGAGAATTTTATTGGTGCAACCTCTATTCAAAACAAAGACTTTTGTCATTATTAACAAAAGTCGGTTGTCAGTGACTGATAAACCCTTAAAATCCATTTCTATTATCTGTTTTCCCATGTGAGCAAAAAGACCATTTGTTATCAATGACTAAAGTAAAGCAACAACAGGCTCAACACACCCCCATGATGCAACAATACCTGAAGATAAAACAGCAGCACCGCGAAGAGCTGGTGTTTTATCGAATGGGGGATTTTTATGAATTATTCTACGATGATGCTAAAAAAGCCGCACACTTGTTGGATATCACATTAACTGCACGAGGCCAATCTGCTGGAGAACCTATCCCAATGGCAGGTATACCCTTCCATTCGGTCGATGGTTATTTGGCAAAACTCGTCAAATTAGGTGAATCTGTCGCCATCTGTGAGCAAGTGGGCGACCCTGCAACCAGTAAAGGACCCGTAGAACGTAAAGTCGTCCGTATTTTAACCCCTGGTACCATCAGTGACGAAGCTCTACTTGAAGAGCGACAAGATAATTTACTGGCAGCTCTTCACTGTCACGAATCAACCTATGGAGTGGCAACATTAGACATCAGTAGTGGCCGTTTTCATGTTACCGAGTTAACAGGGTTTGAGGCAGCTCAGGCAGAACTGCAACGCCTGTCTCCTGCTGAGATTTTGGTCAGTGAAGACAAAGACTATGAGTCCCTTTTACAACCCTATAAAGGGTTAAGAAAACGTGCTCCTTGGGATTTTGACTATGAATCAGCCTATCAACAGCTCACTCACCAGTTCGGTACACAAGACCTGGCTGGCTTTGGTTGTGAGCACCTATCAATAGCCATTGAAGCGGCCGGCTGCCTGTTACAATATGCAAAAGAAACTCAGCGTACAGCACTGCCTCACTTGCGTGCGCTCCATGTCGACCGTCATGAAGACAGTGTTATTCTTGATGCAGCCACACGCCGCAATTTAGAAATTACTACCAACCTGGCAGGTAGCCAGGACAATACTCTACTTTCAGTCATGGATCGTACGGCTACCGCCATGGGCAGCCGACTGCTTAACCGCTGGCTTAATCGGCCGCTGCGTGACCACAACACGCTCACGCTTAGGCAGCAAACCATAACTGCACTGCTAGAAAACTATCACTACGAAGGAATTCACCAAACACTAAAGCAAATTGGTGACATAGAGCGTATATTAGCGCGAATAGCCCTTCGTTCTTCACGCCCTCGAGACCTGGCGCGGTTACGGGATGCACTTGCCGTATTACCCGATTTACAACACCTGCTGCAAGCTATTAATGGTGGCCAAATCGACCAGCTTGCTGCTCAAATCAGTACTTATCCTGAACTGGTCGATTTGCTGCAACGAGCCATCATTCCTAACCCACCAGTGGTCATTCGTGACGGTGGTGTGATTGCCGAAGGCTATGACAGTGAGCTGGATGAGCTACGAGCTATCAGTGAAAATGCTGGGGATTACCTCATTAAGCTTGAAACAGAGGAACGGCAAAAAACCGGCATTAGTACACTTAAAGTAGGGTATAACAGGGTACACGGCTATTTTATTGAAATCAGCCGTCAACAGGCAGAGCAAGCACCAACTCACTATATACGCCGACAAACCTTAAAAAATGCTGAGCGTTTTATTACCCCAGAGCTAAAGACTTTTGAAGATAAAGCATTAAGCAGTAAGAGTCGTGCATTAGCGAGGGAAAAGCAGTTATATGAACAGCTGATAGAAACTTTAGCCTCAGAGTTAGCGCCACTGCAAGAAACTGCAGCTACCCTGGCAACCCTTGATGTAATCAATAACCTGGCTGAACGAGCAGAAACCTTAAACTTCTGTAAGCCAACATTTACTGATATTCCAGGGCTTAGCATCGAAGAAGGCCGTCACCCTGTGGTTGAGCAGGTATTAGATGAGCCTTTTGTCGCTAACAGTACTGCACTATCAAACGATCGTCGTATGTTGATTATTACTGGTCCCAACATGGGCGGTAAATCGACTTATATGCGACAAACTGCGCTTATTACCCTGTTGGCACATATTGGAAGCTTTGTACCAGCCACCAAAACAGAACTCAGTATTGTTGACCGCATTTTCACCCGAATTGGCTCATCTGATGACCTGGCTGGTGGTAGATCAACCTTTATGGTGGAGATGACTGAAACAGCCAATATTCTAAACAATGCGACACCTAATAGTTTAGTGCTAATGGATGAAATTGGCCGGGGCACCAGTACCTTTGATGGTTTGTCCTTAGCCTGGGCCTGCGCATCACATTTAGCAGAGCAGGTACAAGCATTTACACTGTTTGCAACTCACTACTTTGAGCTGACAGCTCTCCCAGAGGCGCATCACAATGTCGCAAATGTTCACCTCAATGCAACTGAGCACAATGAACGTATTGTGTTTCTGCATACGGTTCATGATGGTCCTGCCAACCAAAGCTATGGCTTACAAGTCGCGCAACTTGCAGGCGTACCTCATACGGTTATAGGTTTAGCCAAAGAGAAGCTGCATCAGCTGGAAGCAGAGTCGCACCCCCACCAACAGGCAGCAGCTATACCACAACCCGCCACACCAACTGTAACAACGCATGAAGAAGCATCTAAGCCCATAGCTAAGCGCAAAAAAGTTGAGCCTATTCAGTCTGACTTATTTGCAACTGAGCCTCACCCAGTCATTGCTAAATTGGAAAAGCTGAATATCGATGATATGACGCCACGCCAAGCACTGGATATGTTGTATCAAATAAAGGAGCAGCTATAGTTACTGCAAATAGTCCGTATTATCCCCTTTCATTCTGGGTATAGTACGTCATCACGTTTATAACCCTTCGTAGAGTTTTCTTAGCATACTACACGAAGGGTACAGCATTAAACGTATTGTTTTATAAGCTTTTAAGCACATTTAATTCATTTAGCTATAAATTTAGTGTAAATTCATCTAGAAAAAACTGCTTATAAGCAACGATTATCTATATTGTCTTTTTAATAACTGATAAACTAACTTTCTGTCGGTTAGCCTGATTATTGATGGAGTAAAACACCCATGGCATTTGTAGTTGGCGAAAACTGCATCAAGTGCAAATACACGGATTGCGTTGAAGTCTGCCCCGTTGACTGTTTCTATGAAGGACCTAACTTTTTAGTCATTCATCCCGATGAATGCATAGATTGTGCATTATGTGAACCCGAATGTCCTGCAAATGCCATCTTTGCAGAGGATGAAATACCTGAAGATCAGGAGCACTTTAAAGAACTCAACGCAGAATTAGCGGAAGTGTGGGATAACATTACAGAAAAAAAAGATGCGCTTTCAGATGCTGATGACTGGAATGGGGTTGAAGGAAAACTTTCATACTTAGAGCGTTAAAGTTATTTTGCCCTACACTCTAGACATATTATCGGCACTACATTTTTAATTATTTTTATATGTATATTTATTAAAAAATATGCGCACTTATTTTTTAATATTTTTACGCCCCAATAAAAAACCGGGTAGTATTACCCGGTTTTTTATTGGAAACACAGCTGTCAATCACTAACTAAATAATGCGTCACTTGATAAACCCTGCTTTTCCAAAATGACTCTTAAACGCTTAAGCGCTTCAACTTGTATTTGACGCACACGTTCTCGCGTCAAACCAATTTCCCGCCCTACTTCCTCCAAGGTACTTGTTTCATAGCCTCTAAGACCAAAACGACGCGCAATGACTTCTCTTTGTTTTTCCGAAAGCTCACCTAGCCATTTATCAATACTACTGTTTAAGTCTGTTTCTTGTAAGACTTGAGCCGGGTCCGCATCATTTTCATCGGAAATAGTGTCTAGTATTGATTTATCAGAATCAGGTCCTAATGGTGTATCCACCGAAGACACACGTTCATTTAAACCTAACATTCGTTTTACATCATCAACCGGCTTATCCAATAAATCAGCAATTTCTTCTGGTGATGGCTCATGATCCAATTTTTGTGTTAATTCACGTGCAGCACGTAAATAAACATTCAACTCTTTAACCACATGAATGGGTAAGCGAATTGTTCGGGTTTGATTCATTATCGCCCGCTCGATCGTTTGACGAATCCACCATGTAGCATAAGTCGAAAAACGAAAGCCTCGTTCAGGATCAAATTTTTCTACAGCACGTATAAGTCCTAAATTACCTTCTTCAATAAGATCCAGGAGCGTTAACCCACGATTAACATAGCGTCGTGAGATTTTTACAACTAAACGCAAATTACTTTCAATCATGCGCCGTCGACCCGCCTCATCACCTTTGAGTGCTAATCGGGCATAATGAACTTCTTCTTCAGGGGTTAATAATGGAGAATATCCTATTTCATTTAAATAAAGTTGGGTCGCATCCAGACTTTTATAAAATCCCTCCTCATCCTCATTCTTTTTAGCCGCCGTAGCTGACCGGTTTTGACTGGAACTGGATTTACTCTCTTCTGCCTCAAATGACTCATTATCATCAGCTTCATCAAATTCATCAGGAACTTGAATCAATTCATGCTCGTATTCGGAAAATTCAGTGTTTTCCCTTTTTAGCGCCATAGTCATAAATCCTGCGTCTGGTTAGGTTGATATAATTATTGTTGTCTATCCATGACACACTGATTAACTCGCAGTACATGGGTTAAGATAGTTATTATTTCGGCAAATACTTCAGCGGGTTTACAGGTTTGCCTTTATTTTTATGGCGAATCTCAAAATGTAGTATCGCTTTAGCACTACCATTACTACCCAATTCTGCGATTTTTTGTCCCATTTTTACCCGGTCGCCTTCCTTGACTGCTAATGATTTTATATGTCCGTAGGTGCTTAAATATTTACTGTTATGTTCAATTATTATTAATTTTCCATACCCCAGCGGACTACTTCCCGCATAAATTACTTTTCCTTCGGCCGCTGAACTTACAGGCTGACCTAATTTTGCCTCAATATCAATACCCTTGTTAACCTTACCTTTTGTAGTAAATTGTGAAACAACTTTTCCACTCACAGGCCACTGCCACCTAAGGTTAGCTACGGATGACACTTTTTTAGTATTTAGTTTTCCAGTTGTTTTTTTGACAGGTTCACTCTTTGTTTTGTTTACAACAGTCGTTTGTTTTATTACTTTTGGCTCCTTTTTCTTAACCACTGACTTTATTTTTGACTGTTCAAATAAAATTCGCTGTCGAGGATAAATAGTATAAGGAGGCAGAATATTGTTGGCGTTTGCTAACGCTCTATAGTCCCACCCATAATGAGCTGCAATTGAGTAGAGGGTTTCGCCTGGTTTCACGATATGAAACCCAGATGTTACTTTTGGTCTTTGATTACGATCTGCTACTGGCGCATAGGGTCCACCCGAAATACACCCTTGCAATAAAATGAAGCACATCACAATAAAAATGCGATAACAAAAAACGGCAATTTTTTGACTGGTCAACGTCACAATTTTCACCTGAGATGGCTCGGTAAAACGAAAATGTTACAGTAATTATTATTCCATAACAAAATAAACAAAATTAGCCCTACGATAAAAAAGTCTAAAAAACTCATTTTTTTGAACTTCATCAACAAAAAATAGAACAAATATTCCATTCTTTGTATTATTAAAACCAACCACTGGTCACCCCAAGCTAGCCATGGGTCGGGCTTCTTAGACGATCTAAACTTATGACCAAAATGATGGCTGTAACCATGAGAATGATGGCTAGCACTAGTGAGCCTGACTGACCAGTTATTGTCTCATAGGCGAAAGGGGAAACATTTTTTTGTAAAAAAGGAACTTCATGCCCTTCACTATTTAAGCGCATACTTTCGGTGACTTTCCAGGGCCAAACTTTATTGAGTGAGCCCATCATTAACCCAGTTAAAAAGGCAAATGTTATATCTCTTACATTTTTTAATAACCATGCCAAAACATTAGAAAATAATAATAACCCTGTCACACAACCTAAACCAATCGTCGCTATGGTAAGTATGTTTAATGACTTTATGGCATCAATTACAGGGGCATACAAACCCAGCAAAAGTAAAATAAAACTACCTGATACCCCAGGTAAAATCATGGCACATACGGCAATTGCGCCACCGATAAAGAAATGCAAATAATCTGCAGATAAGGTAATGGGCGTGGCAACAGTGATCCAAAACGCAAACACTGTTCCAGAAATAGCACTCACTAAACTAGAGAGCCGCCAACGCTCAATTTGCCGAATAATAAAAAAAGCAGATACTATAATAAGTCCGAAAAAAAACGACCAAAGTTGTACAGGGTAATTTAGTAAAAAATAACCAATTACTTGGGAAAACGAGAAAATACTAACCAAAATACCTAACAAAAGCGTAAAAATAAATGAGCCATTAATATATTCCCAAGCGGCTTTCCACCCATCATTAAATAAATGACGAAGTGCTTGGTGATTTACCCGGCGAACAGATTCGATAAGCTGATCATAAATGCCGGTAATAAATGCTATGGTTCCTCCGGAAACGCCTGGCACAATGTCGGCTGCCCCCATGGCCATGCCTTTTAAAAATAACAACAGCATAATAAAGAACCTTTAATAAAATAACTGTTTCTCTCTGATTAAAAAAAGGCTAGCCCTAATTGCTTAGATATCCATTACACCGCACCTGGCAATAATGGCACAAACCTAACAGGTGCCAGCATACGTTGGGTTATTCCAGTAGACGTCTTCGTTAACAGAACTAACTGTTGCTCATAACTCTGACCAATGGGTATGACCATGCGCCCCCCATCAGCAAGCTGATCTATTAGCTTTTCTGGTACATCTTCAGGAGCCGCTGTCACGATAATGCCGTCATAAGGCGCATACCCTGGCCAGCCTTCAAATCCATCCCCATAGCGAAAACGTACGTTCCTGACGCTTAACTGTCGAAGTTTCTGCTCTGCTTTTCTTTGCAATGATTTTATCCTTTCAACAGAAAACACCTGAGAGCAAAGCTGAGATAAAATAATGGTCTGATAACCAGACCCTGTACCAATTTCCAAGACCTTTTCTAATGGCCCAGACTGCCGCAATGCCTCAGTCATTTTGGCCACAATATAGGGCTGCGAAAGGGTTTGGCTATAACCAATAGGTAATGCCGTGTCTTCATAAGCGCGATGGGAAAGGGCTTCATCAACAAACAAGTGTCGAGGAACCTCACGCATAACCTCTAACACGCGTTCATCTCGAATTCCCTCTTGTTGCAAACGCCGAATAAGACGTTCTCGAGTACGTTGGGAAGTCATGCCAATCCCGGCAACATCCAACTTTTTCACAAAATCTCCTCCAACCAGCTCCCTACATGTGAAAACACCTGGTAATGTGTTTTATCAATTTGTAATGGGGTTACTGAGACGTAGCCATCCTTTACGGCATGGAAATCCGTCCCTTCTCCAGCATCTTCACCTTTACCCACCACAGAAATCCAGTATCCCTCTTTGCCTCTGGGATCAGTTTGCTTAACAGGTTTTGCGGCTCTTGCCCTATGACCCAGCCTGGTGAGTTGAATACCCTTTATTTCTGTACGAGGGCAGTCAGGTACATTGACATTAAGAATACTGCGAGGGGGTAAAACTAAAGCATCAATATTAGCCACTAACTGATGTACAACATATGCTGCTGATTCTAAATTAGCGGCAGAACGGCTACAGAGAGAAACGGCAATAGCAGGTGTAGCTAAAAAACGCCCTTCTAAAGCAGCTGCGACAGTACCTGAATACAGTACATCATCGCCAAGATTGGCACCCAGATTTATACCACTAATGACCATATCAGGCTCTTGAGGTAACAGGCCATTTATCCCCAAATGAACACAGTCAGTAGGTGTACCATTTAAGCTGATAAAACCGTTGGTTAAGCGGGTGGGACGCAAAGGTTTATCGAGTGTTAAGGCACTACTGGCTCCACTACGATCCTGATCAGGTGCCACCACATCACACTGCCCAAACTGCGATATAGTCTCATAAAGTGCCAATAAACCAGGTGCAAAAACCCCATCATCATTAGCTAATAAAAACTTCATGTTATCTGATAATCCCCCCACTCCACTAACTCACGAATGACTGTGGTTGCAAACAACCCTTTGGCCAAGAAAAAGTTCAGTTCTAAACAGTCTTCACTAGGCCATGACCAGCTCAACTGCTTAGGCAGCAGAACAAGACTCCGACGTTGTTGCTTCAATCCAGCATGAACCAAGCCATCCGCAAACAAAGATACTGACTGTGCTATAGTCTTTTCCATTGTGGCTACTTCATGGGCTGTTAGTAGCTCCCCCTCTCCCCACAGTGGACCTGTAGCAAATAGCTCACCTGCTGCAAAGCACTTAAGAATAGCATCATCAATTGCATCCGCTTTAATTATGGTGTTACCGTCATTAAACTGTAGTACATCACCTGATAAGTATTGATTCCAGCTATGGTCTGCAACTCGACTAGCCAATACCTTATTAAACAGTACTGATCTTGCAGTTGAAAGCAATATGCTCCGCTTGTTAGGTGACATACGTGATAACGTTTGTTTGATAAAGCTTTCTTCAGCTGCTCGAATATTATCACCAGCAATACCAAAACGTTGCTCACCAAAATAATTGGGGACGCCTTGCTTCTTGATTATATCTAGCCTTTGCTCAAGACTTTGCTTTTCAGGAAATTCACCATATAAGCGAATATGAAATTCATTACCCTCATGAGTCCCTCGCTTCAGCTTACGGTGATGCCGTACAGCCCTTTCAATCTCAACGCCAGGCACCTTAAATAAACCCCAGTCCACCTCTTTTTTGATTGGAAAAGGTAAAGAAAACCACTGACGGGTAACCGCATGTCGATCTTTAAGGCCACAATAGCTGACCTGTCGTTTATTAATACCTAAAAATCGAGCGAGCTGGTCTGCAACCCATACTGTGTTTTGTCCCGTCTTTTTCACGAGCAAACAAAAGTGTTCTCCTTGACCTGAGGGTTCAAACCCTAGCACTTCATTAACAATAAAGTCTTCAGGAGAGGCTTTAAAACGAACTGTACAAAAAGGTCCACCATAGGCAAATGGTAAAGACTCAAGGGTTATTTGTTTATCTGTCATATCGATTTCAACAATACAACGGCATGTGCCGCAATACCTTCTTTACGCCCAGTAAAGCCCAATTTTTCTGTTGTTGTAGCCTTGACATTGATGCACCCAGGCAATACTCCTACATCAGCAGCAATATTGTTTTGCATTTGAGAAATATAAGCCGCCATTTTTGGAGCTTGTGCAATAATTGTCAGGTCTGCGTTACCCACTTCCCAACCCTTTGCCTTTAACTGTGACATCACATTAGCCAACAAATGGCGACTATTTGCATTAGCAAATGCCGGGTCAGTATCCGGAAAGTGACGACCAATATCGCCTAATCCTGCAGCACCTAATAAGGCATCGCATAGCGCATGGAGAAGCACATCACCATCCGAATGAGCCATTAATCCCTGGTGGTAAGGAATCGTTACTCCCCCCAATACAATAGCATCACCATCGCCAAATCGGTGCACATCATAGCCATGACCTATTCGCATGGTATCCCCTGTTGCTGTAAGTAAAATGCGGCTAGTGCCAAATCAGCAGGCCGTGTAATCTTAATATTATCTTCAGCACCTTCCACCATTAACAGTTGAAAGCCTGCATGTTCAATGGCAGAAGCCTCATCCGTTATGTCTTTTGCGTCACTTGCTAATGCCTGTTGCAAACTATCGAACAGTAACTGAAAACGAAACATTTGTGGTGTAAATGCTCGCCATAACAAATGGCGATCTACCGTTTGCTTAATAACACCCTGTTCACTGGTACGTTTGATGGTATCAACCACAGGTACACCCAATATACCACCTACAGGGTGATCACTTAGCGTTGTAATAAGTTGTTGTAAGTCGCTATGACGAATGCAAGGCCGAACCACATCATGTACCAATACCCAGTCATTTTCACTAGCCTGCGTCTGCAGCTTGTTTAAGCCTGCTAAGACTGAGTCTGCCCGCTCTTTTCCACCAACAACTTTGATAATGTTTGGCTCATCAAAAATAGAAAGCTGTTCTGCATAGGGATCATCGTCTGCCAAAGCAACAATAATCTTGGTAAACAGCGGAAATTTCAGTAGTCGACGTAATGTATGTTCCAGAATGGTGTATTGTCCAAGCTGCAGATATTGCTTTGGACATTGCTGCCCCATTCGCTTACCAACCCCTGCAGCTGGCACAATAACCCAATATTGAATGCTGTTTTGCATAGATTTTAAAACGTGAAAGGAGTTTATGGGCTGGGAATTTGGTAAAAAACTTCGCCGCGTTTAATCATACCCAGCTCAAAGCGGGCATGCTCTTCAATGGTCTCCAAGCCATTTTGCAGCTCAACCACTTCCGCTTCCAAAATGCGGTTACGGTGTTTAAGGCGCTGGTTTTCTAGACGCTGTTGACTAATGTGCTGTTTAGTTTGCCACCATCGGCTAACACTGCTATCACCCAACCATAGCTGGTATTGCAGTATTACAAACAACACAATTAAAACATAGTTAAGCCGCTTCATGTTTCATTAGTTGATCTTTTGCTCAACGAAGCAAGACAGTTTACCTGATTTTTTCCTGATAAGGTTATCGCAGACGCAGATTTTTACAATAAATCCAATAATCAGAGAAAGGTCAAAATATCCACTTTATAAAAAAAGGGAAACAGTTGTTTCCCTTTTTTTATATAACGCATGTTGAGTCAATTGCTTATGCTTTAAACTCAGCACGGCCTTTGTAAGGTGCTTTAGCGCCCAATACTTCTTCAATACGAAGCAGTTGATTGTACTTAGCCACACGATCAGAACGGCATAGTGAACCGGTTTTGATCTGGCCAGCCGCAGTACCTACAGCTAAGTCAGCAATCGTAGCATCTTCAGTTTCACCACTACGATGAGAAATCACAGCAGTGTAACCAGCATCTTTCGCCATTTTGATTGCATCTAAGGTTTCAGATAGAGAACCAATCTGGTTGAACTTGATTAGGATTGAGTTAGCAATGCTCTTATCAATACCTTCTTTCAAAATCTTGGTATTGGTTACAAATAAGTCGTCACCAACGAGTTGAACTTTATCACCAATTTTTTGAGTCAATACAGCCCAGCCATCCCAGTCACTTTCATCCATACCATCTTCAATAGAGATGATTGGGTATTTTTGTGAAAGCTCAGCAAGGTAATCAGCAAAACCTTCAGAGTCAAAGGCTTTACCTTCACCACTCAGGTCATATTTACCTTCTTTGTAGAACTCAGAAGAAGCACAGTCCAGTGCTAATGTCACGTCTTCACCCAGTTTGAAACCAGCTTTGCTGACAGCTTCAGCAATAACTTCTAATGCCGCTTCATTGGATGGCAGGTTAGGTGCAAAACCACCCTCATCACCTACAGCTGTGTTCAAACCACGCTCTTGCAATACTTTCTTCAAAGTATGGAAGATTTCAGCACCATAACGTAATGCTTCAGCAAAGGTAGGCGCGCTCACTGGCTGAATCATGAACTCTTGGATATCAACGTTATTATCAGCGTGCTCACCACCATTAAGAATGTTCATCATTGGTACAGGCATAGAGTAAACACCCGCTGTACCATTGATTTCGGCAATGTGCTGATACAAAGGTATTTTTTTCTCAACTGCTGCTGCTTTCGCGTTAGCCAAAGATACTGCCAAAATTGCATTAGCACCAAAGTTGGACTTGTTCTCAGTACCGTCCAGATCAATCATAATTTTATCGATTTCACGCTGGTTGGTGGCATCTTTACCAAGTAGCGCAGGACGAATTTTTTCATTAATAGCAGCAACGGCTTTTAAAACACCTTTGCCCAGGTAACGTGACTTATCACCATCACGTAACTCTAATGCTTCACGAGAACCGGTTGATGCACCAGAAGGCGCACACGCGCTACCTAAAGCGCCAGATGCCAAGATAACATCGGCTTCTACAGTCGGATTACCACGAGAATCCAACACCTCACGCGCTTTAATATCAACTATTTCAGCCATACCTTTTTAAACTCCAACGATTAAATTTACAGGTGAAAAAACTTATTGGGTATTCAGTGGCTCAAAGCTTTTAACCAATTCATCTAGAGCCTTCATTTGCTTAAGGAAAGGCTCTAGCAGAGAAAGACGCAGCGCTGACGGCCCATCACATTTTGCATGATTAGGATCAGGGTGCGTTTCTAAGAATAGACCCGCAATGCCTGTTGCGATACCAGCACGAGCCAATTCAACGACTTGCTCTCTGCGTCCACCAGCCGAATCACTTCGACCTCCAGGTTGCTGCAATGAGTGGGTAACATCAAATATCACCGGGTAGTTAAACTGCTTCATAACGCCAAAGCCAAGCATATCAACCACCAGATTGTTATACCCAAAGCAAGAGCCACGCTCGCATAAAATCAGTTTGTCGTTCCCTACTTGCTCACACTTAGTAAGGATGTGTTTCATCTCATGTGGCGCCAAAAATTGTGCTTTTTTAATATTAATAACAGCACCTGTCTCAGCCATGGCTACAACTAAGTCAGTTTGTCGAGAAAGAAAGGCCGGTAGCTGAATAACATCAGCAACTGCAGCGGCAGGTTTAGCTTGCTCAGGCTCATGGACATCGGTAATAACAGGAATACCAAATGTACTTTTCACCTCTTGCAGAATTTTCAGCCCTTCATCAAGCCCTGGGCCACGAAAAGAAGTAACAGAAGAGCGATTGGCTTTATCAAAAGAGGCTTTAAATACATAAGGAATACCGAGCTTTTCGGTCGCCTGAACAAAAATTTCTGCAATTTGCAGTGCCAGGTCTCGAGACTCAAGCACATTCATTCCACCAAACAGCACCATTGGGCACTGATTACCCACCTGCACATTGCCGACGGAGATTACTTTTTGTGTCATGGTGTAGATCCCCCTTACTTATTCTTTACCAGCTTGTTTAGCCAGTGCTGCTTGAATGTAATGTGTAAACAGACCATGGCCATCACGAGGTGTCGATGTAAATTCAGGGTGAAACTGACAAGCGACATACCAAGGATGGTCTGGTACTTCAACGATTTCTACTAAAGACTTATCCGCAGACCGCCCAGAAATAACCAGGCCTGCTTGCTCTAACTGAGGTAAATAATTGTTGTTTACTTCATAACGGTGACGGTGACGCTCACGAATAACGCTTTGCCCATAGGCTTGCTGAACTTTTGTTCCTTCTGTCAGCAGACAATCTTGAGCGCCAAGGCGCATTGTTCCACCAAGATCTGACTCTTCACCACGCTGCTCAACCGAACCATCACGGTTTAGCCACTCGGTAATCAAACCTATAACAGGGTGTGCACAGTTTGGCTCAAACTCAGTGGAGTAGGCTCCTTCAAGACCCGCGACATGCCGTGCATACTCAATAACAACAACCTGCATTCCCAAACAGATACCTAAGAAGGGCACGCCATTTTCACGGGCATAACGAGCCGCCATGATTTTGCCTTCAACCCCTCGCTGACCAAAGCCTCCTGGGATTAAAATCGCATCCATTTGCGCAAGTACATCAATGCCATCACGCTCAAGCTGTTCAGCATCAATAAACTTAAAATTAATTTTGGTGCGTGTTTTCAAGCCAGCGTGCTTAATTGCTTCAATCAAAGACTTGTAAGCATCGAGTAAGTCCATGTACTTACCCACCATTGCTAAGTTTATTTCGTGCAATGGATTTTTCTCTGCATCAATAACTGCTGACCACTCACTTAAATCTGCCGGATTACATTGGAGATTAAAGCGCTCCACAATAATATTATCCAAGCCCTGTTTATGGAGCATGCTAGGAATACGGTAGATCGTGTCTGCATCTTCTAAGGAAATAACAGCTCGCTCTTCTACGTTAGTGAATAGCGCAATTTTGCGACGAGCTGAGGCATCTATATGGTGATCTGATCGACAAACCAGAATGTCTGGCTGCAGACCAATTGAGCGTAACTCCTTAACAGAGTGCTGAGTTGGCTTGGTTTTTGTTTCACCAGCTGTGGCAATATAAGGCACAAGCGTTAAATGCATCAACAACGCTCGACTTGTTCCCAGCTCAACTTTTAGCTGGCGAATCGCTTCTAAAAAGGGTTGTGATTCAATATCACCAACCGTACCGCCCACTTCGACCAAGGCAACATCAACATCACCAGCACCTTCAATCACTCTGCGTTTAATTTCATCAGTGATATGAGGAATTACCTGAACCGTTGCTCCCAGGTAGTCACCACGACGCTCTTTACGTAAAACATCTTGATAAATACGGCCAGTGGTAAAGTTATTACCCTGTTTCATGGTGGTACGAATGAAGCGCTCATAATGACCTAAGTCCAGGTCAGTCTCAGCACCATCATCTGTGACGAAGACTTCTCCATGCTGATAGGGACTCATAGTACCTGGATCAACATTGATATAAGGGTCTAACTTCAGCATGGTAACCTTCAGCCCTCGAGCTTCTAAAATAGCGGCTAGAGAAGCGGCTGCTATGCCTTTACCAAGCGAAGAAACAACACCACCTGTGACGAATATATAGCGCGTCATGAAGAACCTGTAGATTTTCAGAAAAGTTGCGGTTTATGACCAAGGAGTGGAAGGGAGACTGGTCACGTCAAGATGGGATTACAGGCTACCAGAAACTACTGATAAGCTCAATCTACTCTCACTTAACTTACGTACAAACCGATCATCTTAGACACGGCTGCCACTCAATCTTCCAACCCTGCTCATCTTTCTGAGCCGCAAACTCAGCCACCACCCAAAGCCCCGCAGCAGCGACCAAGTGGCCATCTTCATTTACAATAAGAGGCACTCGATCTCGTAACCATGGCACAACATTAAATTCTTGCAACCATCTTTTTAATGTTTTTTTACCACTTCTATTGGCAACTGCAAACTTTTTTTCTGCTGACCATTGCTCACGGTAAATAATATGCAACGACTGAGAAGCAGAGCCTACCTGAATTCTAGGCTCATTGTTATTGATCGATGACAACATTAATAAGCCATTGCCTGATAAGTTGTACTGATCACTTGTAGTAATATTTAATACTTGCGCAACAACTGGAATATGACTTAGCTGTGATGGCAGCGCAAAGAGCCACTGTTTGTATCGCCTGACCTTAACATTAGCCCAGCAAACTTGTGGTGAAGCATCCGATCGAGCACTGAGTTGTTGAGTGATTTGTGCTAAATGCTCGGTTGAGGGCTTTGGCCAGTTTAGCTCTTGTAACCAGTGGCGAAGAACATTACGCTGGCGAGCCTCAGAGAGCTGGAGAAAATCGGGTATAAAAATGGGAAACCCATTCATCCCAGTTAGAAAGGGCGGCTCTTGTACAATCTGCTGCATATCTTGTATAGCCACATCATGTAAAATTTCTGCGGCAGCGGTACAGTGTTTAACTGTCTTTGTTAAAGATGAAATAGCCTTAGGCCAACGCTGTAATACCACTGGCAAAACGTTATGACGCAAGTAATTCCGGTCAAAATCCACTAAATCATTGGACTCATCATCTACCCAAACCAGCTCATGCTGAACGGCATATTGCTCAATGGCCTGACGACTAACCTGTAGCAGTGGACGAAATAATGTCCCTAAACCCACACTCCGTGAGACAGGCATAGCCGCAAGTCCTTCAACCCCCGCTCCACGAAACAGCCGATATAGCAATGTCTCTGCTTGATCTTGCGCATGATGTGCTAAGAGTAAACATTCATTATCTTGTAACTCATTCCCAAAAATCTCATAACGTGCTGCTCTTGCAGCATCTTCTAGCCCTTGTCCACTACTTTTCACCTGAAGGCTAAATACTGAAACCGGTATATTCCATTGTTCCCCCAGTGATTGACAGTGAGCAGCCCACTGCTCTGCATTCTCACTAAGCCCATGATTAATATGAACAGCTCGCAAGCTTTTTAACTGCCCCCTTAAAAAGAGACATTTACACATATGCAGTAGCACCACAGAATCAAGGCCACCACTTAAACCCACACAAAAAGAAGATGCACCTATTTTGTCTAGTTGAGAAAGAAGCCAGTCTGCTGTGAGAGTAAACGCTTTAGCCATTGTTTATTCATTAGGTCTAACAGTGGGGGAAATGGGTAGGAAGCCATCTCCGTTTACTGATAGAGATGGCTTGAGCAATCGAGTGGTGGCGAGTCTGTTAGCTAAGAAGCTAGCCTAGTGGCTTTGGTCAGACACGTTACCATAGCTCATTAATCTTTTATAACGATGCTCCAGTAAAGTATCGGTATCCATTCTTTGCAGGACATCTAACTCTTTAAGCAGGACCTCTTTGATACTAGATGTCATTTGAGTGACATTACGGTGAGCACCACCCAAAGGCTCAGGAATAAGACGATCGACAAGTCCTAAATCTAATAGCCGATCAGCAGTAATACCCATAGCTTCTGCTGCGTCTTCTGCACGCTCAGCTTTCTTCCACAGAATGGATGCGCACCCCTCTGGAGAAATAACTGAATAAGTAGAGTACTGCAGCATCATCAAATGATCACAAACACCGATTGCCAGCGCACCACCTGAACCACCCTCACCAATAACGGTTGAAATGATTGGTGTTTTTAAGCGAGACATAACAGCTAAGTTATAGGCAATTGCTTCGCTTTGTCCACGCTCTTCTGCACCAATTCCTGGGTATGCACCAGGAGTATCAATAAACGTCACAATTGGCATTTTAAAGCGCTCAGCCAATTCCATTAGTCGGCATGCTTTTCGATAGCCCTCTGGCTTGGGCATACCAAAATTACGCCTGACTTTCTCTTTAACATCCCGGCCTTTTTGGTGACCAATCACCATTACCGGTTTGTCATCCAGGCGAGCAATCCCCCCCACAATAGCCGCATCATCCGCATATTTACGGTCACCATGTAACTCGTCAAAATCAGAAAAAATATGCTGAACATAATCTAGGGTATAAGGGCGCAATGGGTGTCTTGCTAGTTGAGCAACTTGCCAAGACGACAGGTTATTAAAGATTTTTTTCGTTTCTTCCTTACTTTTTTGAAGCATCTGCTCAATTTGAACACTTACATTAAAGTCATTATCCGTGCCTTCATCTGGTCCCAGTCGAATCTGGCGCAGCTCTTCAATTTTTTCTTCAAACTCAGCAATTTTCTGCTCGAAATCTAAGTAATTTGGATTCATATCAAATGTCGTACCCCAACGTCTGGCCTACGTGGTGACTATAGCCAGCAGTAATCCAACGCTCGTTGAGTATTGTTAAAGACTACTGCTCACTTGTAAAAATTCGTCATGAGAAAAATAAAAAATAAAGCCGCCAATATTACCGTCTTGTATAACAAACAGCTAGTAGGCTATGGCCACATTTTCTTTACCAAATGTATTTTTTAGCAGCTGCATAAGCTCATCACTTGGCGTTATTTGCCACTCTTCGGCTAAAAGCAATTGCGCCTTGGCATCAGGCCGATAGTATTCCACAGCAACAGGAACAGGCCCTTGATGGTGCGTGAGAAGATGCGCTAACTGGGTAATTTGCTCAGTGTTAATGCGTTGAGCATAAAGCCTAAGCACTAACTGTCTTGCATAGTGTTGTCTAGCCTCGAGTAAGCTTACTAAACGCTTTGCCCTTACTTTAAGGCTATTGGAAAAGTCATCGTGACTCACTTCCCCCTCAACGACCACTAAGGTGTCTTTATTGATTAAATGTTGAAACTGCTGAAACTGATCAGCAAATATTGAAACCTCTATACGTGCAGTACGATCATCCAAGGTGATAAATGCCATACGGTCACCCCGTTTATTTTTCATCACCCGTAACGCAACAATCAGCCCGGCAAGCGTTTGGGTTTCCCTGCCAGGCTTCAACTCAGTAATACGCTGACGAATAAAGTGTTGTAATTCAGACTCATAACTATCAATCGGATGCCCCGTTAGATATAAACCCAGCGTGTCCTTCTCACCTTTTAGACGCTCATGATCAGACCACTCTGCAACTGATAGATACTTTTCATAAACATTAGCGGTTTCATCGACTAAAAGGTCTTCAAATAGATCACCTAACCCACTATCAGCACCTTTAACCAGCTGCTCTGCCGTTTTAACCGCCTCTTCAGTACTAGCCGCTAAGACCGCTCGAACCTTACCAAGCCCAGGCCCTTTAGCCGCTGGGTCATGACCCAGCTTATCAAGCGCACCAGAACGAATCAGCGCCTCAAGCACTCGCTTATTAATTTTCTTTCCATCAACCTGCTGGCAAAAATCAAATAGGTCTTTAAAACCAGTCTGGCCTCGCGCACTGACAATAGCTTCAATAGGACCTTCCCCTACCCCTTTGATTGCACCTAAGCCATAAACAATCTCGCCGTGTTTATTGACTGCAAATTGATAGCTACTAACATTGACATCTGGCGGCACAATAGCCAGCTTCATGGTACGGCACTCTTCTATCAGGGTTACAATCTTATCCGTATTGTGCATATCCGCCGATAATACTGCAGCCATAAATTGTGCAGGATAATGAGTTTTTAACCAGGCTGTCTGAAATGACACAAGCGCATAAGCTGCCGAGTGAGACTTGTTAAATCCATATCCAGCAAACTTTTCCATCAAGTCAAAAATATGGGTTGCTTGCTCTTCTGGAATTTTATTTTCGGCTGCCCCCTGACTAAATATCTCCCGCTGCTTAGCCATTTCTTCAGGCTTTTTCTTACCCATCGCCCGCCGGAGCATATCCGCTTGCCCCAAAGTGTAGTTCGCCAATACCTGAGCAATTTGCATAACCTGCTCTTGGTACAAAATAACACCATAGGTATTTGATAAAACAGGCTCTAAATCTTGATGTGGATATTCCACAACTGCACGCCCATGTTTCCGGTTAATGAAGTCATCTACCATTCCTGACTGAAGAGGACCAGGCCGGAACAAGGCAACTAACGCGATAATATCTTCAAAACAACTTGGTAGCAGACGCTTGATTAACTCTTTCATCCCCCTGGACTCGAGCTGGAACACGGCTGTTGTTTCTGCTCGTTGTAACAGTTGGAACGAATCCTTATCCGCTAAGTCAATGTGCATGATGTCTAATACAGGCTCTCCCTGTTTAGCCCGTTCAGCATTAATAGCATTTACTGCCCAGTTAATAATAGTCAGGGTTCTTAACCCCAAAAAGTCGAACTTAACAAGCCCGGCCTGCTCAACATCATCTTTATCAAACTGGGTAACTAAGCCATGGCCTTGTTCATCACAATAGAGTGGCGCAAAGTCAGTCAACTTGGTGGGTGCGATAACAACCCCCCCCGCATGTTTACCGACATTACGGGTAATACCTTCTAGTTTTAGCGCCATTTCCCAAATTTCTTGGGCTTGTTCATCATTCTCTAAAAACTCCCTCAGTGGCTCTTCCTGATCAAATGCCTTTTGGAGAGTCATGCCTACTTCAAAGGGAATCATTTTAGAGAGCTTATCGGCAAGGCTATAAGACTTGCCCTGAACCCGAGCCACATCACGGACTACCGCCTTAGCAGCCATCGTACCAAAGGTGATGATTTGTGATACCGCATCACGCCCATACTGATCAGCAACATAGTCAATCACCTGATCCCGACCATCCATGCAAAAGTCAACATCAAAGTCAGGCATTGACACCCGCTCGGGATTAAGAAACCGCTCAAAGAGTAAGTCATAGGCCAAGGGATCAAGATCGGTAATTTTCAAGGCATAGGCAACTAACGAGCCAGCCCCTGATCCCCGTCCAGGCCCAACAGGTATGCCGTTATTCTTCGCCCACTGGATGAAGTCCATCACTATAAGAAAATAACCTGGAAACCCCATTGAGATAATAATATCTAGCTCAAACTCCAAGCGGTCCAAATATGCCTTACGCTTTGCTTGATAGTCTTCAGACTCTGGATCAAGTATTAGTTCAAGGCGCTGTTCAAGTCCTTCGAGGCTTTGCTTGCGAAAAAAGTCATCCATTGTCATCCCATGAGGGATGGGATATTCAGGCAAAAAATATTTACCCAGTCGAACATTCAGTGTACAGCGCTTGGCAATCTCGACAGAGTTCGCCAAGGCTTCGGGTAAGTCAGCAAACAGCTCAACCATCTCTTCTTGCGTACGGAAATTCTGCTGATCACTGTAAATTCTTGGCCGACGAGGGTCATCAAGAATACGCCCTTCACCGATACAAACACGGGTTTCATGGGCTTCAAAGTCATCTTTGGCTAAAAAACGCACATCATTTGTCGCAACCAAAGGACATCCCGTTCTCTCTGCTAGGGCTACTGCTGCATGAACATAATCTTCATCATTGGGTAAGCCTGTTCGTTGAATAGCTAAATATAGACGACTGGGGAAGTACTGCTTCCAGTAATGAAGTGTGTCGAAAGCTTCCTGTTCATGTCCTGCTAGCCACTGCTGACCAACATCACTATTCTTACTAAACAGAGCAATTAAACCTTCAGCCTTTTGCTCAAGCCACTCACGTTGTACAACAGGTTTTCCATGCGTTTGCCCCTGTTGATAACCCATCGAAATGAGTTCCGTCAGATTTCGATAACCTATGTCATTTATAATTAACAACACAACACGTGAAGGGGTTGAACTGCCGTCCAAAGGTGTAAGACAAATATCAGCACCACATATGGGTTTAATACCTGCAGCCATAGCGGCTTTGTAAAACTTGACCAGCGCATATAAATTAAGCTGGTCAGTCATTGCGACCGCTGGCATTTGGTTCTGCTGAGCGGCCTTTACCAGCTCTTTAACTCTTATAAGGCCATCAACCAAAGAGTACTCTGTATGAACATGTAAATGTATAAATCGTGGCGACTGATGAGACATGAGCGATTCAAGCTGTTAAACTGTTGATTCAATTGGGGAAATATTATTAGATATGACCGCGGTTTCAGGGGATAGCATTGTAAAGCCTACCCGGTCAGTTGTCATGGCCTAAACTGTTTCCTCAGAGTAAAGAAAATCAAACCTCGAATCTTTTTACGAAGTGTGTTTAGATTATCACTTCTGTGAATGATTAATACTTATAACTTATAAAATAATTCACATAATGGATCCCGCTTTCATGAAAGATGCGCTTGTCATTGGCATGCCAGCTCATCCTATCAAGAGAAGCCAGAAATCGCTGCTAGCGCTTTTTCTTCTGTTTTTCGTCGCCTTAGATTTGTCATCGACGGCTTCTGCGGCAGAATGTAAAACGCTTACGGCAAGTGGCAACTCGGAGTATCCCCCCCTGCTATGGCGAGATCGAGAAAATCCCAAAGCACTTCTTGGCCTTTCGGTTGAAGTGTTATCTGAGGCTCTCAAAAGCAAACAAATTAATTTAAAAGCTCGCTATGTAGGTCCTTGGTCACGCGCCCAGGCACTCGCCAAAAGTGGTGATATCGATTTACTGGCAGGTGCATTTAAAACCGCAGAAAGACTTCAGTATATGGATTATGTTGAACCGCCCATACTTGAAGTACCCAGCGTGCTTTTTGTACTACACGGCAAACGTTTTCCTTTTACAACATGGGAGCATCTCAAAAGCAAACATGGCGCTACTCTTATCAATAACAGCTTTGGTGAAAAGTTTGATCGTTTTGCTGCAGAGCATTTACAAATTTATGGTGTTCGCTCTGTAAAGCTGGCATTTAATTTGTTGCTAGCGGAGCGAACCGACTATGTGCTTTATGAGTTGTATCCAGGCTTAGCGTATGCAAGAGAGATGGCAATTGAGCATAAAATTGAGTACCTACAAAAACCGGTTAACGCAGAAGGTCTCTATTTTACCATTGCCAAACGCTCTCCTTGTAACACTCCAGAACTTAAATCCTTTATCAGAAAAACAATTATCCAATTCCATCAATCCGGGGCCCAAGAAAACCTTCTTAATAAATACCTGGGCCTCTGGCAACGACAAGCTACACTGAAAGCGCCTCCACCATAAAAATTTACTGTTATCACTAACAGCCTGTTATTTTGACAGCGGAAGCAAACTAAAAGCGAAATCTTAACTTAATAAGCGTTTAACAGGTCCAAAAGAACGCCTATGAATTGCTGACGGACCAAGTGATTGCAATGCTTCTAAATGGAGTTTCGTGGGATAGCCTTTGTGTTGAGCAAGGCCATAACCTGGATACTGTTCATCCAATATGAGCATTTCCTGATCTCTTGCAACTTTTGCCAGTACTGAGGCTGCGGCAATTTCTATTATACGGCTATCGCCTTTTACTACAGCCTGACTTGGGTACGACAGTTGTGGACAGCGATTACCATCGACCAAAACGTATTCAGGTGCAATAGTCAAACCATTAACAGCACGCTGCATAGCCAGCATTGAAGCCTGTAAAATATTTATAGCGTCTATTTCTTCAACTTCAGCTCTACCTAAACACCAGCTAACCGCTTCAGCTTTTATTTGCTCTGCAAGAAGCTCTCGTTTTTGCTCGCTCAGTTTTTTCGAATCATTCAAACCTAAAATTGGTTTTTTAGGATTTAATATTACTGCCGCAGCCACCACAGCACCACATAGTGGACCTCGGCCCACCTCATCGACACCTGCAACCCTGCACTCAACTGCACCTTGCTTAGCAAGGTAATCATAACCAAACTCTATTATCATACGTTGAAAAGCCGATTTGAAAAATGCTATGAAATAAGCTTTGCGACGGCATCAGCAGCTCGTTCACTGGCATTACAACGAAGCTGTTGGTGGATTTGTCGAAAAGTGTCGTGTAATTTAGAGACTGTTTGAGGGTGGAGAGCCTTCAAAATTGCAACAGCTAAATGCTCAGGCGTTGCTTGCTGCTGCAACAACTCAGGAACCAATAATTGATTTGCTAATAGATTGGGCAACGCAACATAAGGTGTTTTAAGCATACCAGACACCAACATATGCGTTATCCTTGATACTCGATATGCAACAACCATTGGCCTTTTTACCAACATGGCTTCCAATGTTGCAGTACCTGATGCAAGTAAAATAGCATCACTGGCTGCCATTACATCTTGAGCCTGGCCCAACACCACTTTGGTTGATAAATCAGGAAAAGCCTGAGCTATTTCTTGTATTTGCTGAAAACGGTGCTTATTCGCTGCAGGGATTAATACTTGCAAATCAGGCAGTTGCCGCTGACAAAGCTTTGCCGCTTGCATAAACAACTGCGCTAACCGCTGAACCTCACTTCTCCGGCTACCAGGCAAAACGGCTAAAGTAGGGCGATTTGTATTAATGCTTAACTTTTCTTGCGCAGTCTTCTGGTCCATATCCATTGGAATATCATCCGCAAGTGGATGCCCCACAAATGTGACCGGAATATTATGTTTCTCGTAAAATGCAGCCTCAAAAGGAAATAGCGTGAGTACATAGTGAGTACTTTCAGCTACATTAAACACTCTTTTTTGACGCCATGCCCAAATAGTAGGACTCACGTAGTGTATTGTTGTGATACCAGAGCGCTTTAATTTTTTTTCTAACCCTAAATTAAAGTCAGGCGCATCTATTCCAATAAACACTGTTGGTGGTTGCTGCTGCCAATATTCAACTAAGCGACGTCTTAAGCGTAAAAGCTCAGGGACACGTCCCAACACTTCGGTCAGGCCCATCACCGCCAAGCGCTCCATTGACTCAAAGGATTCAAAACCAAGCGCTAACATGCGAGGCCCACCAATACCTTCAAATGTGGCCTGAGGAAAGCGTTGCTGCAATGCTTTAATTAAACCTGCACCCAGCAAGTCACCTGATGCCTCGCCTGCAACGATGGCTATTCTTATCTTTTTAGTTGAAGTCATGAATACTAACTAGCGGGTTATACCCCGATTAGAAGACTGTAGAGAATTGATTAAGCATTGCACTTCTTCATGTTCACTTGACCATTGCTCAAGCTCAGTAATCGCATCTTTTAACGTCAAACCCTGACGATAAATGATGCGATAGCAACGCCTTAGTACACCGATTAGCTCCGCTGAGTACCCTCGCCTCCGCATACCTTCATAGTTCATACCATGTGCAGCTGCAGGGTTACCACTCACCGTGACAAACGCAGGAATATCTTTAAAAACAGCCGTATGAGCTGCCGTCATACTAAAGGGTCCAACCTGGCAAAATTGGTGGACTGTAGAATAACCACCAAGAATAACACCGTCACTAATATGAACATGCCCAGCAATAGCTGCATTATTTGCCATAATAATATCGTTACTTAATACGCAATCATGCCCTATGTGGACATAGGCCATAAGCAAGTTATTATTACCTATTTTAGTAACGCTATTATCCTGTATGGTTCCACGATGGATAGTGCAGCCTTCACGAATGATATTATTATCACCAATCTCTAACCTAGTAGGCTCACCTTTATATTTTTTATCCTGACAATCTTCACCCACAGATGAAAACTGAAAAATTCTATTATTTTTTCCAATTTTCGTTGGGCCTTTGAGCACCACATGAGAGTGAACAACTGTACCGCTATCGATTTCGACATTTGGACCCACATAGGTCCATGGTCCAATTTCAACATCCGCAGCCAGCTTTGCACCTGGATCTATGATAGCGCGTGGATCAATCAAGGTAGTAATTCCTTCTTTGCACATAGAATTTCTGCTGAGCTGGCTAATTTACCATCAACCAATGCCTGACAAGAAAACTTCCAGATTCCACGTTTTTCCATTACAAAAGAAGCATTAAGCTGGAGCCTGTCACCTGGCACAACAGGCTGTTTAAAACGTACCTTGTCAGCACCTGCAAAATAATACACATGATTATCTTCAGGCTGCTTGCCACTCATTTTAAAGCCTAGAATTCCTGCAGCTTGTGCCATTGCCTCAATGATCAGCACACCTGGCATAATAGGATGCTCAGGAAAATGCCCATTGAAAAACTCTTCATTAACGCTAACATTTTTGTAACAAGAGATTGTGTTGGCTTCCAAATCAAGCTCTACAACTCGATCAACCAACAAAAAAGGATAACGTTGCGGGAGATACGCTTTAATCTCTTGAATATTCATCATGCTTTGATTTCGCCTGTTTCTAATATCGAGGTAATGCTAGTGACGACTGGGGCAAAACCTTAAAAAGGAGGATTACACCACTAACCTTTAGCGCTCATTACGCTTCTCAAGCTGGTGAATACGCTTAGCCAGCTCATCCAGCTGGCGAATACGTACAACCTGCTTTTTCCACTGCGCTGCAGGCATACTTGTACCTGCACCAGAAGAATACGTCCCTGGCTGATCAATTGATTTCGTAACCAGAGTCATTGCTGTAATGTGCACATTATCGGTAATTGATAGGTGCCCTGCCAAGCCAGAACCTCCAGCTATCGTACAGTTTTTTCCTACTGTTGTACTTCCAGAAATACCCACACAGCCAGCAATTGCAGTATTTTCACCGATAACCACATTGTGAGCAATCTGAATAAGGTTATCCAGCTTCACACCATTACCAATAATCGTATCACTTAAAGCCCCACGATCAATGGCTGTATTTGCACCAATTTCAACATCATCCCCAATGATGACGCTACCTAACTGTGCAATTTTGTGCCATTGGTGTTGCTCTGGTGCAAAACCAAACCCATCAGCCCCAATCACAGCGCCGCTATGAATTATAACGCGTTCACCAATAGTTACTCCGTAACAAATAGTGACATTACGCGATAAATGTGTATAAGCTCCAATTAAACTATCACGCCCCACCACAGTGCCAGACTCAATAACAGCGTGCTCACCAATGGTAACGCCTGACTCTATAACAACGTTAGGACCTACATACACAGAGTCAGATAGTTTTGCGGTAGGATGTACTACTGCTGATGGGTGAATACCCGCATCAAACTGTCGACTTGAATCAAAAAGGTGGGAAATCTTAGCATAGGCAAGGTAGGGATTGGCGACAACAATGACACTACCTGAAAATTGTGTCGCCATATCAGGCTTCAAAATAACTGCTCCAGCTTGTGTTATATCGAGGTATTTTCGGTAGGCTGGATTAGCCAAAAATGAAAGATCATTTGGCGTAGCATCCTGCAGTGTAGCTAACCCTGATAACCTTAACTGAGCATCTCCAATTAAGTCTGCTTGAAGATACTCAGCCACCTGCTTAAGTGTATAAGCTGAAGCAACTTTCATGAAACCCTACTATAGAATTAACGCATTTGATTTAACTTGAGTATAACTTTGTTGGTTATATCATGTTTTGCGTCAACATAGTAAGCTGCGGATTTCTCTAATACAATTTCGTATCCACCTGCTTTAGCCACTTGAGCAATCGCAGAGTCGAGTTTTGGTTTTAAACTTTTGATTTGGTCACGATCAGCTTTGTTCTTTTCAATTTGCAACTCTTTAGACTGCACTTGAAAGTCTTCAGCTTTACGCTTTAATTGAAGCTGAAGTTTAGTGCGCTCAGAATCACTCATTGCAGAACCATCTTTTTGCAGCTTTTGGTTCAAAGACTTAGCTTCAGCCTCAAGCGCACGCAGTGTTTTCACTTTACCACCGAATTTTGCTTCAGCCTGTTTTGCATAACGCTTTGCTTGATCAGACTCCAACATTGCCTTTTGGTAATTAATAACGGCAATTTTCATTTCAGCAGAAGCCAAAGGAGCAACCAACAGCGCAAGGCTAATACCTATAATTTTACCCAGCTTACTAGACAACATCATATCTCCTATAAATTCGCTTCAAACGCTTTTAGAAGGTTTGCCCAAGAGCAAATTGGAATACTTCAGTCTCATCATCTGAGTCAGCATTTAAGGCTTTAGCCAAGCTGAAAGTCAGTGGTCCAAGACCTGTAATCCAGGTTACTCCAAACCCTGCAGAGTAACGTAATTCTCCAAGGTCTACATTACTACAGTTGTTTTCATCACTACTACAGCTGGTGTCAAATACGTTACCTGCATCTAGAAATACGGCACTGCGTATAGAGCGCTGGTCACGAATAAACGGTAGTGGGAAAATAACTTCTGCAGTACCTTCCACTAAAACATTTCCCCCTATGGGGTCGTCGTCTGTATTATCCTTGCGTATTGCACGTGGGCCAAGGGTATTATCTTTGAAGCCGCGCACAGAACCGAAACCGCCCGCATAATAGTGTTCTATAAAGGGCATTTCAGAGGTACTTCCAATACTGTCACCGTAGCCTAAGTTGGTTTTCAGATGTAATGTCAGGCTATCCGTTAAAGGCTTAAATAGTTGCCCACGATAATTCACTTTATAAAATTGCAGATCACTCCCAGGAAGCGCCAACTCCAATCCTAAGCTTTGAGAATACCCTCGTGTTGCTAATACACCTCGGTTTAGTGTTGATTGGTTCCAGCCAATATTAAATTTGTAGTTGAGGTATTTATCGCCTTCTTCATCAATAAATTCTTGAATTTGTTTTGCAGTATTAGTACCGGTTTTAACTTCCGTCTGGTCAAGACCAAAACCAAAACTTAAATTTGAGGTCTCTGACAACGGATAGCCAAATGTCACACTACCGCCCCATACATCCGTTGAATAGTTCGAAATATCTTTCTCCTCGTAGTCTGTGGTGCGATAGAACACATCAAAACCACGACTCACACCATCAACTGTGTAATAGGGATCATAAAAGCCAAAGCGATATAAGGTTCTGGATTTACTGGTATTAAGACCCAGGTTAACTCTGTTACCTGTACCTAAAAAGTTACGCTGGCTAATGTTTCCACCCAAGATCAGACCACTGCCTTGAGAAAACCCAACACTTGCAGATACACTGCCTGAAGCTTGCTCTTCTACAGCATAATTCACATCAATCTGATCTGTTGTTCCAGCTACAGGTGTTGTTTCAACATTAACCTCTTTAAAATAACCCAGCCGGTCTAATCGGGTTTTTGACTGCTCAATTTTATGAGTTGATGCCCAAGAACCTTCCATTTGGCGCATTTCACGACGTAATACTTCATCTTCAGTTTTAGTATTACCTATAAAATTCACCCGTCGTACATAAACACGCTTACCAGGATCAACGAAAAACGTAACACTTACACTGTTATCTTCTTCGTGGGGCTGCGGGACTGTATTGACGTTAGCAAATGTATACCCATCATTACCCAAGCGCCTAGCTAAAAACTCTTCTGTTTTAGTAATAGCTTTACGCGAAAAAGTATCACCTTGTTTTACCACAATCAGCTTACGCATCTCTGGCTCAGGTACTTTAATATCACCCGCCAGCTTAACGTCTCTGATGGTATACTTCTCGCCTTCATGGATATTAACTGTGATATAAACTTCTTCTTTATCCGGTGAGATAGAAACCTGTGTAGAAGTAATATTGAAATTGATATAACCACGATCCAAATAATAGGAGCGTAAACGCTCTAAATCGCCAGATAATTTTTCACGCGAATATTTATTGTCATCCGTGTAAAAAGAAAATAAGCCTGAAGGCTGTAGCTGAAAAAGTTCAAGCAGGTCATCATTAGGGTAAATGTTGTTACCAACAATATTGATATGCTCAATTGTCGCTACTTTACCCTCTTTGATATTAATTTTAATGCCTACACGGTTACGAGGAAGTGGAGTAATTTCAGACTCAATTTTTGCACCATAGCGACCTTGTGCAACATATTGACGTTCTAGTTGTAAACGAATGGCTTCAAGGGTCGCCTGCTCATAAATCTCACCTGGAGCTAGCCCTTCTTGCTTTAATCCATCAAGTAGCTTTTCAGTATCAATTGCCTTATTACCTTCAATATCGATACTACTGATAGAGGGACGCTCAACTACAGTTATGACCAGAACATTCCCATCTCGAGCAAGCCGTATATCCTGAAAGTAACCTGTCTTAAATAGGCCACGTGTTGCTTCAGTAATTGCTTGAGCATTGACTTCATCACCAATGGTTAAAGGCAGTGCATTAAAAACCGTACCTTCAGATACACGTTGCAAACCATCAACGCGAATATCTGAGACGATAAATGAATCCGCCAAACATACGTACGGTAAAGCCGTACAGCCGAAAAGTAGAGACAACAGATATCGCTTCATGGAATCCGTTCTTCCAGAGCTGTAAGATGAAACATCACGAACCCGAAGGCAGGTTCCCCCAAAAATAAACTACAGACGGCTCAAGTCGTTATAAAAAGCAACAAACATCATCGTAATTATCAACGCGATGCCTATTCGACTACCAAATTCTTGAGCCTTTTGTGATACAGGACTACCTTTAACCCACTCAATGAGATAATAAACAAGGTGTCCACCATCAAGTATTGGTATTGGTAGCAGATTTAAAACACCTAAACTGATGCTTAATATCGCCAGAAAATTGAGAAAGCTCTCAATACCTGAACGTGCTGTATCGCCAGCAACTTTTGCAATAGTAATCGGGCCACTCAAATTTTTAACTGAGACAACCCCCTCTATCATTTTCTTTATTGAGCTTAAAGTCAATGCTGTCATTGACCATGTTTTAGACAATGCAACAATAAATGCATCATGTGGCGCATAACTTATGTCGCGAAATACATTATCTGGAAATGAAACTGCCTGTGGCGAAGCCCCTATAAATCCTATACCTCCAGCTTCACTTTGTTTTACCCCAGGAGTAACAGTCAACACTTGTCTTATACCATTACGTCGTATTTCAACCTGTAATGATTGATTTGGATGTTTTTTAACTTTTTGAACCCAGTCACCCCAATCTACGACAGGTTTATCATTTACTGACAGAATTTCATCACCTGGTTTCATTCCAGCTTTAACTGCCGGATAACCTTCCATTAACTCACCCACCACAGCTGGAATCTTAGGGTAAAACTCAGAAATACCTAAAGCAGCTAATGGCTTTGGCTGCTCGACACCTGCCAACCAGTTATCAACAGCAAGCTCATGCTGGACTAAAGCCCCTTTACTCGAAGAACTATTACCCTCAGAGAATGGACGAAGCGTTAGTGGAATTTTACCAGTATCACCAATGTAACTAAGCAGAGCAATGTTGATGTCATACCAGGAAGCTGTTTGCTCATCACCGACAGCAACAATTTCATAACCTGAACGAATATTTGCGTTTGCAGCAGGACTTTCAGGTTTAACCTCGCCAATAACGGGAATAAGGGCTTTAATCCCAATCATTAACATAAGCCAAAAAGCAATAATCGCGAGGATAAAGTTTGCCACTGGGCCAGCAACCACAATTGCAATACGTTGTGATACAGGCTTTCGCGTAAACTCAAAAGATTGATCAGACTCAGCAACAGGCCCTTCCCGGGCATCGAGCATCTTGACATACCCACCTAAAGGAAAGGCTGCAATCACAAACTCAGTGCCATGCCGGTCGTACCACGAAAGTAATGGTTTGCCAAACCCTACTGAGAAACGCAACACTTTAACGCCACAACGCCTAGCCACCCAAAAGTGTCCGTACTCATGAAATGTCACCAGCAACCCTAAGGCAACGATCATTGCTAATATTGTTTGCAACAACTCAATCATGTTTGTAGCCCAAGCATCCTTATTAAGTTATCAGTTGCTAGCGTACACTATTTGTTGAGCACACTCACGAGCAATCCTGTCCGCCTCTAACACATGCTCCAAACTATCTGCAGCACTGCAAGAGGTTTTATTGAGCACGACTTCATTAACTTGTGCAATGCCCATAAATGTCAACTTATCTGCTAAAAAGGCGTCTACTGCAACCTCATTAGCAGCATTGAGAATAGCCATTGCAGTCCCTCCTGCTTGGACAGCTTGCTTAGCTAACTTCAAACATGGGAAACGTTCTTCATTAGGCGCTTCAAAGTCAAGCTGGCCTATTTTAGCTAAGTCGAGAGGGGAAACACCTGAAGCCATCCGCTGCGGCCAAGCAAGCGCATGCGCAATGGGCGTACGCATATCTGGGTTACCAAGCTGTGCAAGGACAGAACCATCAATGTAGTCAACCATAGAATGAATAATACTTTGAGGATGAATCACAACCTCAACTTGATCTGGTGACGCAGAAAAGAGCCAGCAAGCTTCTATAAACTCCAACCCCTTATTCATAAGCGTGGCAGAGTCTACTGAAATTTTTCGCCCCATTGACCAGTTTGGATGATTACAGGCCTGCTCTGGTGTCACATGTTGTAACTCTTCGAAAGTAAAGTTGCGAAAAGGACCACCAGATGCCGTTAATAATATTTTTCGAATACCTGCCACTGAGAGCGAATCAGAAGCCGTTGGAGGCAGACATTGAAAGATGGCATTATGCTCACTATCAATAGGCAACAATGTCGAACCAGCCTGAGTTACTTCCTGCATAAACAAGGCACCAGACATAACCAGTGCCTCTTTATTGGCAAGCAACACTTTTTTCCCAGCCTTTACTGCAGCTAAAGTTGGTAATAACCCTGCGGCTCCCACAATAGCCGCCATAACAGTATCTACCTCTGCAGCAGCAGCCACCTGAGCAAGTGCCTGCTCTCCTGTTAAAACCTCTGTTTTACAGACTGTCTCATTGAGCGACTCACGAAGTTTACTTGCTGCAACGCTGTCAGCCAGAACCGCATATTTAGGTTGAAACTGCTGACACTGCATTAACATCCCAGTGACGTCTTTTTGGGCTGCTAGAGCAAACACTTGATAACGACTTGGATGTTGGGCAATAACATCTAAAGTACTACAACCAATGGAACCTGTGGATCCCAGAATAGTAATGTTTTGCACTATTAATCAGCCCGCATCTTATAAACCAATAACTACTAAAAGTAAGGCAAGTACTGGTGCTGCTGCTGTTAACGAATCAATTCGGTCAAGAACACCACCATGTCCAGGTAATAACTGGCTGCTATCTTTTAAACCTTGCTCTCGCTTAAACATACTTTCCACAAGGTCGCCCAAAACTGAGCTGGCAACAACTAACCAAGCTATAGCAGTTAGCAATAGACTATCAATCCAGTTTAACTGCCAGTACCAAGCAAAAATAAACGTAAGCAGCGTGATAACAGCCAGCCCTCCAGCAACACCTTCCCAACTTTTGCCAGGACTCACTCTTGGTGCTAGCTTATGTTTGCCAAAACGCTTACCCGCAAAGTAAGCACCACTATCTGCGCCCCAGATTAACAACAGAAGAAACACAATAAGGGAGCTACTGTTAGCTTGCATTTTAATAAGAACAAATGCCTGCCATGCAGCAAGAAGCACCAGAAAGCCTACTGCTAGCTTAATAGTGGTAGCCTCCCAAAACCATCTTATTTTAGGGTATTGAACTACCAAAAACACTGCGCCACACCACCATAGCGCACTTACTATGACGCCCCAAGTGAAAGGAATCCACATCGCACTGATAATCATAATCAGCACATAGGTAAGTGTATAACCAACTCGCTGTGGTAATTGCTGCCAGCCCGACAGATTAGCCCACTCCCAAGCACCTAGTGTGGTAATCGCACCAATAAACCAGCTAAAGTAGGGAAGATCAAGAAATAGCACTCCTACCAATACAATAGGAGCCAAAATAGCAGCGGTTAAGATACGTTGTTTTAGCACTGATCCTGAGCCTCAACTTGTTCGCTTGTACGTCCAAAACGTCGCTCTCGGCCTGCAAAATCTATCAGTGCTTGCTCAAACTCTTCGGGACCAAAGTCAGGCCAAAGTGTCTTTGTGTAGTAAAACTCTGTATAAGCAAATTGCCATAGCATAAAGTTACTTATTCTGTGCACACCACCTGTTCGAATACAAAGATCAGGTAATGGTAGGCCTTCTGTTTGCAAGTGCTGCTCAACAAGCTCTGTTGAAATCTCGCTTGCTTGCAATGTACCGGCCTTAACTTTTTCGGCAAGCTGTTGGCATGCATTCAGCATATCCCACTGGCCACCATAATTTGCAGCAATCACTAAAGTAACTTTGGCATTTTCTGCCGTTAACGCTTCAGCATCAGCAATATGTTTTTGCAATGAGGGACTGAAAGCTGAACGATCACCAATAACTTTTAAGCGAATATGGTTTTTATGTAAGCGTTTAGTTTCTCTTTTCAGCGCTCTTAAAAACAACTCCATCAGCGCTGAAACTTCTTCTTCCGGCCGACGCCAGTTTTCACTACTAAATGCAAATAAAGTTAAGACTTCAATACCATAACGACCACAAGCCTCAACAATACTTCGTGCTGCGCTCAAGCCCGCACGATGGCCTGCTATACCAGGTAGTCGTTTGCGTTTGGCCCAACGATTATTACCATCCATAATGACGGCAATATGTTTAGGGCGATTTTTTAGTTCTCCCAGGGAATCAGAAATCTCTGGTTTGAGATGATTAGACATAAATCTGGAAATAATCGGCTATTGAATTGAGGTCGAAACAATAAACATTTATTTGCTTTATGCAAACAGAGAGATGCAAATATAATTCACAAAAGTAGTGTAACGTCACCAAAAAAACAGCAGCAGTATGAAGCGTTTTTTCACACTGCTGCGACATCTGTACTACAACTGCCAACCAATTTCTCAGTTCGCACTTATATTTCCATAAGATCTTTTTCTTTACCCTGAAGCACTTTATCTATTTCACCAATAAATTTATCCGTAAGCTTTTGGATATCATCTTGTGCCTTACGCTCCTCATCCTCACTGATTTCTTTGTCTTTCAGCAAGCCTTTGAGATCATTATTTGCGTCACGACGAATATTTCGTACAGCCACTCTCGCAGACTCTGCTTCCTGACGTGCCTGTTTAATAAAACCTTTACGCGTTTCTTCTGTTAATGGAGGCAGAGGAATACGAACCACATCTCCAGATGTTGCTGGGTTCAAACCTAAATCTGACTTCAAAATGGCTTTTTCAATCTCAGGAACCAAGTGCTTTTCCCAAGGTATAACCGCCAATGTCCGTCCATCTTCAGTAGAAATATTAGCTGCTTGCGACAACTGTACTTCAGAGCCGTAGTAATTCACTTTCACATCGTCAAGCAAGCTAGGATGAGCACGGCCAGTTCGAATCTTTGCAAAAGCAACAGATAGTGCCTCTAAGCTTTTCTTCATACGGGCTGACGCTTCAGCCTTAATCTCATTAATCATTATTCACCCCACAAATCAGCGTGCCTTCATTACCACCCACAACAATATTTAGGAGCGCACCTGACTTATTCATATCAAAAACGCGAACAGGCATCAGGTGATCCCTTACCAAGCAAATGGCGGTAAGATCCATAACACCCAGCTTACGTGTCAGTATCTCGTCATAGGTCAGCGTATCATACTTGATCGCATCAGGATTTTGCACTGGATCTGCAGTATAAACACCATCAACTTTCGTCGCTTTCAGCACTAAGTCTGCTTCAATCTCAATACCTCGCAAACAGGCTGCCGAGTCAGTTGTGAAAAATGGATTTCCCGTTCCTGCAGAAAAAATAACCACATCACCATTCGTCAAGTAGCGTTGCGCCAAACGCCGGTCATAGTGTTCAACAATACCACTCATAGGTATCGCTGACATGACACTACTTTTAATATTTGAGCGCTCCAGGGCATCACGCATAGCAAGCGCATTCATCACTGTGGCCAGCATCCCCATGTGATCACCCGTGACTCTGTCCATACCCGCCTCATGCAGTGAGGCCCCACGAAACAGATTGCCGCCACCAATGACAATGCCGACTTGAACGCCAATACCCACCAACTGCCCTATTTCTAGAGCCATACGATCCAGCACTTTAGGGTCAATACCAAACTCCTCGGTACCCACTAATGCTTCACCGCTTAACTTGAGGAGAATACGTTTATACTTGGGTTGACGATCACTTATCGGCATAGAGCATTCCTTCTATCAGCGCATCTTTTTAAACGCCCAAAAGCAATTGGCCTGCAGTTGCAGGCCAATATGGTGTTACTTGTTGAGGCCTGCTTGGGCCGCAACCTCAGCAGCAAAATCCACTTCTTCTTTCTCAATACCTTCCCCAACTTCGTAACGGGTAAAACCAGTTACAGTTGCACCAGCCTCTTTAACCAGCTGCCCTACTTTGATGTCAGGGTTTTTCACAAAAGGTTGCTCGACCAAACTGTTTTCAGCCAAGAACTTATTGACTCGGCCCACAACCATTTTTTCAATGATGTCAGCTGGCTTGCCACTATCCTGAGCTTGAGCAGTATAAATTTCACGCTCTTTTTCGATAAGCTCAGCAGGCATATCTTCTTTGCTGACAACAGTTGGGTTAACCGCAGCAATATGCATTGCAACATCTTTAGCAACTTCTGCATTTCCACCGGTCAAGGCAACGAGTACACCAATCCGGTTATTGGCGTGTACATAACTGCCAACTACTTCGCCTTCAGCTGCAATGACACGACGTACAGAAATATTTTCACCAATCTTTTGTACTAACGCCTGACGTCTTTCTTCCATACCATCAGCCATCAGCTGTTCAACAGAAGAAGCTTTCGTTTCAAATGCCTTAGTAGCTATTTCTTGTACAAATGCCAAGAAGTTATCATCACGAGCCACAAAGTCAGTTTCACTGTTAACTTCGATCATGACGCCATAGCGGTTATCATCAGCCAGCTTAACGGCAATTACGCCTTCAGCGGCAATCCGTCCAGCTTTCTTTGCAGCTTTAGCCTGGCCTGATTTACGTAGCTCTTCAATGGCTTTTTCAATATCGCCCTCTGACTCAACAAGTGCTTTTTTGCACTCCATCATGCCCAGGCCAGTGCGCTCACGTAACTCTTTTACCAATGCTGCAGAAATTGCTGCCATTACATTTTCCTCTGAATTAGGTTGATTAGACTAAAACATGCTGACTGAATAAGCGTACTAACACATTATCCGCAAAAAGGGGGCCTTGCCCCCTTATTGTCATTCAGCCAATGCAATGTGCTACTTGAGGTTTAGCTTAGCCTTCAGCAGCCGCTTGTGCTTCACCTTGCTCGTCAACTTCTTCTACGAACTCATCTTTAGCACCAACATCTGAAGCAGAACGGCCTTCAACAATAGCATTTGCTACAGACTGTACATACAGTTGAATGGCGCGGATAGCATCATCATTACCAGGAATAACCACATCAACACCCTCTGGGCTGCTGTTGGTATCAACAACGCCGATTACGGGGATACCAAGCTTATTTGCTTCGCTGATGGCAATACGCTCATGATCAACATCAATTACGAACAAAGCGTCAGGCAAACCGCCCATGTCTTTGATTCCGCCAAGACTACGCTCTAGCTTTTCCATGTCACGACTACGCATCAAAGCTTCTTTTTTCGTTAGCTTTTCAAAGGTACCATCTTGACTTTGGCTTTCAAGCTCACGTAAGCGGCGAATAGACTGACGAATTGTCTTGTAGTTTGTCAGCATGCCACCCAACCAACGGTGGTCAACATAAGGCATTCCTGCACGCTGCGCTTCTTCACGAATAATCTTCCCGGCGGCACGCTTTGTCCCAACAAACAACACTTTCTTCTTCGCTTCTGCCATTTTTTGAACTGAAGCTAAAGCGCTATTGAATGCTGGAAGGGTATGCTCCAGGTTAATGATATGAATTTTGTTGCGAGAACCAAAAATGTATTTGCCCATTTTTGGGTTCCAGTAACGGGTTTGGTGACCAAAGTGAACGCCGGCTTTCAGCATTTCACGCATTGTTACTTTTGGCATACTAACTCCTATAAATGGGTTAAGCCTCCATGTACCCCATAGACCAACCTTTCGGCACCCAAGTCTATGTGACGGCACATGTGTGGGGTTAAAATTACTTACCTATTAATCAAGCGGCGCTTTATACCATAAAAGCACCTTAGTTAAAACCTTAACACTACAATTTATCTTTCAATTTTAGGTTATCTTAAAGCGACAACTATCACTTACTTAGAGTTTGCTTCCATAGAGATTTAGCCAAGCCCTCTTAAATAACGGCTGCCAGTTCTGATACACTATCGAGAACTAGAATCGTTTGCCGTTAAATACTACTGTCAGGATTTACCTCTTAGAATGAATGTTACAATTAAGACACCTGAAGAAATTGAAAAAATGCGCATTGCTGGTCGAATGGCAGCTGAAGTATTAGAAATGATCGAGCCTTATGTTGTAGCAGGTGTTACCACAGGTGAGCTGGATCGCATCTGCCATGACTATATTGTTAACACGCTGGATGCCATCCCTGCCCCCCTTAATTATAGAGGTTTTCCAAAATCTATCTGTACATCCGTCAACCATGTTGTCTGCCATGGCATTCCAAGTGATAAGAAAACACTCAAGAACGGTGACATTATCAACATTGATGTTACCGTCATTAAAGAGGGTTATCACGGTGACACCAGTAAAATGTTCTTCATTGGCAACCCACCAGAACATGCGAGAAGACTTTGCCAAGTTACTCAAGAGTGCTTATATAAAGGTATTGCTGCAGTGAGGCCTGGTGCTTTTTTAGGTGATATTGGCTTTGTCATTGCCCAACACGCACATGCTAACCATTACAGCGTGGTGGAAGAATATTGTGGTCATGGCATAGGCAAAGAGTTTCATGAAGACCCACAAGTTCTCCACTATGGTAAAGCCGGCACAGGGCTTAAATTACAAGAAGGCATGACCTTTACCATAGAACCGATGATCAATGCCGGTAAAAAATTTACCAAACTTAATAAAAACGACCATTGGACCGTAACAACTAAAGATGGCCGTCTATCAGCCCAATGGGAGCATACTATTTTGGTGACTGCGACAGGTGCAGAAATTTTTACCCAGCGCAAAGAAGAAAATATTTTGTAAAAGTACCTGTTCTCATTTCTGATTACTGAAGTATTTCACTAAGAGGCTGGTTAACATGTTTATACCACCATCCTTTGATCAATTATGTACAGAACTATTTGACAAAGGTCAGTTTCGCGCCGACTTAATACTTTCCAGTAATCCTTTACCTGCTTATAAAAAATCATTACAGCGCGCTCAACAGAAAATGGATGAGCTGTATCAAGCAGGTATTAATATAGAGCACCTGGTCCACGGCCGAGCCTGGGTAATGGACCAACTGCTCATGTTAGCGTGGGAATTTTATGTGGGACAACAGCAAGAGGATATTGTCCTGCTTGCGGTGGGCGGCTATGGTCGAGGCCAGCTTCACCCCCATTCTGACATTGACCTGCTCATTTTGCTTTCCGGAAATCAGCATAATCACTACCTGTCTGCCATTCAGTCATTCCTCACCTTATTGTGGGACTTAAATCTGGCCGTTGGTCACAGTGTACGCTCACTGGATGAATGTGTGAGTGCTGCGGCTGATGAAATAACGGTCATGACAAACATTCTCGAGGCTAGAGTGATCACTGGTTTCGCACCTTTATTAAACAAGCTTTGGCAGCGAATCGGTTATTTAGGCATCTGGCCCAGCCGCCTTTTTTTGCAAGCTAAATACGAAGAGCAACGTACTCGGCATAAAAAATATAATGAAACTGAATATAACTTAGAGCCTAATTTAAAAAGCTCACCAGGTGGTTTACGTGATATTCAAATGATTTCCTGGGTAACTCGCCGTCACTTTGGTACTACCAAACTGCATGACCTGGTTAATTGTCAGCTTTTAACCGAGAACGAATACAGTATTTTAATCTCTGGCCAAGACTTTCTCTGGCAGGTCCGATATGGGTTGCATATGCTGGCCCGTCGTGATGAAAACCGCTTATTGTTCGATTATCAACAGCAGCTGGCTACATTATTTGGCTATAAAGATCGGCCCGGCAGCTTGGCTGTTGAGCAGTTTATGCAAAAGTATTTTCGTGTTGTTATGTCCCTTGGCGAATTAAATGACTTACTTTTGCAGCACTTTGACGATTTAATCTTATCTGCAGGACAAGCTCAAACTGTCGTATCGATAAATGAGCGTTTTCAAACAAGAAATAATTATATCGAAGTCGTTACACCTGATGTTTTTCGAAAAACGCCGTCAGCACTACTCGAAATATTTGTAATCATGACGCAAAATCCTAGTATTCTCGGTGTAAAAGCAACAACTATTCGACTTATAAGAGAGCATCGCTACCTCATCAATAATGAGTTTAGAAATGATCCACATAATGCAGCACTTTTTCTCCAATTGATGGCTGCACCTTACGGCTTAACTGTAAATTTAAGACGAATGGTTCGTTATGGTTTAATGGGGCGTTATTTACCCGAGTTTGGACGAATAATTGGACAAATGCAGCATGACTTATTCCATATTTATTCAGTTGATGCTCACACATTATTATTAATAAAATTTTTGCGTCGCTTTCATTACTCCGAAAATGCAGAACAATTTCCCGTTGCCTCCGAAATCGTTCAACGCTTACCAGATCTTGCTTTACTCCATATTGCTGGACTCTATCATGACATTGCTAAAGGTCGGGGAGGAAATCACTCTGAGTTAGGTGCAGAAGATGCACGCGCCTTTTGTATACGTCACAGCATTGCCAAAGAAGACAGCAACTTGATTATATGGCTGGTACGTAATCATTTACTGATGTCTACTACAGCACAACGAAAAGACTTATCTGACCCTGAAGTTATTCACGCTTTCGCCCGACAGGTTATTGATCAAACCCACTTAGATTATCTATATGTGCTGACTGTTGCTGACATTAATGCAACCAATCCCAAACTATGGAATAGTTGGCGAGCAGCCTTATTAAGACAACTGTATCAAGAAACGAAACGAGTCTTACGTCGTGGACTTGAAAAACCTGCGGATAAAAACGAACGTATAGCATCACGACAGGAAGAAGCGCTCACACTTCTTAACACGGAGAATATTCCAACCACACAAATTTTTAATATCTGGCACTCTCTAGACGATAACTATTTCCTAAGACATTCGGTTGAAGAAATCGTGTGGCATACTCAGGGAATTCTTACTGAAAATACAACAAATGGCCCACTTGTTCTTGTGCGAGAAACAACACACCCAGGCTTTGAAGGTGCAACACAGCTCTTTATTTATACAAAAGACAGTGATAATTTATTTGCTGCCGCGACTGCTGCTATTGACCAACTTAATTTAAACATTCAGGATGCAAGAATCATCACCTCTCATAATAATTACAGCCTAGATACCTTTACTGTTTTAGAGGCCGATAGCACACCTATAGGTGATAATCCTCAAAGAATAAAACGAATTAAGCGAACGCTTACTCACAAGTTAAATAATCCTGCACGTTACCCCAGTATCATTCAGCGTCGCACACCACGACAATTAAAGCATTTTACCTATCCAGCAGAAGTAACCATTAGCAATAATCCAAACAATGGTACGACTATTTTAGAAATAATCGCACCAGATCGTCCTGGTTTATTAGCCCTGCTTGGGCGCATATTTATGGAGCTAGGTTTATTTATTCATAATGCAAAAATAGCAACACTTGGTGAGCGTGTAGAGGATGTCTTTTTTATAACAGACGCTCATGGTTGTCCTATTACTGATGCAGATAAATGCGAGCATATCAGACAAACTATATGCAAACAGCTGGATGATAGAGCATTACAAGATGCCGGCCGAAGAACCAGTCGCCGCAAAAGCCTTACGATTCAGTAATTTATTTATTGCAAAAATATGAGCGGAGAACAAAAAGTCTAATGATTACTCTATTCGGTATAAGCCAGTGTGATACCGTACGAAAAGCACGTAAATGGCTTGATGCTAATAACATAAACTATACTTTCCACGACTTCCGACGCCAAGGACTCACTCTAGAACAGGTTAGTGCCTGGTGTACCGAACTTGGATGGGAAAAAGTACTTAATAAACGGGGTACGACTTGGCGCCAATTACCTGAAGACACAAAACATACTGTCAATGAAACCTCCGTCGTACCGTTACTTGTTGCTCATCCAACATTGATTAAACGCCCGATTATTGACACGGGAAGTCAACGCTTGGTTGGTTTCAGTGAAACAAACTACCAACAGATTTTACTTTAAAATTAATGACGAGAAGTACTCATGAGTAAAAAGTTTTTTAGTTTAGCCATTGGCATTGGTTCAAAAAATAGCCGCGGAGAGTGGCTAGAAGTATATTACCCAAACCCTATTTTATCCCCTTCTTCACGACTTATTGATCATATCAGTGCTATTGTTCACTATGAACAAGGCAATACATCCATTGAGCTGACAAAAGACCAACTTCAGCAACTTGCACAGTCATTAACAGATGATGCAACAGAATTACCCGTAGCGTTCATTGAGCAGCTTATGGAGTCTGAGCAACCTATTGTACTAACGCTATTAGAAAGTGATGCTGCTCCGACTTCAACGCCTGAAGCCTATTTAAAACTTCACTTGCTTTCCCATCGTCTTGTGAAACCCCATGGTACCAATTTAAGTGGCATTTTTTCACTTCTGCCAAATGTAGCCTGGACCAATCAAGGGGCTATAGACCTTGCTGAACTACCTCAACACCAACTAAAAGCAAGACTATCAGGTCAACAGCTACAAGTCTTCTCGGTGGATAAATTCCCCAAAATGACCGATTATGTTGTGCCTAAAGGTATAAGAATTGCCGATACAGCAAGAGTCCGTCTGGGTGCTTACCTGGGAGAAGGTACCACGATAATGCATGAAGGCTTTGTTAACTTTAATGCAGGAACTGTCGGTAAAAGTATGGTTGAGGGACGTATTTCAGCCGGTGTGATCGTTGGTGAAGCAAGTGACCTTGGTGGTGGCTGCAGCACAATGGGTACTCTTTCAGGTGGTAATAACATTGTTATTGCCATTGGTGAGCAGTGCCTTATTGGCGCTAATGCTGGAGTAGGTATTCCTCTTGGAGATCGCTGTACCATCGAAGCTGGACTCTATATTACGGCTGGAGCTAAAGTCCAAGTACTCGATGAAAATAATCAACCCGTGAAAGTTGTTAAAGCAAGGGAACTTGCTGGGCAATCAGACCTATTATTCCGCCGCAATTCCTTAACAGGTGCCCTTGAGTGCAAAACTAACCGCAGTGCTATAGCACTTAATGAAGAGCTACACGCACACAATTAATATACATACACCAATGACATGGTTTAGGTTTATTACCTGTCATTGGTACACCCCAATAAATTGGGTATTAGTTGCTTAATCACAGCAACCATTTTTTTAATCCCCCCTCCTCATCATCCTCGTATAGCCTTCGTTTAGGTATAGCATCCAAATTATTCACTTTTATAACTTTTTATCTTGCTGCACTTTCCATGCTTTCTAGATCTTTAGTCTCGATAATATACAACTATTGATGTGATTTAAGGAAACACAACATTCAACGTATATTCACGACATCTTAATGAAAAGTATAATTTATGACACATGAGGCAATAAAGTTGCGGTACTCTCTTTGTCCATGCTATTGTTAGACCTATTCTATTGCATCATGGAAGTAGTTTTTCTGGATGGCTCTATCGAGTAATGAAATATCACCTATAGCAGAGACTCAGTTTATGTCTTTGATGTAGACTTATATTCAGCCTGTTACTAAATGTACTACATTTAATGTTCAGGGCAGTTATCAGAAAAATTCCGCCAGCAAAACTGCTCTCTTGTTTTGACAGTCCATACATTAGGGAGCTCCAGGTGAAAACACCTGCATTCACTTCACCAATTGCTGCGTTATTTATCAGCCTTCTTATTTTCTTTTATATACCAACCATAAGTGCTAACAATAATGCAATAAGCTTATGGGAGTTACAGCAAGGCTCACCCTATGGAACAGCGCCTAATGGCTCCCCAGCCATTTTTATCACAGCTCATGCTGATAAGCTCAACAAGATGGTTATTGGTACACAGCTTACATTACCTTTCCCTAACCAAAAAATCGTATTACAACTAACAGAGAGTGAGCAAAACAGCGGAAATATTACTATCTGGCAAGCCAATATAATTGGTCAGTCCTGTAGCGGGTCAGCCAGTCTAATTGTCACACCCAAAAGCACTCGTATTAACCTTTTTACCAATGAAGGAAGTTATGAGGTTCAAATAAATAATACTACAGGTAAAGGATTAATTGTTAGCGAAGATGATTTAATAAAAAATGTCCAAGAAGCCGAACACCCCACCCTTAAAATTTGGACGCTAAGCTCTGAGCAAAATGCAAAAGGTGATTACGCTGTTATAGCTAATACCAGTGTATTTAATAGGCTACAACTTGGCTGGCGTTTGCAGATAACACTTCCCCAAAACCATAAAACGCTTATTGCTACATTAACTCATCGTGAATCGCAACCAGGCAACATGACGATTTGGCAAGGTAAGTTTTCCGAAGCAAACGACGAAGAATTTATAACCATCGTAACGAATGAGATTGAGTCTTACATAACAATAAAATGCAGTGAGGGCACCTACGAAGCAAGACTCAGCCATGTGACTAACCAAGGTGTTATCAGTCTGGTCAATGATGATAGCATTAACCAACCCACTCAACCTGTCGTCTCTTTGTGGCAAGCCGATCTAGTAAACTACTCTCAAAGTAATCCTGTCGCTTACCTCAACGTAAATACCAGCGCTATTCAGCAACTTATGGTAGGACAACATATTTCTCTATTTATACCTCAGTTACAACAAACACTCACAGCAACGATTGACTCGTTCAATCAGCCAAATCGATATCTAAAGCTATTTAGAGCAGCCATTGATAATACCCGAAATGGTTACCTGGTCATTAAAGTTAGCCAGCAAGACGCTCGTGTTTTTGTTAGTCTTAGAAGAGGCTTACAGTATCGGGCACAAATAAATATGATATCCGGACAGGGCTATCTTACTGACTTTTTCAGTACATACTACGGAACTTACTAACTATCAACATGCTAACTATCAATATTACTAGCACGCTGTATTAGCGTGCTATTTTTTAAAAAGTAAACATTTAATTACAAGCAAAAGTCCATTTAACTCGACTTTGGCCATTTAGAAGCTAAGGCATTGCAGGTAAAGCAATACTGTTAGTGGTTATAACCTGAATTAACTCATGTCTAATGAAAACCATGATATGAATTAATTCTAACCCGTTGTTTCTAATAGCTTATTTTTAGCCGTCATGTGTATTCAATAATGGCCAAAGCCGAGTTTAAGGTAAAAAAATAAACTGCAATAGCGAAGTAGTTCTGACACGGAAAATTGTAGAATATAGCCAGACCTATAATTTAACTATAATGAAATGGCCGCTTTTAATAAATCGAGAACAGAAATAATACCTACAACTTCTTTATTTTTGGTCACCAAAACACGATGAATTTTCCCTCTCACCATAGCTTCAGCAACTTGCACCAGTGGAGTAGCAGGCTCTACCTCATACACCAAAGGTGTCATAATATCAGCAACAAGCGTTGAATTATCAACTGTTACACGAAAAGCATTACGCTCTTCACTAGACAACCTATAATTATCTAATGCCTGATAAAAGCCTGAATCACGGACAGGGGGTTCATCTGACTGTAAACTTGCATAACGAACCAAGTCCGTTAATGTAACAACACCTAACAACTTACCTGACTCGTCAATGACTGGCGCCCCAGATATTTGATGATCAACTAAAAAATCAGCCAGCTGATTAACTGACCAATCATAGTGTGCAGTACAAACCTGCGTTGTCATTAAGTCTGAAGCTTTTTGTCCCTGAAATACATCTCGCACATTATTTTCAATCGTTGACTGTTCCAACATAACAGTGCCCTATTCCTGATGGCGATTTATTATAAACTTTATGACCAAGCTTTTTTTAAAACTATATCTGCTTAAAACTATACCTGCTCAGCCTTGGCTTTGTCCTTTAATTTATCTTTACAGGCGAGTATGACCGAGCAAACATAGTATGATATTGATTGCGATCAGCAGAGAACCTAATAATTTGAAAAAATTTTACGTAAACTACCATCTGAACGCATACGCTTTATTTCTAGGTTAATATCATCTATACGCGAACTTAACTTTGAACCTTTAGAAAAAGCTATTTTATATTGACTTTTACTGATGGCTTTTCTGGCAAAACTAAATTTGTCACGCCATTTTGGATGTCGGCGAATAATATCCTGCATCACTTGCTCATCTGCAATCATTAAGTCAACTTCATTATTCATAAGTTTATCAATATTTTCCAGATGATCTGCACCATAAAAAACTTCTTTAAACTTATTTTCTTCGATCGCTTTATCCATATCCACGCCATGGCTATAACCTCGAATGGTTGCCACACGATAAGGATACAAGTCACTCATTAATTGCCACTGAACAGGCTCACCACGCCGCCGCAAATACCACACACGGTCATGAGATATAAAGACAGTCTGGCTAAATGTCATATAACCAGATCGCTCTGTGGTTTGAATAAGAGGAAAGACTATGTCAGCCGTGTGCTCATGGATCATCCTTAAGCACTCCTCCCACGGATACAACATGGTATCCATTTGAAAGCCAAGACGTTTTAACAGTTCGCGAGCAAAATTTACTGCTACTCCGCCCGTGGCTGGCCTTCCTATCTCACCAAGAATATAAGGTGGCCAGGGATCGCTGACATAAAGCACTCGGGGCATTTCTTTTTTTTCTGCCGCCACAGCCTGAGGGGAAAGTAATGCCGAAAAAAGCACGCTAATTAAAATAAAGGTTCCATAAAAAACATATAGAAAAAAGCGCGGCTTACGGCCAAGCTGTAACGTCAATATACGGTGAAAGGCTATAAACAACCCAAAAAATACATTAATGGTTCGAGAGCTCAAGGGTAAAACTCCAGCCTTTATAGTAAATTCTAAAATTCTATACTTTAACTAAAGCACAAATTCCCCGCCCTGCTGAAAAATGCCGATCAATAGTCCACAATGATTTAAAAGTTAATGGCGCTGAAATTAGAAGCAACACTCAACATCTATCTTTAACTATCACGACTAATTCGACTGGCAATCGCACTGGATTGATTGCGGTACTTAGCATCTTGTCGCTTATTATAAGGGCGCATCGCTGGACCAGTCATCGTTTCAAAATTAATGGCACCAATGGTCATATTAGGCTTTAAACCAAGAGGTAGCTTTCCGCCATTAAAAAACTCCAATACAATCTGTCCACTCCAACCAGGATCAATTCGGTGCGCAGTTACATGCACCATCAACCCAAGGCGTGCCAGGGAAGAACGACCATCAAGCCAACCAACAATGTTATCTGGTAACGTCACGGATTCTTTAGTAACAGCCAATGCCAATTCGCCAGGGTGTAAGAAGAAGGACTCTTCATCTTCCAGGATAATTTCCTTGCTCATAATCGAGTCAAGTACACGATCCATTTCTTCCCTAGGACCACTCAGGTCAACATAGGGGGCTGCATGATCATTAAACACCCGAAAGCTATTACCCAGTGTTAAGTCAACACTGACACCATTAATTCGAGATAATGGTGGCTGTGGATCGATTACAATCTCTCCTTGCTCCATCAACGCTTCAATATCACGATCACACAGTCTCATGTTGTCTACTCCAGAAAAAATCGCAAATCATCAATAACGTATGCTAATCAGTTTAGTCATCCGCAATAGAAATCGTAGGCCCAGAAGACATCGACTCGGTAATTTTATCCAGCTGTACAGCCATGTTTCTTGCAATTACTCGATAACGCTCAGCAATCTGACCATCAGGCTCGGCTAATACTGTTGGCTTACCACTATCTGTTTGTTGACGTATTTTTAAATCCAGTGGTAATGAACCTAGCAAGGGCACATGATATTCATCAGCTAACTGCGCACCACCACCCTCACCGAAGATTGCCTCCTCATGCCCACACTGACTACAAACATGCATGGCCATATTTTCTACAACACCTGCAACAGGAACTTTCACCTTATGGAACATTTCAATGCCTTTGCACACATCAAGCAAGGCAATATCTTGGGGTGTGGTGACCATCACGGCCGCTGTTACTGGCACTTTCTGGGCCAAAGTCAATTGAATATCACCCGTGCCTGGTGGCATATCAATAATAAGGTAATCTAATGACTGCCACAGTGTTTGTTGTAACAACTGCTGTAACGCGCCGCTGACCATAGGACCACGCCATACCATAGGCGTTTTGTCCGTCACCAAAAATGCCATAGACATGACTTGAATGTTATGAGCTATGAGTGGCTTAAAATATTTATCATCAATGGTTTCTGGACGTGCATCCTCAGCCACACCCAACATCATACCTTGGCTGGGTCCATAAATGTCCGCATCAAGAACACCCACTTGGGCACCTTCTTGCGCTAAAGCTAGCGCTAAGTTAGCAGCAGTTGTCGATTTGCCGACCCCTCCCTTACCTGATGCGACGGCAACAATATTTTTGACCTGCTGCAGCGCTGGTATTTGCGTTAAACGAGGAAAGGTCGGCACTGTCCAATTCACAACTATATTCAAAGTTGTTATATCAGAGAGTTCAGCAAGCCCTTGCTTAAGGGTTTCTTCTAAAGGCTGTTTGATGTCGTTTGCAGGAAAGTTGAATTCAATTGCAATATCAAGATGATCATCAATCAATTGAAAATGCTTGATGACATCGCTTGTGACTAATGGAATATCCAGATATGGCTTTAATGATTGTTGTATCAACGATTCAACACACTGGCGTATGCGTTGGGTCATACTCACTCCCACCAAAAGGGCACTAAAAGGATTAATCAGAAGATTTTTTGAGCTTTGATCGCAGCGCGAGAAATGCAGCTCGCCCGCCTTTAGGATTGATGCCTTGAGCCTGCATGGCTGCTTGAAGCTGTTTATTTGACTGTTGCTCGGCGACATCTTGAATAGATGATCTTTTGTGCTCTAACGCAAGAGCAACGGGTTCATCAAGCGACTCACCATCCAATAATCGCTGACATAATTGCTCATAGTTGTTTTTAAATAGAGGGAAAGCTACGCGCTGCTCTTCACTACGGAGCACCATCCAACCCGTGGCTTTTGCCGCTAAATACACGGCAGGATGAGACCAGCTGTAGTCAGGCGAAAACTCAGCAGCATTGCAAGCTTCATAGTAGGCCGCCAGGGGCTTTTTTAAGCCAAGCTCTTCGTAGCGTAACCGGCAATAGTAAAGAATTTCTTTTAGGTCAGGAAAAAACTCAGTGTGTCGAATAGCAAGGTCAGCAGCGTTGACTATTCGCTCAGGCGAATACTCCTTGAGCATATCAAGCCATAAAGACTTTGCTACTTCTAGGTCATCCTGCGTAGGAAAGGCAGACCGGAACTTAATCGGTGACGCTGCTCTTAACTTCCGAAAAACAGCATTAATGGCCTGATAATACTTAGTCGGATCGCTCGACGCCGCTTTCGAAGCGGAATTTGTTGGCCCAGCTGTAGTCTGTAAGTTCTTCAGCCGTTGATTGATAAGTGTTTTGCCGTCTTTCACTTTGCTGGCGCTTCCACTGATAGATCACATGGTTTTTAAATCGATTTTGCCAAGCTTTACGTGCTTCACCTGTTTCCAGCCAGTATAACTTGAAATCAGGTAGTTGCTTCCAAATAAATTCTGCCGGAATTCCATGGTGAATAGCAAGCCACTCAACATATCGAGGATCTGGCTCAAAATCCTCAGGCAAAGGTTGTACTCTTGCTCCAGATGTACCTTCCTGGTTATCTGAGCGCTGCTGATCAGCCTCCCTACCTCGACCAAAAACCGGGTGCTGAGGTGAGTCTGAAGCAGTTTCTGCAGTAACTATTTCCCAAGGTGGAACACCCTGGTTGAGTAAACGATTGTATCGTTTTCGATCATTGCTCATAACATACCTGCTTGCTATCTACCCGCTGTTACTAATGCAAAGGTCGCTCCAGCTACTTCAACGTACTATATACATCTTGTGCGTACCTACTGACTAATGTCTTTGCTTCGCACGACCACTAACCAAGGAAGACATACCCGCCAACAAAGGCCAACATATCTTACTTTAAGAGCAATGGGTGAATTCCTTTCGCCCAGCGTTCAGCCTTAACGGGCTAACCTTACAATTCCTTCCTTCAATCAATGAAGAGAAAGGGGCGACGATTATAGACATATCTGAAAATCGAGCAAGAAGAATTAGTACGTTTCACTTTATTCACAACCTATCCACTCATTAGGTGTGATTAAGGCTGTTTTATTCCAACATACTTCAGTTGAGTTCAGTGTAATTAAGGTAATCTACCATACTTAAGGCAAAACTGTTCTCTTAAACGACACCTAAAGTATGAAGCTGTAGCCATCACATGTAGCATGATTTCATTTCACCTAATTACCCAGCATGGCAGCTTATTACTTTAGTGTTGCTATTTACCTAACACTTCTGTGTAAGGGATATTACCTAATTATGGACTTACACTAGCGACACTCATACTTAAGGGACAGTCTCTAATCAAATAGAGAAACTACGCTAAAACCACTAGTAGCCTACACAAGGAAACGAGTCAGTGACTCACTCGCCAATCAATGCCTCAAACGTAGTGTATCAATATGTATACCTTTAATTGTAAAAGAGAAGGCTTGAATGATGCCAACCTTTTTCTGTCAACATTTGTTAGTTGAAGTAATACTTGACCATAACCCATAAGTGTTCGCTAACATTCTGGATTGGCAAAAACCTGAACTATTGCTGGGTGAAACCCAGCATCTTTGGCATTATAATTGGCCCCCTTATTGAACTTTAGAATTGAGATACTGGCTGACCATGACCCAAGAAGCTAAACGAAACATTCTGGTAACAAGCGCCCTACCCTATGCAAATGGTCCTTTGCATATGGGGCATTTAGTGGAATACATTCAAACTGATATTTGGGTCCGTTTTCAAAAAATGCGTGGCCACCAGTGTATTTATGTCTGTGCAGATGATGCTCATGGCACAGCCATTAGCCTTCACGCTGAAAAACTCGGCATCACGCCAGATGAGCTGGTTAAAAATATTAACGCTGAGCGTATCAAAGACTTTAGTGAGTTCTCTGTTGAGTTCGATAACTATTACTCCACACACTCAGAAGAAAACCGTGAGCTTGCAGAAACCATCTATTTAGCCCTTCGCTCTGCAGGACATATTTCCAAAAAAACCATCAGCCAGGCTTATGACCCTGAAAAGCATATGTTCTTAGCTGATCGTTATATAAAAGGGGAATGTCCTCGGTGTGGCGCGGCAGACCAGTATGGCGATAACTGTGAAGTATGCAGTGCTACTTACTCACCAGCGGAGCTCAAAAATGCAGCATCCACGTTGTCTGGCGCAAAACCAATAACGAAGCAGTCTGAGCATTACTTTTTCAAACTCAGCGAGTTCACTGACTTTTTACAGAAATGGACAACAACTGGGCACGTCCAACCAGAAATCGCTAATAAGCTTGCCGAATGGCTGGATAGTGGTTTACAAGACTGGGATATCTCTCGTGATGCCCCCTACTTTGGCTTTGAGATACCAGAAGCACCTGGCAAATACTTTTACGTTTGGCTGGATGCACCTATAGGCTACATGGCTAGCTTTAAAAACCTCTGTGACAAGCGTGATGACCTCGATTTTGATACATTCTGGAATCCAGAAAGTCGGGCCGAAGTTTACCATTTTATCGGTAAGGACATTGTCAACTTCCACTGCCTGTTTTGGCCTGCTATGCTATCTGGTGCAGGCTATCGCACCCCTACTCAAGTGTGCGTACATGGCTATCTCACCGTCAACAATGAAAAAATGTCCAAGTCCAGAGGGACGTTCATTACTGCCCGCACCTACCTTGATCACTTAAACCCTTCTTATCTGCGCTACTACTATGCCGCAAAGCTCAACAGTCGTATTGATGATATTGACCTTAACCTAGAAGATTTTTGTCAACGTGTTAATGCTGACCTCGTGGGTAAAGTAATTAACATTGCTAGCCGCTGTGCCAACTTCATCAAGAAACAGGGTGGTGTACTTTCTAGTGAAAACAGTGAGCCAGATTTAATTGCCTCATTTGCAGATCAGGCCTCAACAATCGCTTCTTTGTATGAACAGCGTGAGTTTGCCAAAGCGGTTCGCGAGATCATGGCACTGGCGGATAAAGCAAACACCTATATTAATGATCAAGCACCTTGGGTGTTGGCGAAACAACCTGGACAGGAACAACAAGTCCTTAATGTTTGTACCGTAGGTATTAACCTATTCCGCCTGATTATGCTGTATTTAAAACCTATTATTCCGGCTTTAGCTGAAGATACGGAAGCGTTCCTCAGTATAGATCCCCTTCAGTGGCATGACGTGAATACGGTTTTACTCAACCACGCGATTCAACCATTCAGTGCCATGCTAACCCGGGTTGACCCGAAAAAAGTCAGTGCAATGGTTGAAGCGTCCAAAGAAAGTCTAGCCCCCAAGCAACAGGCCATACCAGCCGATAGCCCACTTAGTAAAGAGCCCATTCTGGACGAAATCAACTTCGAAGATTTTGCCAAGATTGACTTACGCGTAGCCCTGATCGCGAACGCAGAGCATGTTGAGGGGGCAGAAAAGCTGTTAAAGCTGACATTGGATTTAGGTGGACAAACTCGTACAGTCTTTTCTGGGATAAAGAGTGCTTATAGCCCTGAACAGTTAGTTGGCAAGCACACTGTGGTTGTCGCTAACCTTAAACCAAGAAAAATGCGGTTTGGTTTATCGGAAGGAATGGTGCTTTGTGCTGGTCCTGGAGGCAAAGACCTATGGGTTATTCACCCTGACGGCGGCGCTAAGCCAGGCATGAGAGTACTCTAGTCGCTAGCCAAGATAGCGGATGGTTATGATATTGGCTGCTGTTTTTAACAAACTCAGTATGTCCATATCATGAACTTTAGTAATGGAAGTAGCCACTCCCTATAGCAATGCCAATTAAGCTTATAACATATTTGACTTAAAACTTATGCCTTATCATCTTGTATGGCATAAAAAGCTGGCTGATAATAGTCATTCAGCCATTTAGTGACAACTCCCGTTAAATCACTGCGTTTTATCGCACTTTTCCAGTAGATGGTATTTTAAGCATGCTTGATTCAGCCAGTGAAATTGCACTTATTTTGACCAGTGCAATTTTGGTGAACAACTTTGTACTTGTGCAGTTCCTGGGACTCTGCCCATTTATGGGGGTTTCCAATAAATTGGAAACAGCCATGGGCATGTCACTGGCAACCACATTTGTCCTCACCCTGGCATCAATCACTAGCTATATCACTTATGAGTACATTTTAAAGCCTCTGGACTTAACTTTTTTAAAAACCATTGCCTTTATCCTTGTCATAGCTGTTGTTGTGCAATTTACTGAAATGGTTGTCCGCAAAACCAGCCCCCTGCTTTATCGTGTACTCGGTGTGTTTCTACCACTGATCACTTCTAACTGTGCTGTGCTTGGTGTTGCCCTACTTAATAGTAACCGGCTACACAGCTCACTACTGGAGTCTGCAGCTTATGGCTTTGGTGCTGCCGTTGGCTTTTCACTGGTGTTAGTTATGTTTTCGGCAATGCGTGAACGACTAGCCTTAGCTGATGTGCCCCAGCCTTTTCGTGGTGCAGCTATAGGCATGATCACCGCAGGTTTAATGTCACTGGCCTTTATGGGCTTTACTGGACTTATCAAGCTTTAATTTGTAGTTAATCACAGGCAGTCACTCATGGAGATAATTGTCTACGCCATACTTGCTCTGCTGACATTGGCATTAATTTTTGGTGCCATACTTGGCTTTGCTTCAGTGCGGTTCAAAGTAGAAGGCGATCCACTCGTTGATCAAATCAATGCATTGTTGCCTCAAACCCAGTGTGGCCAATGTGGCTATCCTGGATGCAGGCCCTACGCCGAGGCAATTGCCGATGGTGATGTTATCAACAAGTGTCCACCAGGTGGTGAAAGCACCATTGCCTCACTTGCGGACTTGCTTGATGTCGAGCCTATGCCGCTGGATGAAGCTCATGGTGAGGAAAAACCTCGAACCGTTGCCTATATCAGAGAAGATGAGTGTATTGGCTGCACAAAGTGCATTCAGGCCTGTCCTGTTGATGCCATTCTTGGTGCAGCCAAGCAAATGCACACTGTGATTGCTAATGAATGTACTGGCTGTGACCTTTGTGTTGAGCCCTGCCCTGTTGACTGTATTGAAATGAGACCCATTGAAGTAACAACCAAAACCTGGTCATGGGAGCTACCACCCGCCCCGGTGAAATTAATAGCTACTGATGCTGGACGGGGGCATGCTGCATGACTCGTAAAACTTGGCCTTTAACCGGCGGAATTCATCCCCCCGAAAACAAGCATCAGTCAACACAGCTGCCCATCAAAATTGCCGCACTACCTGATAAGGTTGTACTGCCTTTAAGCCAGCACATAGGCGCACCCGCCGAACCTATTGTTGCTGTTGGAGACTATGTACTAACAGGACAATGTATTGCCCGCGCTAATGGTTTTGTCAGTGCACCCGTTCATGCTTCCGTATCAGGTACGGTAACCAATATAGGCCCTATGGCTGTCCCTCATGCATCGGGCATGTTTGAGCCTTGTATTGAAATCCAAAGTGATGGACTGGACCAATGGGTTGCATTAAAAACCAATGAAGACTACGCATCGTTATCTACAGAAGCCTTACTTGAAACTATTCAGCAAGCAGGTATTACAGGCTTAGGTGGTGCAGGTTTTCCTACTGCTGTGAAGTTAGCAGCTCGCGCAGAGTCTGCGATTAAGACGCTCATTATCAACGGTACGGAGTGCGAACCTTATATAACAGCAGATGACATGCTGATGAGGGAGCGAGCAGACCAAATTATTAGTGGTATTCAGATTCTTCAACATTTGGTTAAACCTACAGAGTGCTTGTTAGGCGTTGAAGATAACAAGCCTGAAGCCATTGTGGCCTTAAAAAAAGCGGCCAAGAATACCACTATAGAAATAGTGGTATTTCCAACCAAATACCCCTCTGGTGGCGAAAAACAACTTATTCAAATTCTCACGGGCAAAGAAGTACCCAGCGGTAGCTTGCCTGCAGATATCGGCATCCTTTGTCAAAATGTGGGTACTGCAGCGGCAATTCACGATGCAGTTATTCTTGGAAAACCACTTATCTCTCGAATAACAACTGTTACAGGAGAAGCTCTTCAGCAACCAGGCAACTTTGAAGTCAGGCTAGGCACTCCTGTTGACTTTCTATTAGAGCAGGCAAGCTTACACTCAGAACACCTGGGACGTTTAGTGATGGGTGGCCCCATGATGGGCTTCACCCTGCAATCACTCGCCGTACCTATTATCAAAACCACGAATTGCTTAATTGCAGCTACCCAGACTGAACTACCCCCCGCGTCTCCTGCTCAATCTTGTATTCGTTGTGGTCACTGCGCGGAGGCATGCCCTGTTTCACTACTCCCACAACAGCTGTTTTGGTTTGCTCAGGGTAAAGAGTATGCTCAACTGCAACACCATAACTTGTTTGACTGCATTGAGTGTGGTGCTTGTGCTTATGTTTGCCCAAGCCATATTCCTCTGGTGCAATATTACCGGGGGGCTAAAGGTATCATTCGCCAGCAGGAGCTGATGCAACAAAAAGCTGCACAATCTAAACAGCGCTTTGAAGCCAGACAGGATCGTCTAGCAAAAGAGACGGCAGCTAAAGAAGCTAAGCGCAAAGCCAATGCCGAAAAAGCAGCACGCCTAAAAGCAGCGGCAGCTGAAAAAGCGGCCTCTGATCAGCAACCAAAACAGGAAATTCAAGCAGCGCTGGAAAGAGCCAAAGCTAAAAAAGCGCCCAACAAGTCCAAACCTCAGCTGACTGCAGAGCAGAAAGAGTTAAAAATCCAACTGGCCATGGTCAGTGCACAATTGAAAAAGTTACAACGCAATATTGAACAAAGTGAGTCAACGCCCGATGTTAAACAACAAGAAGATTTAGATCGGTTGCAACAGCAGCAGCAATCACTTGAAACAGCCCTGGCTGCTGCCACCCCGAACGACTCGAATCAGGCTGCCCCCCCTGTAGAAAAAGCGACTACAAGCAACTCAAAGGAAAACGCAAGCTCAGGTCCTGACCTAAAAGTGCTGCAAATAAAATTGGCACAAGCGAAAGCAGCACTCAAGAAAGCGGAACGTGCTTATGCTGCAGCGGCTGAAAACAATGCAGCCGACCAAGATGCTCTCCAAGCCACTATTGCCGGAAAACAAGTTGCACTTGCTGAAGCAGAACAAGCTCTTGCCAAGGCGAAAACTTCTACTGAAGCTCCTTCCCCCTCAAAAGAGGCTGCAAGTAAAAAGCCTAAAAAACCCCCATTAGATGAAAAAACCAAAACCCTTAAAATCCAAGTGGCAATGGCCAAAGCTCAGCTCCGGAAGCTTAATAAACTGGCTGAGCATGCTGATACAGCGCCCCCAAAAGAGGAAATTGAGGCTTCAGAAAAAGCTTTATCTGAAGCCGAGTCAGCACTTGCTGAACACCAGCAACAACCATCATCTTCCCTTGCTGATGCCTAAAGAGGTTATGCTATGACACTCATTCGACAAACCTCACCGCATACTCGCAAGGCCAGCTCAACACAGGCAATCATGCTTAATGTCTTAATAGCCTTGATTCCTGGGTTATTAGTGAGTGTTTACTTTTTTGGCTGGGGAGTTCTTATCAACCTGGTATGGGCTTCACTAGTGGCTGTTGGCTGTGAAGCATTGATTATAAAACTGCGTAAGCGACCTATTCGCTTTTTCCTGCAAGACTATACGGCTGTTGTCACTGCTGCTCTTCTTGCACTGGCGATTCCTCCATCGGCTCCCTGGTGGCTGACACTTATCGGCACCAGCTTTGCCATTATTATTGGCAAGCACCTTTATGGGGGCATGGGGCAAAACCTCTTTAATCCTGCCATGTTGGGTTATGTGTTATTGCTCGTATCATTTCCCTTGGAAATGAGCGCCTGGCTTCCAGCATTAGGCGTGCGCGAAGGTCAAGGTGTTCTCGACCTTATAGCCTCAATCCAGCTGTTTGCTGGTAACATGCCTGTTAGCTCGCTGGATGCAATGACCATGGCCACACCTTTAGATATCTTTCGTGAAAATACTAGCCTGACCATCGAAGAGTTGTGGGCAACCAACCCCGTTTTTTCTGACTGGGCAGGCAAAGGCTGGCAATGGGTCAGTTTAGCTTACATGTTGGGTGGATGCTGGCTTCTATATAAGCGTGTTTTCACCTGGCATGCACCTGCAGGCATGCTGCTTATGCTGGGTGTAATGGCTACCTTATTTTATGGTGGTGAAGGCTCAGACAGTCACGGCTCTCCACTTTTTCACTGGTTAAGCGGCGCCACGATGCTAGGTGCATTTTTTATTATTACTGATCCCGTGACTTCTGCAACCAGTAATAAAGGGCGCTTCATTTTTGGTGCAGGCATTGGTGCACTGACCTATATCATCCGCACTTGGGGGGGGTACCCTGACGGCGTTGCCTTTGCGGTCCTTCTGATGAACATGGCAGCCCCCACCATTGACTACTACACCCAACCTAGAACCTATGGCCATAAAAAGCCTAATCGTGGCTTAGCCAAACCGGATTAACGACCCATGAATGTAATAGGGATTGCCATTACCCGTAACAGCTTGCTACTAGGTGTTTTTGCGACACTGACGGTTGGTGTTATTGCTGTTACTTATGCATTAACCAAAGACCGAATTGCAGACCAAATTCGTCAGGCAGAAGCCAAAGCATTATATGAAATTCTGCCTGAAGAAAGTCATGACAATGACTTACTTAAAACCACAGTCACTATTGCCCCCAATGAAGACCTGGGCAATGAAAAGGCTACTCATGGCTACGTAGCCTTTCAAAAGCAGCAACCCACAGCCATCATCCTGCCTGCAACAGCACCTGATGGTTATAATGGCCGAATTTTATTGCTTGTCGGCATCTACGCTGATGGCTCACTGAGTGGTGTACGCGTCATATCTCATAAAGAAACACCTGGTCTAGGCGATGCCATTGACACCAAAGTATCAGACTGGATTCTTGGCTTTTCTGGAAAGTCATTAACTAATCCCGACCAAGATCGATGGGCAGTCAAAAAAGATGGTGGTGATTTTGATCAATTCACAGGCGCTACGATTACCCCTAGAGCAGTAGTTGGCTCGATTAAGCGCACCTTAAGTTACTTTAACAAGCATCAAGACACCCTATTTCAACAAGGTCTGCAACAACTGAGGACTCATGATGGCGAGTAAACCACTGTCCACTGTCGCGGCTGATGGCTTTTGGAAAAATAACCCAGCCATTGTTCAACTATTAGGGCTTTGCCCCCTACTTGGTGTATCAAATAGTGTTGTTAACGCTTTAGGATTAGGGTTAGCAACAACCGTAGTATTAACCTGCTCAAACCTGGTAGTATCCCTCATCCGCAAACAGGTAACCGATGCCATCCGTTTACCTGCGTTCGTCATGATCATTGCTTCATTTACCACCTGTGTTGAGCTGCTAATGCAAGCCTTCACTTATGAGCTATACCAAATCCTGGGTATTTTTATCCCGCTCATAGTTACCAACTGTATTATTCTGGGCCGAGCTGACAGTTTTGCCGCTAAAAGTGCGTTAGTACCATCTGTAGTCGATGGCTTTACAATGGGGCTTGGTTTCGCATCAATCCTGCTTTTACTGGGTGCCATGAGAGAGCTAATTGGTCAAGGTACCTTATTCAGTAATATGCATCTTCTGCTGGGTGATGTTGCTCGCAACTGGGAGATAACCTTAATTACTGACTATAAAAAGTTTCTGTTTGCTATCCTGCCGCCTGGCGCCTTTGTTTTTATGGGCTTTTTGATCGCACTCAAAAATATCATTGACCAAAACCTGGCTGAGCGGGCTAAACAAAAGTCGGCGCCCGTTGAAAAAGGTAGCAAACGTGTTAGGGTAACGGGCCAGATAAATTAACTCCTGTCATAGCGCAGTTTCATTACCTATGAAAGTAAAATGAATAAAGAAAAACGACAGCAAATATTTTCTCGACTCAAGGCCCAAAACCCCAACCCAGCCACCGAGTTAAACTACACTACGCCTTTTGAGCTCCTGATTGCGGTTATACTTTCGGCACAGGCAACGGATGTAGGTGTCAATAAGGCTACCGTTAAGCTGTTTCCTGTTGCCAACACACCAGAAAAAATACTTGCCCTCGGTTTAACCAAGCTTAAGTCGTATATTAAAACCATTGGTTTATACAATGCGAAAGCCGAAAATATCATCAAAACCTGTCAAATTCTTATAGAAAAATATAACGCAGAAGTACCTGATACCCGAGAAGCATTGGAGTCGCTCCCAGGCGTAGGGAGAAAAACAGCTAATGTTGTGTTAAATACCGCATTTCAACAGCCCACTATGGCAGTTGATACCCATATCTTTCGCCTGTCTAACCGAACAGGCATTGCACCAGGTAAGAATGTACATGAAGTAGAAAAGCGTTTACTGCGCCTTGTACCCAAGGAGTTTTTAATGGAAGCCCATCACTGGTTAATTTTACATGGTCGCTATGTATGCAAAGCCCGAAAACCTCAATGTGGCTCCTGTATTATTGAAGACTTATGTGAATACAAAGAAAAAACGATAGCTTAGGACGACTTGCCCAACTATTTTTTTATCCAATTCCATAATATACCCAAAACGAAGGTTTTTTAGGGGCGGCCGTCAAGCGATGCCCCCCCCGGAGCTTATATTAATAAGTGACTGGGGTGAAGAGCGCTGACAACAAACCCTAAAAATGATTCGTGAAGGGTATAAAAGAAAGTCGACACTCACAAACTCTCTGATCTGACCAGTATGTATGGAGGGGTAACAAAAACTGATGCGCATATTATGTGTGTTCCCCCCATTTCAATGGGAGCAATAGCTGCTTTATGACAACCACATCACCCACTTTAGCATTAGCCTGTGACCTAATTGCCCGACCGTCTATCACTCCAGAAGATGCTGACTGTCAAACCCTCCTCATTAGTCGCCTGCAACCTTTGGGTTTTCATGTCGAGCGTTTACGCTTTGGCGAAGTTGATAATATTTGGTTACGCAAAGGAAACGGTGGACCTGTCCTTGCCTTTGCTGGGCATACCGATGTTGTACCGACAGGCCCTAAAGAAGAATGGCATACACCGCCTTTCACTCCAACAATTAAAGATGATTACTTATATGGACGTGGTGCGGCTGATATGAAAGGTAGCTTAGCCGCCATGGTGACGGCTACTGAGCGCTTTCTTAACGCCTACCCCAATCACCAGGGATCGCTAGCATGGTTAATTACCAGTGATGAAGAAGGCCCTGCCGTCAATGGTACACGCAAAGTAATGGAATACCTGAGTGACCGCAATGACTACATCGATTGGTGTATTGTTGGTGAGCCATCAAGTACCGCACATGTCGGCGATGTCATTAAAAATGGTCGTCGAGGCTCATTGACTGGCGAACTGACCATTCGAGGTATTCAGGGTCACGTGGCTTACCCTCACCTGGTCAAGAATCCCATTCATCTTGCCGCACCTGCACTTGCAGCCTTATCCACTACCCACTGGGATAAAGGCAATGACTTTTTCCCAGCTACCAGTTTTCAAATTTCGAACATTCATGCTGGCACTGGTGCAGGTAATGTTGTGCCTGGTGAACTACAAGTGATGTTTAATTTTCGCTTTTCCACAGAGTCTTCTGCAGAAGAGCTTCAAGCCAGAACCCATCATATTCTGCAACAACACCACTTGGACTACCACATTGACTGGACGTTGTTCGGCAGTCCCTTTTTAACAGAACGAGGACGTTTAATTGATGCCGCCCAAGCAGCCATTCACGCGGAGGTTGGCACTCACTCTACACTATCCACTTCAGGTGGCACATCAGATGGACGTTTTATAGCTCCCTATGGTACCGAGGTTATCGAGTTAGGCCCTTGTAACGACACCATCCATAAAGTCAATGAGTGCACACGTATTTCTGAGCTTGAAACCCTTTCCTCAATTTACGAACGCATCATGACTAACCTATTGGGCTAACCACACTGATAGGTAAATACATCTAAGTTCAGTGTGAATCATACGGTTAGCCTAGTATAAGGCTAGCCGTATGATTTCATTACTTGTATACACATAACCTCAATTTGTAACGATAAGCTCAATAATACAAACAGCGTTTGGTGTATAACGCATTAACTCTCTTTTCATTATCACAATTCGACAGATTAAAAGCATTGGGTATAAAGATTAACTGGTTAGTAGCATTGCTAGGTCTATACTACCCGTGTTAGCTTAGGTGCTCTTGACAGGGTTGGATAACGAGTTTTCCCAAGAGAGTAACAACCATGCAATTACCTGATATTGAAATCTATGTAAAAAACACCACGCCAGAGCTTATTGAAGAATGGCTGGATGATCGTTTTGATAACATTGAGTTACTCAATAAAGAAGGACGCACCCATCAATATAATGCTGATTGGGAAGGTATGAGCATCCCCATTATGGTAGTTGAGCGAGCAGCTGGCCGGGCCTTTACGAGTATTTGGTTTAACTCAGCTGAAACACCTTGGGAAACAGATATTGAGTGTGCTCGTGACGCTTTTGATTTTTTTAACACTGAGATACGTTGTAATGGCACATTCTGGCAGGAAGAGGAAGCTGCAGATAATGACTGGTGGCAAATAACACATCAAGGTGAAGGCATTATAAGCTGGCAAGAATAAATAAGTTTACACTCTCTCCTTTCATAAAATACTCGTGTTTTATAAATAATACTGACTTTTTATCTTACAGCAGCCAATCACCACTAAATACTGTCTTTAAGCGTAACAGAGTAGTAGATAGTAATAACATGCTATGTTAATAATCTTCCCGTAGCTCATTACACAGCATACATACTAAAATGCTTACCTAAGTCACTATCTGTACTTTAACGCGATGCTCGACTTTTTAGCCTATTAATTTAGCTAACTGAAGAGGAGCATTGCCTTGGTTCCTATTAAATAATACACACAAACTGTGTGATAATAGCTTGCGGGTAATTCGATTAGTCAAGCTCCATAGTGTTCTGCCTTTGGTTCGCTGAATATTAAACCTTTCTACTAGCTGACCAATCGTTGTCTCC
>NZ_AUAF01000012.1 GCF_000428585.1 Zooshikella ganghwensis DSM 15267 | reverse complement strand
TAGCCATTTCGACTGTTTTTTTCGGTAGGTTGGGCTTGTTTGCTATCATTTAAGTATTCTTCTAACTCTGTATTAAGAGCTGTTTCAACCGTGACCTTTTTGAGCATTTGTGCAAATTGATTGAGGTCTTTTTCTGTTTTAATGCCCTTGGCGGCTTTTTTAGCAAAGGCTTCGAGTTCTTTTTGAGTCACCATAATGGCCTATCCTTATACATTGTTAACATTAAGAATAGGCGGTTACACAGAATCTTTTACAGTCTCGTCATTAACAGTGTGAACTGGCACATATCAAGTTTAGCAACTGTTAAGTACTTATAGCTAATCCCGCACTGATAAAGATCTATACGAGTTTGAAGGGTACTGACCTATGACTTCCTAACAACAAAAGTGCGTCATGTCCTTAACAATAATGAATTGTATGGCAGATACCCTTTAACTATTTAACTGCTTAACTATTTAACTGCTTAACTATTTAATCGCTTAACAACTTAACCACTTATTTATTTTAATTAGCCTATCATCCTTCTTTTTGTTTATATTTTATTAATTCCGCTATAAATGTAGTCAACTTATTAGCAGTGCTTTGATTTCCACGAATAGCAATCCACCTTTCCATAGTCACAGGGTGCTTAATCCAGCAAATATTATCAACACCAGTACAACTATATTTAATATCGGTAGTCACACCATATACTTTCAATATTGCATTTTGTAGTTGCTTACCACCATCATCAGTTGTTCTTATCACTTTAGTAACAATTAGCTCACCAAGATTCTTTGCATTAATAGTATATAGCTCATCTGCTTCTTTATTTAAATTAATAACTTTTCCTTTTCTTAAAGCATTCTCAGCAAGCATTTCATTAATATATTTTTCTAAAGCAATAATTTCACTTGATGTTTTATACTGTGCTTTAAGGCGGTTTACTACCTTATCCATTTCACTGGGTTCGATCTTTATAACATCACTTTTATCAACTGAACTGATGGCTGCTTTTTTTTGTTGGTCTTTTTGTTTAAATTCTTCAATATCAGTAAACATGCCTAGTGCTTCTTGATAATACTCCCCTTCTTTTCCAGTTCGTTTTAAATAACGTTCTACATTTTCCTGAGCCTGATCCATTTTTTTGTTTTTGAATAATACTTTTCCATAAATAAAGTAAAATTCATCTGGCGGGGTTACCTGTAAGGCAATTGCTTTTTGCAGATATTGCTCAGCCTGACCATAGTTTCCTTGCTCAATATGCTTTTTGGCTGCCAAAATAAATCGGTCAACTTCAATCTCTGCAGGCAATTCCGCCATACATAAACTACCAAACGTGAAACAAACAGTAGCGGTAAACCACAACCACACTTTTGTTCCAAACCACTTGTTGATCATTTTTGACCTCACTTATTACGCAACTATTCTTTTGTTGAAAATATACCTTTCACAACAGGCATACTAAATCCTTCACCATTTTTTTTATGCGTAGTCCATAGCATATATCTTTATATGCCTCCGAGTTTTCAAAAGATCACTCGGAGGGTAATTTATAGAGATTATTAAAACCAAGAGGAGCAATAGCTCCATTTTATTTGTAATCTCTTCAAACATATCACTTTCTTATACAATTACTCTGATACCTTATTATCCAACGTAGCAGCTTGCACACTTTGATTTTCCACTGCTTCAACTTGGAGCTGCATACCGTTGACCGCAACAACTTTCACTTGAGCACCTTCAGGTAAATCAGGGCCTGTTACCATCCAGAAACTATCACCCACTTTTATTTTGCCACGCCCACCGACAATAGCCTCACTTACTATATAGCACCTTCCTAGCAGCTGCTGACTTCTTTGATTCAAGCTTGACTGACGCGGTGTAGATGGTTTGTGCTTCAAATAGCGCCACCAGCTGTAAGCGCTAATGAGCGCAATCAAAGAGAATATAATTAGCTGGAACTCCCAGCTTAAGTTGGGAAATATCCACTTTAATAAACCCACCGTTCCAGCGGAAATACCAATCCACAGGAAATACCCCCCTGTGCCAAATACTTCAATGATGAGACAAAAAAGTCCAATACCAAACCACATCCAAAATGAGATGTGCGATAACCATTCTACTAACATTATTGTTTCGCCATACTTTCTTGAACAAGCTCCTTAATACCCGCCACAGAACCAATGATACTGGACGCTTCAAGAGGCATCATGATCACCTTTGAATTTTCAGCGGAAGCAACATCTTTTAAGGCATCAACATACTTTTGCGCCACAAAGTAATTCACGGCTTGTATATTTCCTTCAGCGATCGCTTGCGAAACCATATTAGTCGCTTTAGCTTCTGCTTCAGCAGCCCGCTCTCGAGCTTCTGCCTCTAAAAAGGCAGCCTGACGCTCACCTTCAGCCCGAAGTATCTCTGCCTGTTTTTCACCCTCAGCTTTTAAAATTTCAGCTTGGCGCTCACCTTGTGCTTCTAGAATCGCTGCACGTTTTTCCCGTTCGGCTTTCATCTGGTTTGCCATAGCCTCAACCAGGTCCGCAGGTGGGGTAATATCTCTTATTTCAATACGTGTAACTTTTACTCCCCAAGGATTTGTTGCTTCATCCACTGTGCGTAATAACCGCTCATTAATTTGGTCTCGCTGAGATAACATCGCATCCAGCTCCAGTGAGCCAAGAACCGTACGAATATTCGTCATCGTCAGGTTACGTATTGCATGCTCTAACTGATTTACTTCATAAGCGGCTTGAGCTGCATTCACTACTTGAAAAAAACACACCGCATCAATTGTCACCATCGCATTGTCGCTACTAATGACCTCTTGGGGAGGAATATCCAATACTGTTTCCATCATATTCATTCTTCGACCAACTCGGTCAAAAAAGGGAATAATGACATTTAGCCCAGGTGTTAATGTTCGGGTATAACGGCCAAAGCGTTCGACAGTCCACTCATATCCCTGATTAACGGATTTAAAGGCCATAAACAACAGTGAGAGGGCCAATACCACAAGCACAATTAGAACAATAGGCAGTTCCATGACTGTCTCCAAAGTTAATTAAAAAGAACACTATGATGAATTTATCACAGTTCGAGCCTGACACATTATTCGTGACATGTGGTATTTACATTTAATATCAGCATCAATACATAATGATAAAGAAGTGCCTTAATGATTTTCTGAACTAGGAGTAACCCGTAAAACCTCTTCTATCGTTGTCAACCCAGCGGCAATTTTTTGTGCTCCACTGACTCTTAAACTACGCATTCCTTCCTTATAAGCCAGTTTACGCATAGAGCTAAGGTCTGTCTCAGCATTAATCTGATCTTTTACGTTGTTTGTTAAACGCAAAATTTCATACACGCCCAAACGCCCTCTATAACCTGTCTCTCTACACTCCAAACACCCTACTGGCTGACAAGCATGACCTGGCACTGGGGCAGACCATGGGCGGGTCAGCGCTCGCCATGCAGACTCATCAACTTGATTAGGTTGTTTGCAAGCAGGGCATAGTGTCCGCACTAGGCGCTGGGCCATCACTCCTATCACTGTCGCCTTAATCATATAGGCAGGCACGCCCAGCTCCATTAACCTGGTGATTGCAGAGGGGGCATCATTGGTATGAAGGGTGGATAACACTAAATGACCCGTTAGCGCTGCTTGCATGGCCATTTCTGCAGTCTCCAAGTCACGAATCTCACCAATCATGATGATGTCCGGATCTTGCCGCAACAGAGCCCGCACCCCACTGGCAAAACTAAGCTCGATATTATGCTGCACTTGCATTTGATTGAACGCTGGCTCAACCATTTCGATAGGATCTTCAATGGTACAGACATTTACCTGTGAAGTAGCCAGCTCTTTTAGTGAAGAATAGAGTGTGGTCGTTTTTCCTGACCCTGTTGGCCCTGTAACCAGGACAATACCGTTAGGCTGTGTGATCATTTCCTGCCAGCGATCACCATCTTCCCTCGCAAGCCCCAACTCTGCAAATGTCTTTAATAACACATCAGGGTCAAAAATACGCATGACCATCTTTTCACCAAAGGCAGTAGGTAAAGTTGATAAACGCAGCTCTACCTCATTACCTTCAGGACTTTTGGTTTTAAGTCGACCATCCTGTGGTTTGCGTTTTTCCGCAACATCCATTCTTCCTAATATTTTTAATCGACTCGTAACTGCTGCACAAACCTGGGCAGGCAACTCATAAACCTGGTGTAAAACGCCATCAATACGGAAACGTAAAATACCTTTCTCTCGTCGCGGCTCAATATGAATATCACTTGCCCGCTGCTCAAATGCATACTGCAATAACCAGTCAACAATATTTACAATATGCTGATCATTCGCATCAGGTGCTTGAAGGTTACCCAGCTCAAGCATCTGCTCAAAGTTATTCAGCATGCTTGCATAGCCAGAGCCACTGGCGCGGGAAACAGACTGCGCTATTTTATAAAACTCTACACAATAGCGACGTATATCGACTGGGTTACTTACCACTCGCTTGATATCTTTACGCAGTACATGCCGTAAATTATCTTCCCAACTAAAAACATAGGGTTCAGCGCTGGCAATCACTACCACATCATTATTAACTTCGACAGCCAGAATTTGATGACGCTCTGCATAGGCATGAGACATCAGCTTAGTTACAGACTGCACATCAATCTTTAAGGGATCGATATGATAGTAGGGTTGATGCGCTTTTTTGGCTAACCACTCTGAAAGGTTATCAACGTCCAGCATCCGAGACTCATGTGACTCATCTCTAAGCTTTTGAGTCGCCAAATACTCTAACGGATGCATTTTAGATTGCAGGGCATTACGCCGTTTGGATAGCAACGTTTCTGCTGTTGCCTCTGTTATCAGCCCATCACTGATGAGTGACTCCACTACCCCCCGCAAATCTAAAACCTGGTCAGGCCGTCGTGCTCCAGCCCGTGCTTGTATTACTGCCACTTGTGCATCCTTCTTCATTACTATTCATTCGCTTCACTACCGTTACCTATGTTTAATAATAGATAACCTCGCTCAGCTTTACTTAAATCACACGGCACCAAATGGATAAATTTCATTAACTCATCTGCTAACTCTTTTAAGTCATCAACCAGCCCCTGCTTTAACTCAAGTTCAACTTCACGAATTGGCTGCTGTGCATCACCTGCTACTATTGATCCAATATCCAAAGCTATCTCAATAACAGCACCACTAGCCAACGTCACGAGCCAACTTTCACGTTCAAAGTTCGTACTCAACACTACGTTTAAGTCTGCAGGTTTAATTCTTTGTAATGGTTCTGGCCATACATTTGTAGTTAAGCAAGTAAAGTCCAACTCAGATGATCTCAACGGCCACTCCCACTCCCCACGCACAGATAAACCATCAACACTGTTACCTCGTGTTTTGAGTGTCTGTAGCCAGTGCCCATCACCGGTTAAGCGTGTTCGCAAGGCAACACGTTGCTTATGAAGCTGTTGGTCAGTGGTATCGTAGTAGTGATTAACTAACTGCTGCTTTCCTTCGTACTGGCTGGTGTCGCTATTGAGTAATGACAGTTGACGAAATTCCGCCACATCTTTGCCGCTAATTACCAGTTTTAACTCAGTCTCTGCCCCCATTGGCATCTCCTGTAAGGAATATGTATGAAAAACCTGGTGGTATTAAATTTGTCTAACGTTTATTAATAAACCGACACAATACCGTGTGTTGACTATAATGAATAATGCAACTAACACATTGAGAACACTAGGTTTTCTAATAAAGTACAAAAGATTGTTTATTTTTTCTTACATTAGGGGTGGTTTCATTTTCACCAAGCACTTATACTTGCGCCAAATTCTCACAGGAAAAAGCTGTCATGCCTGCGAACAACCTACTATTAAGTATGTTTGGACGCTCGCCGATAGGGCCGATCCAAAAGCACATTTCTAAAGCGCATGAATGTGCAACATTATTAGTACCATTTATTGAAGCAGTCCTGGATAATAACTGGGATGAAGCTGCGAAAATACAGGCTGAAATAGCTCAGCTTGAAGGCGAGGCAGATCTTCTGAAGAAAAAGATCCGCCTGTCTTTGCCTAAGAGCTTATTTCTGCCCGTACCTCGTACCGACTTACTGGACATTATTACCGTCCAGGATAAAGTCGCCAATCGAGCTAAAGATATTGCTGGCCTTATGCTAGGCCGAAAAATGCAAGTACCTGCCGAACTTCACACGGCTTTCCTCAAGTATGTTCAACGTTCTGTTGATACTTCTGCACAAGCATTAAAAGCAATGAGTGAGCTAGACGAGCTGGTCGAAACAGGCTTTGCTGGTCGAGAAGTTGGCATTGTTGAAAAGATGATTGAGGAACTGGATGCCATCGAAAGTGACACGGATGAGTTGCAAATCTCTATTCGCGCCACCCTGTTTGAACAGGAAAAGAACTTACCTCCCGTGGATGTCATGTTTCTCTACAAAATTATTGATTGGATAGGGGACTTGGCAGATCGTGCATCTCGAGTTGGTAGTCACTTACAACTATTACTTGCCCGGTAAAAAAATCTCAGTAATTCGGTAACTGACTATGAGCATTATTGCTGAATATGGCCCCCTGTTATTGGGCATGGCCTGTCTTTTTGGTTTTTTCATGGCTTGGGGCGTTGGCGCTAATGATGTCGCTAACGCAATGGGGACATCAGTAGGCTCACGAGCCCTAACGGTAAAACAAGCAATTTTAATTGCTATGCTGTTTGAATTTGCTGGTGCTTATTTAGCTGGGGGATCTGTTACTGCAACTATTCGTAAAGGTATTGTTGATCCCAGTTTGCCTGTTTTGGCTGAACAGCCTGAGCTTCTTGTTTTTGGCATGCTTGCCTCCCTTCTCGCTGCTGGCTGCTGGCTACTGGTCGCATCACTAAAGGGCTGGCCTGTTAGTACGACACACTCCATCATAGGTGCCATTGTTGGCTTCGCAGCGGTAGGCATATCTGCCGATGTTGTTAACTGGGGGAAAGTAGGCACTATCGCAGCCAGCTGGGTAGTTTCGCCCCTCCTGTCAGGAACCATTGCATTTGGCCTCTTCACCAGTGTTCAAAAGCTTATTTTAAATAGAGAAAAGCCTTTTGAATGTGCCCAGAAGTTTGTCCCAATGTACATGTTTTTCACTGGCTTTATGATCGCAATGGTCACGCTGGTTAAAGGTTTAAAGCATATTGGCCTGGACCTGTCGTATGGTCAAAGCTTCTTGGTGGCACTGCTGTTTGGCTTAACTGTCATGGCATTAGGGAAAGTGATTTTAAGTCGTATCAAACCTGACCCAAAGGCAGATCAAGACTTTCATTTTACCAGTGTTGAAAAATTATTTGCGGTTCTCATGGTTTTCACAGCTTGCTCCATGGCATTTGCCCATGGCTCTAATGATGTTGCTAACGCAGTAGGCCCGCTAGCGGCTATCTACAGTGTTATTAGCTCTTCAGGCCAAATACTTGCAAAAGCCAGCATGCCTTGGTGGATATTATTATTGGGTGGCCTGGGTATTGTCGCAGGGCTTGCTACCTATGGTTACAAGGTCATGCAAACCATTGGTAAAAAAATCACTGAACTTACACCTAGCCGTGGTTTTGCCGCTGAGCTTGCTGCTGCAACAACAGTAGTGTTGGCATCTGGAACAGGGCTTCCTGTTTCTACCACACATACACTAGTGGGTGCAGTGCTGGGTGTTGGCCTTGCCCGTGGTATTGGCGCACTTAACCTTCGAGTGATTGGCAGCATCATAATGTCTTGGGTCATCACTCTGCCAGCAGGGGCATGTCTTGCTATTCTATTCTTCTTCATTCTGAAAACTTTATTTAGCTAAGCGCTATCAGACCTTTTCAATAGTAAACATAAAAAACCAGCCAGCTTTCTAAGTGGCTGGTTTTCTTTTAAGGTGTGCAATAATCATCATAAAAAGTTTTTGGAAATAACCATTATGAGCACACCTGTTCTTCCCCCTCTTCGTGATATGCTGGCAAGCCTTATTGCAATAAACTCCATTAGTAGTGCAAGCCCCCAGCTAGATCAATCGAATCAACCTGTCATCCATCAGCTAGCCACCTGGTTTGAGCTGCTTGGGTTTAAGGTTGATTTAATGCCTGTGCATACAGCTCACAGTAAAAAGCTCAATCTTATCGCCCGCTATGGTGAAGGGCATGGAGGGTTAGTGTTGGCAGGTCACACGGATACCGTACCCTGTGATGAACACCTGTGGCAAAGCAACCCATTTCAACTTACTGAGCGCGATAATGCCTACTTTGGTTTGGGTATCTGTGATATGAAAGGCTTTTTCCCTCTCATTTTAGAAGCGGTAAAACCTTTGCTATCCCAAAAGTTTCAATGCCCGCTTATTGTTGTAGCTACTGCTGATGAAGAGACCTCGATGGATGGCGCTAGAGCCTTAGTGGAAGCACAGCAGAAACTTGGCAGGTTTGCACTGATCGGTGAACCCACCAATATGAAGCCCATTAACATGCATAAGGGAATCATGATGGAACGGGTTGTTATCCATGGTTCATCAGGCCATTCAAGTGACCCTAGCCTGGGCAATAATGCCTTAGATGCCATGTATTATGTTTTGGGGGATCTAATTCAGTTTCGCCAGCAACTTGCTAAACAGTTTAATAATCCACTGTTTACTGTACCTTCTCCCACTATGAACCTTGGCTGTATCCATGGTGGTGACAACCCTAATCGGATTTGTGGCAGTTGCGAGCTGGCATTTGACCTAAGGCCCCTACCTGGCATGAGCACTGAAAACCTTCGTGAAAGTATTCAGAAAAGACTTGCCCTTATAGCTGAACAACATTCCATTGATATTGAATTCAATCCTTTATTTCCAAGCGTAGAAGCATTTGAAACCCCAGCACAAAGCCCTTTTGTACAATTTTGTCAACAACTCACTCAACATGAGGCAGAAAGCGTGGCTTTTGCTACTGAAGCCCCCTTCTTAAATGCCCTTGGTATGGATACAGTAGTGCTCGGCCCGGGAGATATTGCGAAAGCCCACCAACCAGATGAGTGTTTACCTTTATCACGCATTAATCCTTTTATTAAAATTTTGCAGCGGCTAATCCACCACTACTGCATTACCTCACCAAATGTACAAACAACCTAGCCGCTAATACAAGAATCGGTATAATAATTTAGTTCGACGTTTGTTATACATAAACCGTATAGATGAGCCTGTTAGCATGGTAGATTTTTCTTCCCCTGAGTACATTCAGTTTTTTCGCCATTCTTCTCCCTACATAAATGCTCACCGAGGAAAAACCTTTGTGCTGATGTTAAGCGGGGAAGCCGTTCAAGATAACAACTTTGCTAATACCATTCACGATATAGCTTTACTGAATAGTTTAGGTGTACGTCTTGTCTTAGTCATTGGTGCTAGACCACAAATTGATGAGCGACTAGCACATAGTAAAATCACATGCGCTTACTACAAAAATATTCGAGTTACAGATAAAAATATTTTGGAAATTGTAAAAGATGCTGTGGGCAACGTTCGCACTAAAACAGAAGCTATGCTATCTATGGGCCTGGCAAACTCGCCTATGCATAATGCCAGAATTCGTGTCATAAGCGGTAACTTTGTTACTGCTAAACCACTGGGCGTTTTGGATGGCATCGATTTTCAGCACACAGGAGAAGTGAGGCGAGTAGATCACGAAGTCATTCACCAGCAATTGGATCAAGGCTATGTTGTTTTACTAAACTGTCTTGGCTCATCCCCGACAGGCGAAGTATTTAATTTAGCGGCAGAAGATGTTGCCACTCAAACGGCAATAGCTTTAAAAGCTGAAAAACTTATCGCTTTTGGCAAAGCACAAGGTATTTATACTCATTCAGGACAGCTCTTAAAAGCAATGTCTCCTGCAAAAGCAAGAGAGGTCATTCAAACTCAAGAAAATGAAGAAGCTCTGCGACTTATGCAATCAGCGTTAGCAGCCTGTGCAGCTAATGTAAAACGCAGCCATATTATTAGTCACAGTATTGATGGCGCCTTATTACAGGAGCTCTTTACACGAGATGGTTCAGGTACACTGATTACACATGCCGGTTATGAAGAAGTTAGGCAAGCTTCAATAGAAGACATTGGTGGTGTATTAGAATTAATTGAACCGCTGGAAGAGCAAGGCATATTAGTTCGCCGCTCCAGAAAGCAGCTGGAAAGAGAAATTAATCAGTTTATGCTAATAGAACGTGATGGAATGACCATTGGCTGTGCCTCCATCCATCCCTTTACAGATGATAGCGCTGAACTGGCCTGTTTCGCCATTCACTCTGACTATCGAGGCCAATCGCATGGTGATCAGTTGCTTACCTTTTGCGAAGAGTATGCGAATAGTCACGGCATTAAAAATTTGTTCGTGCTTACCACTCGAACAGCGCACTGGTTTCTAGAAAGAGGCTTCCAGCCCGCAAAAGTAGCAGACCTTCCAGAGGAAAAGCAGGCCCTTTACAACTTCCAAAGAAACTCGAAAGTATTCGTCAAAAAGTTAAAATAAAAAAATAGCCATCCCCTCCCTTGCAATTCCCTCAATAAATGGGAGGGGCAAAAATGAATAGTGAAGGATAATTAAACAATCAAGTAGTGTATTCCTTATTCATATAAAAAATACAAAAATCAAGCTCTAGGGAAGTTGTATTAAACTAACTCATAAATATGCACTTTTTTCCCAATTAATTTTACTTTTTTGCATTATTTATTGGCATACTTTTTGAGTGTGCTGCGCTACTGATCACTTATACTAATAAAGAGCCGAAGTAGCAGTTAAATGATCCTTGACCATTGCTACTGTATTACTCACTACACGACATCTATATCATTGATGCATAAATTTCACTCCCACCATCCTTAGTTATAATAAGCTTTATCTAATAGGCACCTCTAACGCATTCCAGCTAAGCTTCTTTAATCAATAAGTAACTATGCAGAAGATGACTTCAATCAATTTAGTTTTAAAAAAAGACTAGCCATCCATTTACATTTTGTGACATAATTCACACCACAATAATACATTACTTGTCTCTGACACAGATGTATTTGTCAGAAATGGTTTGTTTATCTCCAATGCAGCCCTCCCATGAGTATTTTTTCTACAAATATTCCAGGTTGGTTTTTTGCGAATTAATACGACAGGTTTTACCTAAAATAATAATTTCTAAAATTCATTGAAGATTAAATAGTTAAGCAACTAAATACTACAAAGTAAAAAAATAAGCTTAACTTTAAATAAACCAAGTCAAGTGGAAATGGGCTAAACAATCTTTTGTTACTCATATAAGGAAGTAGAAATGAAACTAACTCAACCTCTTTTCCCTGTATCTCTGCTGGCATTTGCCATTGCAACCCAAGCGGGTGCATCAGTAAATGTTGATGAACAAAAAGCAGTGAACGAGTATTTAAATCGCTTCTATCAAAATACTCAAGAGGTCATGAATGAAGTTCCTGCTAAATACAATTTAGATGGAGAAAAAATAGAGCCTGCAGCTGTTTTCACCAAGGAACAAATTGAGTCAAATGACTTTATTCTAGAAAAAGACGCTGTCAGAAAAGATATTATCACCCAAACTTCAAAAACCAAAAAAGGTGATAAAAAACGCTCACCTATTCAATACAATGATAACCCTGCACGACTAGTAGATAGTGGCAGCCAACTTATTAAAAACATCCACACAATGGATGCTAAAAAACTGCGTTCAGCCAAATTAGCTGAGCAACCTTGGTCTGATACTTACTGGCCTTTATATAAAGGTGCGCTGGGTGATCGTTATGGTGATCCAGGCTTAGGTTACCAAAATAACTGGTATGATTACTGGACATATGCTAACCAAACGAATCCACCACAAAACTACGTAAATAATGGCAATATTGATGCCCTATCTCCTTCTGAAAAATATGACTTGCTGGTAGGCGATAGCAATTACACATTAACAAAATCAATGTGGGATATGGGTAAAGGTTACTTTGACAACAATGGTAGTGTTGAGCGCTGGATGGGCTTATGTCACGGTTGGGCTGCAGCCGCTTATATGTTACCTCGCCCCAAAGACACAGTAACGGTAAAATCTGCTGATGGTGTAGACATTAAATTCTATCCTTCAGACATTAAAGCACTAGGTACACTGTTATGGGCAGAAGCATCACCCAGAACACGTTTTATTGGTGGCCGTTGTAATACCAAAAATCCAGATCAGGATGAAAATGGTCGCGTAAAAGATCAACAATGTTTTGATAACAATCCAGGTAGCTGGCACCAGTCTGTAGTCAACCAAATTGGTGTAAGTAAGCGTAGCTTTATCCTTGATGCTACTTATGACTACCAAGTATGGAATCAACCTGTTTATCAATACTCTTACACTTACTTTAACCCTGAAACAGGGAAAGCATTTAATAATGCAAGAGATGCCATGATTAAACTGGCTGACTTCAGCCGTGATAAGTTTAAGAGCTATCGTGGCAATGCTACTTATGTAGTAGGTGTTCAAATGAGCATGACCTACATGGTTGAAACCAGTGCAACACATCGCGCTACTGACTCTGCCCGTTATGATGGTAAAACCCAGGTTCGTTATACTTATGACCTAGAGTTAGATGCACAAGGCAATATCGTTGGTGGTGAATGGTATAACAATCGTCACCCTGACTTCTTGTGGACTCCAGGACCTGATGGTCGTGCAATGTCCATGTATAACCCAGGTGGCACATGGCAAAAAGGTCAGCCTATTCCTAACGAATGGAAAGCCTATGCTAACTATGTATCTCGCTATGACCAGCCACTAACCAGTATTGTAGAACAGCTGTTTAACTGGTCAGCAGGTCAATAATCACCTCTAGATTAATCCCTGCGAAAAAGGTATGGAGTTACTCCATACCTTTCCAACATTTCAATCTATATCCGCTAAAACAAAACTGTTCAGGATTTAATTTGCTACCCTTAAACATATAAGCCATAGCTAGGTAGCAAGATGACAACTCAATACCTGATCAAGCGTGGTGATACATTAACCACAATCGCAAAAAAATATAATCTATCATTAAATCAGCTAATTGCAGCCAACCCTCACTTAGCCAAAAACCCTGACTTAATCTATGCAGGTGACACGCTTTTAATTCCAGATACTAATGAACAAGAAACTAACGTATCTAATGTAAAAACGACATCTGTTAATATTACCCCAATAAAAATAAAACATACTTCAGAAACACAAATAAAAGCTTCTCCAGAAAATCATGCAGACTATTATCAAACCGCAGCGAATCAACTCGATGTAGACCGAGCTGCTGTAAAAGCAGTAGCAGATGTTGAGAGCTGTGGTAAAGCATTTATCGCTAAACATAAACCTGCAATATTGTTTGAAGCCCATATATTTAGCCGGTTAACCCAACATCAATACGATGAAGCTTATCCCCATTTATCATCGCGAAAATGGAATCCTAAGCTCTATAAAGGGGGCCTAAAGGAATACGATAGACTTGCTGAGGCTAAATTACTTAATGAAACAGAAGCATTAAAGTCAGCCTCTTGGGGAAAGTTTCAAATCATGGGCTTTAATTACCAGCTTGCAGGATTTAAAACGATAAATGACTTTGTTGCAGCTATGTGTAATAGTGAAGAAGCCCAGCTAATGGCATTCGTATCATTTATTCAAGCCCATAAATCTATGTTACAAGCTTTACGAAACCATGACTGGGCAAAATTTGCCAAGTGTTATAATGGCCCTGCCTATGCTAAAAATCGATATGATAGCAAACTTGCTGAGGCTTACCAGCAAGCATTACGAGCTTAAAGCATACACATTACAGGTTTTTTTCTAATCACTATCAGTAAGCACGATAATCTTGCGTTACAACTTCAATATACTTAATTTTTTTAAATTGATACTGTAGAGTGGCGCTTTGCGATCCTGTATAACTTTTAAGAACAACTCGATTATTTCTAACGTCTATAATGGTTCCCGCTACCTTTTTATTATTTGTTAATTTCAAGTAGGCATTCCGACCAATATAGTTTTTAACATCTTCTACATTATCAAGCCTCTTTTTTATTTCTTTTTCTATTTCATACCCTTCAGCTTCAATTTCAGAAGTTGATAATATTGACGGTCTGGAAGTTGATTTACCGTCTTCTCCATCAACTTTGTTGCTTGATGTACTCGTACTTGATGACCTGACAAAAAGAGGCTGAATGTATTCATTGTTTACAGAAACAAGAACATCTTTGAAAACCAGAATTTCTAATCCTTGCATAAAATCTAAGGAACGTAAGTCGGCGCCATCATCAATATCAATATCAAAATTCAATACCCCAGAGTTTTTCATAAAATCTGTAAAGCGCTTATTAAAAGGCTCAGAGAGTTTAAGCTGGAACTCATCAAAGTAGTAATCAAATGAGGCAACGACGTGCTCAATACACTCGTTTTCCTTTAAGTTATGTGTGTCTTGACAATATTTTAGCCAACGCTTATTGAAAGAATCATCTCGATAAGTAAATCGGACACTTTGCAGCTCAGGTTCAACAAACATGAACTGTTGAGGAGTCAGGTTGGGTAAGTTGGCAAGCTTAGTTGCAAACTCAAAACTGAAAAAATTTCGTGTAGATACTTTAGCATTAAACTTTAACGCTTGATTGATCTGCTCATAATTATAACTGGCACTGACATCCATGGTCATTATGTTATAACCCATTTTCCGCAGTGCTTTGTTATCAATATTCAACACTTCATCAGTGACGTCAGCCTGACTTGGAAAGAATTCTTCAATAAGCTCTTCATTCAGCGGTAGCGAAATCCCTTGCAGCGCTAATGTCAACGACTCAGGTATTTTTTTTGAGTTTGCTAAATCAAGGTTCAGAAAATCCCAAATGGAAGGCAGTTTTAAGAGCGCTTTTTCAATTGTATATGTCTGTTTTTCCTCATAAGGATAAAGCTTAATATCATTAATTGCGATTTCACCATCAACTGTTGTAGATACATCCTTGTAATGTACTTGAACATAAGGAGATAACACACTAATAAACTTATCAACATTTTTCTTGACGGTGTACTCTACATAAAGCTTAGCCCCCACGATAACCGCAATAACTATACCGATTAAGAGACCAATTTTCTTACCCATTGTTAAGTATTCCCCAAATAAAACCTAGTATTGACACATGTTCAACAAACATGAGGTACGGATGCTTATTAATTAACCAAGTCAAGCTCTGTTTGTCGTGCATTACTTTCAGCAAAAAGGATTATTTAATTTACCTGATCCATACGGAAACTCTAACCCGTGTCCCATGTAAAGAGTTCAACTTATGCCCTATCTAAAGCATTGACAAAAAACTGCAAGAACACAAACCTTTTCATGTAAAAGGCACACTTTGAATGTTTCTACACCCTCTCACAACAACGCAAGTAAAACTCACCTTACACTATAACAGTCAAACTCTTCGGATATATTTCTGTGTCATTTTTTAGCAACAAAAACGTTAAAATCGCATCTTAGCAAGATACCTTATCGTGTTAAAGCAGCAACAGTCGTTTACTTTTTAACCCTGCAGCAAAGGCTATTGCTCACTATTCCTTTTATAAACGCCTCTAACATAAGAAGTTGTACATTTACTCAACTCACTTTTATTTAAGCAAAGGATCCTTAAAGAGCAATAGTCAGGACTTTTGTTATCGTCCTTTTATATGTTTAAGCTAGACTTGGTTCTTGCTCAGAACAGCCTTGCTAAACCAGCCAGTCACTCAGTACTTTATTCACACTGCACAGTTGCGTAAACTGGCCATATAAATCTAAATAATTATCTGTGTTGTGTAGGAGTGTATACCCAATGCCTGTTTATCGTTCCAAAACGTCAACCCATGGACGTAACATGGCCGGCGCCCGAGCCTTGTGGCGCGCCACAGGAATGAAAGATGATGACTTCAACAAGCCCATTATTGCTATTGCAAACTCTTTTACTCAATTTGTGCCAGGCCATGTCCACCTTAAAGACCTTGGTCAGCTTGTTGCCCGAGAAATAGAGAAAGCAGGTGGTGTAGCTAAAGAGTTTAATACCATCGCTGTCGATGACGGCATTGCTATGGGCCATGATGGTATGCTGTACAGCCTGCCTTCTCGGGAAATTATTGCCGACTCTGTTGAGTACATGTGCAATGCACATTGTGCAGACGCACTTGTCTGTATATCAAACTGCGACAAAATCACTCCCGGTATGTTAATGGCAGCGCTTCGCCTCAATATCCCCGTAGTTTTTGTTTCTGGTGGTCCAATGGAGGCAGGAAAAACTAAATTAGCCGACAAAATCATTAAACTCGATTTAGTTGATGCGATGGTAGCTGCAGCCGACCCAACAATAACGGATGAGCAAGCCGAAGCTTACGAACGGAGTGCTTGTCCCACTTGTGGATCTTGTTCTGGCATGTTTACCGCCAACTCAATGAACTGTTTGACGGAAGCGCTTGGCCTCTCGTTACCAGGCAACGGAACAACACTTGCAACCCATGCTGCCAGGGAGCAGCTTTTTAAGCGGGCGGGACAACTTATTGTTGAGATTACCAAGCGCTATTATGAGCAAAACGAAGAGCGCTTTCTTCCTCGCCAAATCGCTAATAAAAAAGCTTTCGAAAATGCCATGACACTGGATATCGCCATGGGTGGTTCAACCAATACCATTCTTCACTTGCTTGCCGCTGCCCAGGAAGCTGAAGTCGACTTTACCATGACTGATATTGACCGGCTCTCACGTAAGGTTCCCCATTTATGTAAGGTGGCCCCTTCTACCCCTGATTATCACATTGAAGATGTTCACCGTGCAGGAGGTATCATGGCGATTTTAGGTGAGCTGGAAAAGGGTGGGTTGTTGCATGCCAATGTTGCTACAGTGCACTCGCCTACCCTAGGAGATGCCATCAACCAGTGGGATATCAAACGAACTCAGTCCCCTGAAGTGCATACCTTTTATTTAGCGGGACCTGCAGGTATTCCGACTCAACAAGCCTTCAGTCAGTCTTGCCGCTGGGATTCTCTAGACCTTGATCGTCAACATGGCTGCATTCGTAGTGTAGAGCATGCCTTCAGCCAAGAAGGAGGACTTGCCGTTCTCTTTGGTAACATTGCTGAAAATGGCTGTATTGTTAAAACAGCAGGCGTTGATCCCAGTATTTGGGTATTTGAAGGCCAAGCGCGGATATTTGAAAGCCAGGATGCTGCGGTTAAAGGTATTTTGGAAGATCAAGTACAGGCAGGCGATGTGGTTATCATTCGCTATGAGGGTCCTCAAGGCGGGCCAGGTATGCAGGAAATGCTGTATCCAACCAGCTATCTCAAATCAAAAGGTTTAGGTAAACAGTGTGCACTGCTGACTGATGGCCGGTTCTCTGGAGGTACCTCAGGACTATCGATTGGTCATGTATCCCCTGAAGCTGCTGAAGGTGGAGCCATTGCCTTGGTTGAAGAGGGTGACAAGATTCTGATTGATATCCCTAACCGAGTTATATCGCTTCAAGTTGACAGTGCAACTCTTGATGCCCGCCACACCGCGATGGAAGCGAAAGGGCCAAGTGCCTGGCAACCGGCGACACCTCGTAAGCGCCGAGTATCAACAGCACTTAAAGCGTATGCTGCATTAGCCACCAGTGCAGATAAAGGGGGCGTTCGCAGTTTAGACCGCCTCAATCGGCGTTAACTAAGCTATAAAGCAACTATCTATAACGAAAACAACAATCTATCACGGGCTATCACGGGTCTCTCAAAGAGGCCCATGTTTTAAACCTTCAGCAACCGCGTTAATCACATCCAGTCAGTTACAGTGACTTCACCATGAATAGAAAAGTTATTCCGCTGTGATCCGCTGCCATACCTGATAGCTGTAATCTAGTGCCTGAGGCTCATAGTGATTGGCTTGCTCACTCACCATTTTCCACTCATCTTCAGACCACTCAGGAAAAACAGCATCCCCCGTAAAGTCTTTGTGGATCAGGGTTAAATAAAGTCGTGTCGACTTTGGTAATGCCTGACGATAAATTTCCCCTCCGCCAATAATCACTACTTCATCAACGCCATTAATAAAAGCAATGTTTTCTGCAAGTGATAACGCTTCTTCTAAGCTGTGAACAACCTGGACGCCCTCATGTTGGTACTCTTGATCGCGAGTAATCACAATATTACTTCGACCTGGTAATGGGCGGCCCAATGACACGAATGTTTTACGCCCCATTATGATAGGTTTTCCCATTGTGACATGCTTGAAGTACTTAAGCTCTCCTGGAATGTACCAAGGAAGCTTACCATTGATTCCAATAACACGATTTGCTGCCAAAGCAGCAATCATAGCAACCTGCATAGAGGATCTCTCAAGCGAAAACAGACTAGAAGAAAAAAACGAACACTATCAGGTGATGGTTGAAAAGGCTACCGTCTGATTATTTTTGTAGACATCATTAGTTACACTTGCTAAGCGTTGCAGTAAAACTTTACTTGAGACCGGCCAGGAAACACTTCCCGCAAGCACCCCAATGCTGAACAAGTAACGTTGGTTGAGTGGTTTAGGCATCTGGTTAATCATTTTATCTGCAATATGACACGCTGCTGCGGCAGGAGTCTCTGGCAGTAACATAAAAACATTTCCCGCATCATCATAAAAAATCCAGTCGCTGGCTCGCGTGATTATGCTATTTAACACTCCAGCCAGCTCAGTATGGATAGACTCGACCTCATCTTTATCAAACTTTCGTCTGTCATGAGGAGTTACCATGAGCTTGAGAAGTGCTAATGGTGCTCCGCTTCGGGAACTTCGCTTAACTTCAGCATTAACAACACCTGACAAGTGCTCATGACTAATCCATCCTGTCACAGAATGAGCTTCGGTCAAACAAAGTTGTTTTTCTGTATATTGAGGTGCATGTTGTTGATGGCTTAACAGGCGATATTGTTTATGCTGAATCCAGAAAATAGCCACCATTCCTAACCAGTACGCCAGCAACAAGCCAGACAGCCAATAATTAGTTTCTCCGCCTTGAAGCCAAAGAGCCACCAATGGAGGAAATAGCAAGCAGGTTTGATAACCCATGGTCAGCAAACCACTAAACGTATAGAGCACACAACTTGCAGAAATAAATCCAGCTGTCGCAGCTAGTAGTGCTACTGCCAAGCTTTGTAAGGCATGACTGGATAACGCAATTGCAGTCATCCCTCCCCATAACAACCCACTAAATAAAATACAGCAATAGACCCCACATACCCATGCAAGCGGGTAATGAAGATACCAACGAGCAAAATTATGAACTAAAGAAAAGCGGACAGACGCTAATAACACTAAGCAAATTGTCATCAGCGAGGTAAGTAAAGGCACGTGTTGCAGTAAATCACCCCACAATACAATTGCTACCCATATTAACAGATAAAGCCATGTTCCTACCTTAGCGTTTTGCGCTAATACTTCGTGCTCATCCGAGTTAAACGAAAAGGAATGCAGCGACAGTGTGTTGGAATTCATAACCAACCTTTAATTAACCACTATTATTTTAGCTTTATCCATATCGTTTAATGTTGCAAATAAAAATAGACTCAAGATAGAAATTTACACGAAACATATAAGTGACAACGACGCTGATAACCGCGTTTTTTAGTGATTCCAACACGGCTAGCTAAGCAGGCGAACAATAGCTGCAATAGTTAATAATGCCCATCACCCACTCAATGATAAAGTTAGTTATCAAACCAGCGTTTCATAGAAAGTAGTCAATTCTTTGCATAACATCACGCATTGAGCATTAATAAACATGACTATTAGCAAATTCATTCGTTATTCGAATTGATTTTTACAAATGACTTTTTATTATCGACCTCCTCAACCTCATGTAACGGAGAAGTTTAAATGGCATCAGGGTCCAAAAAGGTCATCATCGCAGCGCTAGTCGGTAATGGACTTGTAGCAATCACTAAGTTTGTTGCCTCAGTAATGACTGGTAGCTCTGCCATGTTCTCTGAAGCCATTCACTCTGTGGTGGATAGCGGCAATCAAGTACTTTTGCTTTTTGGTCTCAAACAAGCAGAAAAACCTGCCAGTGAAGACTTTCCGTTTGGACATGGAAAAGAAATCTATTTTTGGAGTTTTGTCGTTGCAATTTTAATTTTTGCGGTAGGAGCAGGTATATCTATTTATGAGGGTATTCATCATTTAATGAACCCAAGCCCACTCGAAAATGTATCGGTCAACTATATCGTGTTAACCCTAGCACTGATATTTGAAGGTATAGCGTGGTATATGGCTTGGAAAGAGTTTAAACATACCCGAGGCAATAACTCACTTTTTAAAGCAGTACACCAAGCTAAGGACCCTTCCGTTTTTGTCGTTTTATTCGAAGACAGTGCAGCAATGCTTGGTCTGATCATAGCTTTTATCGGAATTGCCCTAGGACACCTTACAGGTAATCCAGTTTATGATGGTATTGCCTCTATTTTGATTGGCTGTATATTAGCAGGTACAGCGGCCTGGTTAGCGTATGAGACCAAGAGCCTGTTAATCGGTGAGAGTGCAAAACCTGCAACTCGTCGAGGTATACGTGAATTACTCGTAAACCAGCCCAACGTAGAGCATGTTAATGAAATTGCTACTATGCATATGGGACCAAATTTTATCCTTGCAACGATTAGTTTAGACTTTGAAGATCAAACACCCGCGGGCATCGTAGAAAAAACCATTGCCCACCTTGACTGCCAAATTAAAACTCAGTACCCACTTGTTAAACGTGTATTTATAGAAGTGAAATCCCGAAAAGATATGGTTATTGATGAGATAAAATCTTTTTAATGTTAGCCCCAGTTAACACGTTATAACCACGCACCAGAGAATATCGTTTCGCATTTCGATATTCTATGGCGCGCGGTTAATGACTCACTTATTGAATCGTAGAAAATTTCTCACTACACCAGTGATTAAGTATATTCACTAAAACATTCTGAGAATAAGGCTTATAAATAATATCATCGTATAATTCATTATTAACAATAAGCTCTTGTTGACGGTCACTAGGTACTAAACCAACAACGGGTACATCCTGAGAGAATAACCGTTTTAACTCATCCACCATTGGCACAGTACTTTTGGACTTTAATAACATATCCAACATAATGATATCGTAATTAAATTGACGTGCCTGCTGTATCAACTGTTCCTTACAATCAACAGCAGTTACATTACACCCAAGTTTTTTTAGCAGTGTTTTGATGACTAATTGATGTGAATAGCTATCTTCAGCTACTAAAATATTGATATTTCCTGACTGATGGCCTGAGTTAATCAACACTGTTTCTGACCCATCATTTAACATTTCACGTGTTACCAACACATCAGGCTCTGATAACAGCACTTTACCCAATAACTGGAGCAATAAGCGTGAACGTGCTGGTTTTAGTAAATACCCAGAAAATCCTGCTCTTTTAAGGTCTTCAATATTACGCTGATAGTCTGCCGTAGTTAGCATAACCAATTTAGTTTTTGCAATAACAGGATCATTTTTAATACCTCTACCCAACATTTCGCCATCCATTGCCGGCATTTTATAATCCAACAGCGCAATATCATAGGGGTGTTTACCTAGCGCCTGCTGAGTTATTTTTTCTAATGCTTCTGTCGCTGTTCTAGCAATATCACAAACCATACCCCATCTATTTAGTAAACGCTCTAACAACTCACAGTTCTCTGTAACATCATCAACAATCAAGACACGGACGCCTTGTAAATCAACCTTATTTCTTACTTTAATAGGTACACCTGGTGCCAATGGCAAACAAAGCCTAACAGCGACTTCACCATATTTTGTTTCTGTCAGCTCCCCATGCAATTGTTTCACTAATTCACTTGCAACCGCCAAGTAGAGATTTGTCATTTGCATTCCAATACATTTCATGTCCTCTTTAGTCTGTTTTGGACTGCAAACTTTGACTAATAATGTGACACAATCAATTTGCTGACTGATCAATTGTGTATTAATACAAATTTCTCTATGCTTCCTAAGGCTATGTAGTGCAATGGCTAAATTATAGATGACCTGTTGAATTCTCTTAAAGTCACCTTTAACTGGCCCAGGAATATCATCAGCATATACAATCGAAACAGATACAGGCTGTTCATTAATCCTATAAGTCAATTGGTCTGCAACCATTTCAATAACTTGGTAAAAGTCAAACTCAACATAATTAATATTAATTTGACCTGATTTGATTTTACCATAATCAGTTACTTCGGAAGCGAGCCTATATAACTTTTCGCTAGCCGAATAAATAGCCTTGACAGATAATTTTTCTAGTTCTTCCAGTTTATTTGCTTGCAACAAAGAGGTCATTGCCATTATGTTATTAACTGGCTCTTTCATTTCTAAGCCAAGGTTAACAAGTAGTCCTGCTTCACTTTTTTGACACTCTTTTACTGATTGGCACATTGAGTTAAGTTGGGACTTGGACCTTTGTAATTTTTTATTCGACTGCCAAAGATGTATATTTTCTTTATTTTTATCTGCAAGCATTTTTTTAAAAATTTGCATTTTAAATATCACTTCCAAGAAAGCACCTATTAATGGGATTACAAATGCCGTTGCAGTCAAAATTTTTGCTATCACATGGTGTTGGTGGTAAGAAACCACACTCCCAAAAGCAATATGTAACTGTGCAGAAAAAATAGGAAAAAGAAATAAAAGTACACTTTGTACAAAAAAGCTTCGCTTACGCTCTCTGACAAAGTTTATTAAAAGAACACCACCTATAACACACATAATAACGGGTGCTAATTCTATAACGATATTGAGTACAGCCGTCCCTGCTTCAGCATCTGCTATCACTCTTGTCGATGTCAAATACCTCTGTTGCAAAATAAAACCAATATAAGTAGCAAATAGAGCATAGAGCAATACAATCAACCATTGTCTTCGAGCATACAACTGCCACTTAATTATAATCGAAGCAACAATGATGATAGATAGCGCATGTATTTTCCCAATAGTCCAAGCAATGTTAAAGAGTTTATCTGTTAGCTGACCATGGAGTAATGATACCTGATAATCAAAAAAAACATCAACAATCGCTACACAAACAACGGCTAAAGCAAGAATAAATATTGTCGTAACATTCTCCAGTGAAGCAAGAAGGCACACAAATGAACACATCAATAGAGCACACAATAAAGCGACCCACGATAATGCAAAATGACCTGAATGTTCCCCAAAGCTGCTCAGCCACTCAAAAAAAGTTAAACTTACTAAATCCGTCGTAAATCCATTCCCTACTGTAAATAATAATAAAAGTGGTAAAAATGAATAACCGATGACACTTATTGAAAACCATAAGCTTATATAACGACTTATTGGCCACTTGGAGGTTAAAATAGAGCGATATTTAACATCATTCATCCACACTGCTTGATCCCTTTTGGTTGAGCTGTCCCAATTTTCAATATTATTATGATTATATTTCATATTATAAAAGCATATGCTCTTTACAGCTTGTCAATATCCAAACAAGCATATTCACTATACAGTAACACAGCTTAAATCCCAAAATGAGGGTTTAACTGTTTGATACTCAGTTTTAAAAATAACTTATGGACACATCTAAAATGCACTTTTTCGTGATAGCTGGGTCAGCACTGCACTCTGATCATCATGTCTTCCTTATACACTGTGACCCTATGTGCAATGCTTCCTTGCTCTTGCAAGAAAGTCACTATTTTTTGAGATACTCTCATATTTAAACCTGAATTCAGCTTAAAGCGTTAGTCTACTTTTACAGTAAATGGCATACCTCAGGTAGAGTATATTATGTATTAAATGGGTGGGAGCTAACTTATGAAAGCTGTGTGGAATGGTGCTACACTGGCAGAAAGTAATGAAACAATCATTGTTGAAGGCAACCATTATTTCCCACCTTCATCCATTAAAACTGGTTTTTTTACTGTAAGTCACACACAAACAGACTGTCCATGGAAAGGAGTAGCCCACTATTTTCACATAAAAGTTGAAGATAAAATAAACGAAGATGCTGCCTGGTCATATCCTGACCCTAAGCCTGCAGCAAAAAAAATTAAACATTATATTGCCTTTTGGCACGGGGTAGTAATCACACGTTAACCACTGAACCTACATAATGCTAATGTAAGTGTCACGTTATTGCGGCAAACTAATAAACCTTATCTATACTGGTCAAGAACCCAGATAGCTGAAACCATGATAATAATGGAGAAAAAAATGAAACCATCCGTAAAAAGCAGGACGCTAGGACTCTTTGTTTTTTTACCTATATTTCTAACTGGCTGTGCAACAAATGGCCCATGGCACGAAGATTGGCGTAATTGTGCATTAGTAGGTGGTGGCCTGGGAGCTGTTGCTGGATCATCTGCAGATGATGGCGAGGCCGCTGCCGTTGGAGCACTAGGTGGTGCATTATTAGGGGGATTTTTCTGCTCAATGATTGAGCATGATACAGACGATGATGGTGTCGTTGACAGTAAAGATAAATGCCCAGCAACACCACGTGGCGTTAAAGTAGACTACAACGGTTGTCCAGTAGATTCAGATAATGATGGTGTTCCAGATTATCGTGACCAGTGTCCAAATACACCTTTAAATACTCAAGTTGACAACAGAGGTTGTACATTAGACTCAGACAATGATGGCGTAGCTAATATGAAAGATCATTGTCCAAATACACCTCCTGGAGTACAAGTTAATGCTATTGGTTGCTCCGAGGCACTAGCACTTAAAGGTGTTCAGTTTGAGTTTAATTCTGCCCGGTTAACTGGCACCTCTCATGAGTATCTATCAAAAGTTGCCGAAAAACTCCGCCTACACAAAAATACTAAACTAGAAGTATCTGGACATACGGATAATGTAGGCAGTAATCGCTACAATATGCGTCTTTCACAGCGCCGCGCTGAAGCTGTTCGTAACTTCCTTGTTTCCCGTGGAGTTAATGGTAACAACCTCAGAGCGGTAGGCTATGGAGAAGAAAAACCAATTACCAGTAATAGTACCGAAGCTGGCCGAGCTATGAATCGCCGTGTAGAACTTAATGTAATAGATCAATAGTCAAGCAAGACAAAAAAAGAACACCCATCATATGATGGGTGTTCTTTTAAAACTTAACCATGTTGTCCAACAATTAATATTTATAGCCATACCGAAAGTTATAAATATCAGCTTTTTGGTGGAGAAGCAGGCAACCGACTCGCTTGTAAACTCTCTTTGATTCGTTTTAAGTGCTTCTGAAAGTCAACACCCCGCTTTAACGTCACGCCTGTTGCTAACACATCCAATACCGTTAAATGAATAATACGAGAAGACATCGGCATATATATATCGGTATCTTCTTGAACAATGACATCAATTGTTAACGAGCATTCCTTAGCCAAATAAGAGTTTGGTGCCGTAATACCAATTACAGTTGCACCACTTTCACGTGCAATTTTAGCAATCTCAACCAGTTCTCGCGTTCTACCTGTATAAGAAATGATAACAATGACATCACCTGTGTTGGCTACTGATGCCATCATTCGCATCATCAATACATCATCATAAGCCATGACGGGAATATTGAAGCGGAAAAACTTATGCTGAGCATCCATCGCAACTGGACCTGACGCACCAAGTCCTAAAAAGCTAATTTGCTTGGCTTGAATCAAAAAATCCACAGCTCGATTTATTACCGACGCATCCATAGACTGACGTGCAGCATCTAGACAAGCCATATTCGTTGTAAAAATTTTCTGGGTATATTCTTCAGCCGTGTCATCAATTTCAACGCTACGGCTAACATAAGGTGTACCGCTAGCCAAACTTTGCGCTAACTGCAATTTGAAATCCGGATAACCTTTAGCATCAAAGCTGCGACAAAAGCGATTAACTGTTGGCTCACTAACGCTTGCCGCTTGTGCGAGTGCAGCAATACTATAACGCGTAGCAGACTGCGGATCTTTCAAAATGACATCAGCCACTTTGCGCTCAGAACGATTCAATTGTTCAAGGTTATCGCGTATCCGCTCTAATAGGTTGGATGACTGACTGGGTAGGGTCATAAGTAAATACAGATTATGTTTAATTTACTAAATACTAGATGCTCCACCACGCAAACGACAGCAAACATAATCACTTATCTATACATATGAGACGCTCAGCAAAATAAGCACGCATTGCTGAACTGCAGCATAATTAAGGATATAACACTATCTACTTTTGCCAGGCAGTGGATATGAATGCAGCTATGATAGCTTGAAGCCTATGCTTAAGCTACTTAACAATCAACACAATAGGGTAATTACACCACAACATGCCAATATGTAGTAAACTTTACAAAAAAAATTGCAAAAACACCACCAAAAAACTAAAATTCAATCAATTCTGTAATTTTATAACAACATATAAATTACAAGTTACCGCAAAGTAGGTTAGGTACATGCCCACAGTAGCCAAAACAAAATGTGATATAGCACTTTTTGGCGCCCAAGGAGACTTGGCCCTGCGGAAACTTTTCCCTGCACTTTATCAACTCGATAAAGCAAATCTCTTAGCCCCACAATTAAGAGTGCTTGGTTTAGCAAGATCCCCAATTGATCAAGAAAATTTTCTGGAAACAGTCCGTATCCATCTCTGCAAATTTATCGCGCCGAATGAAATTGACGAAATTGCTCTCGCTCGCTTTCTTGCAAGGCTTTTTTACATTGAAATCGACTTTACTGATGGCAGTGCTTACCACACATTACATGACAAACTATGCGAAACGAATAACCCTTTAGTTTGCTACTTTGCGACACCTGCTGCTATCTATGGAGAAATTTGCCAAAACCTTTCTAACGCAGGTTGTATCGATAACCAAACACGCATCGTACTGGAAAAACCCATCGGATATGACCTTGCTTCATCTAAAAAAATTAATGATGCAGTAGCGCAGCACTTTGCTGAAGAACAGATTTACCGAATAGACCATTACCTAGGTAAAGAAACGGTTCAAAACCTGATTGCATTACGCTTTGCTAATAGCTTATTTGGCTCTCAATGGGATCATAATCATATTGATCATATTGAAATCACTGTGGCAGAAACCATTGGCATTGAGCACCGATGGGGATACTTTGATCGAGCTGGTCAGTTGCGTGACATGGTACAAAACCACCTACTGCAATTGCTGTGTTTAATTGCAATGGACCCGCCCAATGATTTAAGTGCTGACAGTATTCGTGATGAGAAAGTTAAAGTCCTCAAGGCATTGAAGCCCATTGATACTCACTCCCTCAATCATGATGTCATTAGAGGGCAGTATTGTGCTGGCAGTTTCCAAGGCCAGCTTGCTCCTGGTTATCTAGAAGAGCCTGAAGGTAAAGACTCTCAAAGTTGCACCGAAACATTTGTAGCTATCAAAGCACAAATTTGTAACTGGCGATGGGCAAATGTGCCTTTTTATTTGAGAACAGGAAAGCGAATGACTGAAAAGCTTTCCCAAATCATCATTCACTTTAAAAGGCCGCCTCATTATATTTTTGCCCCTGAACAGCGTGATATAGCAGAAAACAAACTTATTATCAGACTGCAGCCTGATGAAGGTATTTCTCTTCAAGTACTGACCAAAGATCAAGGGCTTGAAAAAGGAATGCGCTTAAAACCAGGCCCACTCAAACTTAACTTTTCAGATACATTCCATACTCAGCGTATTCCAGATGCTTACGAAAGACTCTTCTTGGAAGTAATCCAAGGCAGCCAGTACTTATTTGTGCGTCGCGATGAAATTGAATATGCCTGGGTCTGGTGTGATCAAATAATTAATGGATGGCAGAGCCAAAATACACGCCCGCAAAAATACCCAGCTGGCTCTTGGGGCCCCGTATCTTCAATAGCAATGATTACCCGTGATGGAAAGTCCTGGCATGAAGACTCTGCTTGAACAACTGCTCACTGATGTGAGAGCCAAACTAAAGCACCCCCTGCTTAGCTTTAATGATAGTCAAAAGCTGGTGGCTGCTTTGACCGATACCGTCACAGATACCTTGCAATCAGGTTTAACGCGCCATAGTCAGGCAACACTTGTGGTATCTGGTGGTAGCACCCCCATTCCGCTGTTTAATGCACTTGCTGAGTGCAACCTGAATTGGGCCAACGTGAGTGTTACCTTAGCAGACGAGCGCTGGGTTGATGAGCACCATGCTGATAGTAATGCTCAGCTAGTTAAAAAACACTTATTACAAAAAAAGGCTTTTACTGCCAAATTTTACGGCTTAAAAACACCTCCAGTTGATGCAGATAGCGGTCTAGATTCTTGCTCAAAAATACTGAAGCAACTGCCACAGCCTTTTGATGTGGTTATTTTAGGGATGGGGAATGATGGACATACAGCTTCACTCTTTCCTAATACGCCTACCTTGCAGGAAGGACTCAACTCAACAACGCCAAAACTATGTCTGTCATGCCAACCGATCACAGCACCTCACCAGCGTATTACATTGACATACCCCGTGCTGGCATATGCCAAGCTTGTGATCTTACACATTGTAGGGGAAGACAAGTTACTTACGTTACAGCAAGCGTTAACCACTGAAAATCAAGCGGATATGCCCATTCGTGCCTTTCTGCAGGATCCGTCCATTAATTTTGTTGTTTATTGGAGCCCTTAAGCTCATGCGCTCAGGATCAAACATGTCAAACTTAACACTGGCAACGCAGGCGACACAGCAGATTGATTTAATCTGCCGACAGTCCCCGATTATGCCTGTGATAACCATTAATGATATTTCTGAAGCGCTACCACTAGCGAATGCTCTGCTTGATGGTGGAATTTCAACGCTGGAAGTTACCTTAAGAACACAAACTGGTCTGGATGCAATCAGCATCATTCGCAAAGCGCTGCCTGAAGCGTTTGTTGGTGCAGGCACTGTCACTTCAGTGGCAATGTTAAATGCAGTAGTTGACGCGGGAGCTCAGTTTGCAATAAGTCCAGGTTTAACCCACGAACTACTCCTTGCTGGCATTGATTCAACCATTCCATTACTGCCTGGTATAGCAACGCCATCTGAGCTTATGCAGGGACTACAACTTGGCTATCAGCGCTTTAAGTTTTTCCCAGCAGCCGCTGTAGGCGGAGTGCCTGCTTTAAAAGCTCTGGCAGGCCCTTTTAGTAATGTATGTTTTTGCCCCACAGGTGGGATTAATGCCAACAACGCCAGAGAGTATCTCGCCTTACCGAATGTAATGTGTGTTGGTGGGTCATGGGTCGTACCAAGTGATGCTGTTCGCAATAAAGACTGGCAGCGAATTACTGAGCTTAGCAAGCTAAGTATCCAGGCATTGCTGCAAAGCTAATGAATACCCTTTTTATCATTATTCAGCTGTCCTCTGAATAATGTGTCTCCTTCCCAGCAATGGGAAACTGCTCTAGGACAAGTGTTTTATAACACTACTCTTGGCATTTTAACTCCGCTTTATGCGGAGTTTTTTTTATCTGATAAATTTAAAGTTTTGCTTTTGTATACCCTTCGCAAAAGGAGTAGCTTTTTAACAAAGCCATATCGATACTACTAACCTAATTTTTCAGAAGAAACTAGTCCCTGAGCAGCGCCTAATAAACCAGGATATTCAGCAAGCACTAAATATGAGGGAATAGCATTTAGGTAATCCCGAAATCGGCCTTTATCAATAAACGCATTTCTAAAACCACTCTTCATAAAGTGCGCTTTAAAACGTGGAATGATCCCTCCAGCAATATAAACACCACCTAACGCACCAATGGTAAGCGCAGCATTGCCTGCCACAGCGCCTAAAACCTCCGAAAACATCTCCAGTGTCTGGCAAGCCAATTTATCTGTGCCTTCACAACCTTCAGTTGTAATATATGAGGGGTCTACCACTGAAATTTCTTGACCCGATACTGCCGCAAGCGCTTGATATAAATTAACTAAGCCACTACCCGACAGTATTCGCTCAACAGAAACATGCTCAAAACATCTGTGCAAATAGCGCCAAACCTCAACCTCTAATTCATTACGAGGCGCAAAGTCTACATGCCCTCCTTCCGTGGGGATTGGCAACCAGCCTTGCTGAGTTCTCACCAAACCTGCCATCCCCATGCCTGTTCCAGGCCCCATGACCAGCTTAGGCTTATCTTTGACAGAGTCACCCTCTCCAACCTGGCAAAGATCTTTTTCCGACAGCACCGGCAATGCTAAGGCAAGCGCGGTAAAATCATTAATTATTCGAAGCTGCTTTAACCCTAGGTCAGTCTTCAATGTCTGCTTATCAAAATACCAGTGGTTATTGGTCATACGCACTTGGGCATTATGAACCGGGCAGGCAAAAGCAAGGCAGGCTTGTTCCGGTGAAACACTCTGTTGGTTTAAGTAGTGAGTAATTGCCCGGTCAATATTGGCATAGTCTTTACAAGCTAAAACCTGAATCTGCTGTAACGATTGCGTTGATAAATCAAACAATGCGAAACGGGCATTGGTTCCACCAATATCCCCCACTAATGCAATTTGAGATGACACTACTACCTCCTCACTTCCATTCATTCATCAGTCATGTGCTTAATAATGTAAAGCCAGACCTTTTTATTTTATACCCTTCGCTGTGAGTATCTACTCAAAGTGAAGGCTACAAATTATTTGCCTACATTATCGAAATCAAAGACTGTCGCTCCAAGTTCTGCACCACCAACCACTTGCCGCATTTGAGCAAATAACTCTCGCCCCATGCCTTGATGAAAATCAGATAAATCGGCAACAACTGGTGTACGTTGTTGCCACTCTTCTGCAGGAACTTTAACAGTTAATATTCCCTGTAATGCATCTACACAGACAATATCACCATTTCTCAATTTGGCTAATGGCCCGCCTTGTGCCGCTTCAGGGTACACATGAATTGCCGCGGGCACTTTTCCTGAAGCACCAGACATACGACCATCTGTGACAAGTGCCACTTTAAAACCTTTGTCTTGCAAAACACCAAGAAATGGCGTCAGTTTATGTAATTCAGGCATCCCAGTCGCCTGAGGCCCTTGAAAACGAACAACTACTATACAATCCTTATTTAACTCACCTCGCTGAAAAGCTTCAGCCATTGCTTCCTGACTATGAAAAATAATAGCTGGTGCTTCAATCACTTGATGCGCCTGTGCAACTGCAGACACTTTAATCACACCACGCCCAAGATTACCCTTCAGCAGTCGTAGACCTCCTTCAGCACTAAAAGGCTTACTTACTGGTCTTAACACCTCAAGGTCATGTGATATCTCAGGCCCTGCGCGCCAAATTAGAGCATTATCTTTTAAAACGGGTTCTTGAGTGTAAGCTTCCAACCCTTCACCGACCACAGTGACCACATCATTATGAAGCAGGCCTGCGTGTAACAGCGTACGAATTAAAAATGCCATACCACCTGCCGCTTGGAAATGGTTGATATCAGCCTGTCCATTTGGATAGATTCGCGTCAGTAGTGGTACAGCCGATGATAGTTCAGCAAAGTCATCCCAGGTAATGTGTATACCTGCAGCTCGAGCTATTGCCACTATATGCATAGTGTGGTTTGTTGAACCACCTGTTGCTAACAAGGCAACAACTGCATTAATAACTGATTTTTCTGAAACAACCTTCCATATAGGCGTGTAATTTTCTGTGAGCGCAGTTATTCGTGTGACCTGACGAGCCGCTTCTCGGGTTAGTTCATCACGCAATGACGTCTCAGGGTTTACAAATGATGCACCTGGTAAATGCAAACCCATGATCTCGATCAATAACTGGTTACTATTAGCTGTGCCATAAAATGTGCAAGTACCAGGAGCATGGTAAGATTCAGATTCCGCTTCAAGCAACGCTTCACGACCAACCTTACCTTCTGCGTAAAGTTGTCGCACTCGGGCTTTCTCCTTGTTTGGTAATCCTGATGGCATTGGTCCTGCTGGCACAAAAATGCATGGCAGATGACCAAAGCTTAATGCGCCAATCAAAAGCCCCGGCACAATTTTATCGCAAACACCAAGACAAAGGGTGGCGTCAAACATGTTGTGAGAGAGTGAGATAGCGGTTGCCATGGCAATCACATCTCGACTGAAGAGGCTAAGCTCCATGCCTGGTTGCCCTTGAGTGACACCGTCACACATCGCAGGTACACCACCAGCGAACTGTGCAACGGAACCCAGCTCTCGCATGGTCTCTTTAATAAGAGCCGGGTATTTTTCCAGCGGCTGATGCGCAGATAGCATATCATTATATGCTGAGACTATAGCTACATCAGCTTGAGTGGCGAGCTTAAGAATTTGTTTGTCTTGCGGCTGGCAAGCCGCATAACCATGAGCTAAGTTTCCGCATGAGAGTGTGGATCGGTGAGGTCGCGGCTTTGCGACTTGCTGCATTCGCTCAATGTAGGCTTTACGGCTTGCAGAACTTCGGGCAATGACCCGTTGAGTAACGCTGGCGATTGTAGGGTGCATTACGCTTCCTCATCAGTCGATAGTGAGATAACGTTTTCAAATGGTAATATTACATAATTTAACACGGACTTCTCAGTAGTTTTTATTGTCGAAAGTCCATTTTATTTGTAATATTACCAATAAAATATAGCAGTCTTTGTAGGAGGATTCTTCCATGACCATTCGTGTTGCTATTAACGGTTACGGTCGTATTGGTCGCAACGTACTTCGTGCTCTTTATGAGAACGGCTACCGCGATCGTATTCAGGTTGTTGCTATCAACGATTTGGGTGATGCTGAAATCAACGCTCACTTAACTCGTTATGACACCGTACATGGCCGCTTCCAAGGCGAAGTTCGCACTGAAGGCAGCACAATGGTTGTCAATGGTGACGAAATCCGTATTACTTCAGAGCGTGACCCATCTAAGCTTGACTGGGGTTCTCTAAATGTAGACGTTGTTTACGAATGTACAGGCATCTTCACTAGCCGTGAAAAAGCCAGTGCTCACCTTGCAGCAGGCGCTAAAAAAGTCATCATCTCTGCACCAGGCACTAACGTTGACGCTACTGTTGTATATGGTGTTAACGATGACGTACTACGCCAGTCGCATGAAATCATTTCTAACGCTTCATGTACCACTAACTGTTTAGCACCAGTCGCTAAAGCTCTGAACGATACTGTTGGTATTGACAGCGGCTTGATGACAACGATCCACGCTTACACTAACGATCAGAACCTATCTGACGTATACCACAGCGATATGTATCGTGCTCGTGCAGCAACCATGTCTATGATCCCTACTAAGACTGGTGCAGCTGCTGCAGTAGGCTTAGTACTGCCAGAACTTAATGGCAAGCTGGACGGTATGGCTGTTCGTGTCCCCACTATCAACGTATCTGTTGTAGACCTTAACTTTGTTGCTAAGCGTGAAACTAGCGTTGCAGAAATCAACGAAATTATGAAGAAAGCATCTGATGCTTCTCCAGTTTTAGCCTACAACGTTGAAAAACTGGTTTCTATTGACTTCAACCACAGCATTGTTTCTTCTACATTCGATGCGACTCAAACACGCGTTAACGGTAACCTGGTTAAAGTTATGGCCTGGTACGATAACGAGTGGGGCTTCTCAAATCGTATGCTAGACAACACCATTGCTTTAATTAATGCACCTGCATAAGCGTAGGAGCATAAGCCATGGGAAGCATTCGTAGAACTAAAATCGTAGCCACCTTAGGTCCTGCCTCTAATGACTTAGCAACATTAGAGAAAATGATCAAAGCGGGCGTTAATGTGGTTCGCCTGAATTTCTCACATGGCGAGCCAGAAGACCATCAAAAGCGAGCTGAGCTAGTCCGCGAAGCCGCTAAGCGTCAAAATGCTTTCGTGGCGATTCTTGGGGACCTTCAAGGTCCCAAGATTCGTATTGCACGATTCAAAGAAAGCAAAGTTGAACTGGAAGTTGGCCAGACGTTCATTCTTGATAAGTCTCTAGATAAAAATGCTGGAGATAATGAGCGTGTTGGTATTGACTATGAAGCACTTATTGCTGACTCACGTCCAGGTGATATCTTATTACTTGATGATGGCCGCGTTGAGCTTCGTGTTACGGGTGTTACTGAGCACGAAGTTATTACAGAAGTACTGATTGGTGGTCCTCTCTCCAACAACAAAGGTATCAACCGTCAAGGTGGTGGCTTGTCTGCCAAAGCCCTTACAGAGAAAGATAAAGTCGATATCAAAGTCGCTGCTCAAATTGGCGTGGACTATGTAGCCGTATCTTTCCCTCGTTCAGCTGAAGATATGGATGAAGCCCGTCAACTGTTGCATGAGGCTGGCTCTAAAGCTGGTTTGATTGCAAAAATTGAACGCGCTGAAGCTGTTGCTGATGATGAAGTACTCGACTCTATTATTCGTGCTTCTGAAGGGGTAATGGTCGCTCGTGGTGACTTAGGTGTTGAAATTGGCAATGCAACACTAGTTGCTGTGCAAAAGCACATTATTGATCGTGCCAGAAGTTTGGATCGCGTGGTTATCACTGCGACTCAAATGATGGAGTCAATGATCACTAGCCCAATGCCAACCCGTGCTGAAGTTTCTGACGTCGCTAATGCCGTTTTGGATGGAACAGATGCAGTTATGCTGTCTGCTGAAACAGCTGCTGGTAAATACCCAGTGCAAACTGTTGAAGCAATGGCTAGTGTTTGTGTAGGTGCTGAGTTACACCCTGCAGCACACCGTTCAAAACACCGCCTGGATGAACCCTTCCAGAATATTGATGAGTCCATTGCACTCGCAGCAATGTACACAGCTAACCATCTGCAAGGTGTAAAAGCGATTATTTGTATGACTGAGTCAGGGGCAACGCCACTGTTGATGTCTCGAATTCGCTCATCTATTCCAGTGTTTGCCTTTTCTCGGCATAAAGATACGCAAAACCGTGTTGCCCTTTACCGTGGCGTAATGCCAATTCCATTTGAAACTGACACTATCCCAGGTAAAGAAGTTAACCGTCATGCCATTCAGGCACTCAAAAATGCAGGTCATGTAAGCACTGGTGATTTAATTATCATCACTAAAGGTGACCGCGCCCACTCTCAAGGTGGAACCAATACACTTAAAGTATTGTGTGTTGACTAATGTTATTCACAACCTTGTGAATGACGGCATGACACTTATATCCGTGAGGATATAAAACGTAATTGTTTTTTGAAGTATATGCTTGCCATATTACTTCTGGGATGCTGAGCATCCCATTTCTCCCAAGTGCAAGGCTGTTATTCAGTCCTGTGGACTTTACAGGGACCATTGAGTCCCTGTCCTTTTTAAAAAGCTTCAGACTCGAAAAAGCCTGGACACTTTTAATTCACCATAGCGGCTTTTACTACCGCTACCAACCGATGTGCCGCTGTTTCTGGTGTCATACTGGGGTCTTTGAAAAAAGCTGTTATCACTTCGTATATAGCTCCCCCTGTGTCTGATGTTGTTGCCATATACTGGGTATAACTTGGTAGTAAATTTCCATTTTTAGCCGCAACAGTCAGTGACTGATGTGAAAGTTGCGCACACTCATCAAACTGATCGAGTGGAACATCATTACGAACAGGAATAGAGCCTTTACGCAAATTAAACGCTTTCTGAAAGTCAGGCGTCATAATGATTTTTGCTAACTCTATTTGCGCCTTTTGCTTTTCTGCATTTTGAACATCAAACATCACAAAGCTATCGATATTATAGATAAAGCTATCTTGTGTACCTGGTGCTGGAATACACGCAAAATCCACCCCTGCTACTTTTCCTGCAGCCAAAAATTCACCTTTTGTCCAATCCCCCATTATTTGCATTGCTGCACGGCCTTCAATCACCATCTCAGTGGCAGCATCCCAATCCCTGCCTTGCGCCTCATCATCATAATAAACACTCAAGCGCTTGAACTGTTTTAAAACTTGAATCATTTTCTGGCTTTCAAGTGTATCAATATCATTTTCTACAAATGCTTTACGGTAAAACTCATTACCCCCAATACCCAGCGCAACTATTTCAAAAATAATAGCCTGCTGCCACGCCTGATTACTCAACGCAATGGGTGTAATGCCTTTAGCCTGCAGCTTGGTAGCAACCTCATTCAGCATGGTCCAAGAGGTAGGCACAGGAAGATTATATTTTCGGAACACATCCTTATTTAGCCAAATCCAATTGACTTTGTGAATATTAAAAGGGACTGCTACAAACTTGCCATTATGCTGCATTATTTCAGTGACAAACGCAGGCAGACGCGATGACCAATTTTGTTCCTGGCTTACAGAGGATAAATTAGATAAAAAACCTAGTCTGGCCCATTCTTGAATTTCTTTCCCTTTTATTTGTGCTGCAAGTGGTGGGTTAGCCGCTAACACCCGAGACTTTAAAACGGTCATTGCTGTCTCCCCACCACCTCCTCTCACGCTTGAATCTATCCACTGATAGCCAACACTAGCCATAGCAGCCTTAAGTTCGTTGACAGCACGTACCTCTCCTGCTGAAGTCCACCAGTGCAAAATTTCAACTTCTGTTGTTGCCCAAATCTTTTGAGCAAATAACATTAATAATGAAACTGTGGTGGACTTTAGCCAATAAGTCATAGCTTACATCTCAGTTAATTTTCTTTTATATATTTCTAGGCTATAAAACGTTAATTAAGAGGGGAAGTGAGCATAACCTAAAAAAATATGGACTTTTATTGTCGAGGTAGCGTTAGTTCAGCAATTAACCCACCTTCAGGGTGATTTTTTAAAATAATTTCCCCACCATGCGCACGTGCAATACTGCGAACAATGCCTAGGCCCAACCCTCTAATGCCAGACTTAGAGACATTTCCCTGACTACGATAATAAGGCTCAAACACCTTTTCTAAATCGCCTAGTTGTAATCCTGGCCCGAAGTCACGGATAGTGATGACTAATTTTTGTGGAGAATCAATAATTGACACTTCGGCTCGTTTCCCATAGGCGATAGCATTATCCAATAAATTGGTCAGCGCTCGTTTAATCGCTAAAGGTTTACCGATAAACATCTTACAGTTATTACCGATCAAACTAACCTCATGGCCTGCCATCGAGGCATCATCTTTTAAGCGCCTTAACATCGCCATAATGTCAATAGGTACCTGGTTTTCATGGATATCAGTGTCTTTCACACACTGTAAAGCGCCCTTTACCATCAGGTCTAAATCAGCTAAATCCTGACAAAATCGTTCGCGCTGCATATCATCCGCTAACATTTCTGCTCGCAAGCGCATTCGCGTTATAGGTGTTTTTAAATCATGAGAAATAGTTGCAAATAATCTAGCTCGATCATCAATATATCGCTGTAAACGATACTGCATTGCATTAAAAGCTTTTGCCGCCTTCACCATTTCCTGACTACCCTCTTCAGGTAAAGGTGGCTGTTCAAGATCTCGACCAAGCTCTTCTGCAGCTTTCGACAGTCTCTCTAAAGGTTTAGCCAGCCAAGTCACGACCCAAAACGACACCAGAAGCAAAACAACAAGCATCAAGCCTAAAAAAATCAAACGCTCAGTGGACAAAAATTCTCGCTCAGAGATAAATGAAGGATGAGGTATTAAAGCAGCCACATATAGCCATTCATTTTCTGCGACCTGAATTTGCGTCACCAGAATAGGCGGCGATAAAGGTTTCATAAGCAAGCTATGGTGTGTCCAGCGGGGTGGTAAATCTGTCAGTAAAACATCATTATTAAACACGTGAAGGGTATCTGGATCAGAAAATTTAACGATTATGCGCTGATTTTTACCTAGCTCTTTTCTGAGCACTTTATTGAACTCACTAATCACAATATGGTGTATCCGTTTTTCTGGATAATCATTAATTAAAATGAGTTCTTTATTAATACTTACAAAAAAACGGCTTCCTCCCATATTACGCAACTGATCAAGAACGATATGCCGGTATTTGACTGGAAGAGAATTAAAAAACTTTACTGTCGACGCCATGCTCAATGCCATATGCTCAGCCATTCGGCTGACCTCCTGCTCTTCAGCAAAGCGAGCCTGAGTCATCCAAATGACGCTACTAATAAGTTGCACTGCCGCAATGGCCAGCACAAGCACACTGGCTAAACGCCCAACTAACGATTTTGGCCAAAAACGTCTAATCCAACTCATCCGCAACACTGACTTCTACTGCAAGTACATAACCTGCCCCACGAACGGTTTTGATTATTTGAGGATTTTTACCATCGTCACCAAGCCGATGTCTAAGCCGACTGACATGAACATCGATTGATCGATCAAAAGGACTAGACTCTCTACCTCGGGTCAGGTCAGAGATTTCATCACGCTTAAGAATACGTTGAGGGTGCTCTAGAAACAGCATCAGCAAAGCAAAGTCTGCCCCTGTCAAAGGGTACTGCTGTTCACCTTCTCGCACTAACTGTCTGCTGGTAGTATCCAAAGTCCACCCTGCAAACTTGTAATAACGAGGGTTAGCAGCAGGCCTTACCTCAACGGGCTGTTGATGGGTCTCAACCCTGCGTAAGATAGCCTTGATTCGCGCTAAGAGTTCTCTTGGGTTAAATGGCTTGGCCATGTAATCATCAGCCCCCATTTCCAAGCCAACAATCCGATCCGCATCATCAGAACTTGCCGTTAACATAATTATCGGCACCAGTGACTCCTTGCGAATCTTCTGACACAGCGTAAAACCATCATCACCAGGTAACATAACATCTAACAGAACAATATCGATATCTTCAGCGGGAAACTGCTCGAACAGTGATACGCCATCAGCTGCTTCCAACACAGAAAACCCTGAACGCTCAAGGTATTCTCGTAATAACGTTCTAATTTCGGTATCGTCATCAACAACGAGTATTTTTTTGTTTTTATGCATATTTAGCCAAATAAAACATTACAAACGTTACAAAAGTTCACCCACTCAGGCTATATCTATGGGATAAGTCAATGACAAACCGCGTTTAGGTAAACTTAATTTGTTACTCTCTGCAATTAACTATGATACCCCAGTAAAGGTATGAAACAATCCAGACAGATGTTTTAAATACTATAACAAAATAACCACAGGAACACTTATCTCGTGTTTCGAAGGCGAATAACGTCATATTCCTCCCTCGCCCAACGTTCATCACTCTGCAATTGATACAGCTCATTTTGCAGCTGAAACTCTTTGGCTCGTATGTGGTTAATCGAATTCATAAGCGCTGACCGCTTGTCGATATGATCACCCTGCTCAATAAGTTCTCGTTCTTTAGTAGAAAGCTCAGTTCTTAAAGAGCGTAAGTCCTGCTCTAAGGTTGAAATTTTTTGCGTTATTGACTGCCAGTGCTGCCTGGCTTGATATACTTCATGCCCCCGTTGATAGCCTGATAAAAACCGCGCTTCTAATGCACTGGGGCAAACGCCTTGATAATGTTTTCCTTGTTCACCTTCCGCATAACCTCGGGATGCAGTACAGTAACGCTGAAGACCTCGTTGATAACCTGCTTGATATGCTTTGAAATCAGGAACAACTGAGTAGTCAGAACAATCTTTACGATATATACCCACTCTTGAACTTAAATGACCTTGAGAGCCATCTTCAAAACCTACAGTATGCCAGTTAGCTAGTCGACACTCGCTTTCTGTCATGACACTACAGCCATTGACGAGGAGTAACAGCAGGACAAACACAAAAGAATCTAAAGCGCTTCGCATAAAAACATTTACTCAGGTCTTGTTTATAAAATTAATACCATACACAAAAGAAAAATAACTTTCTTTTTATATTATCTAAAAACCGAGAGCCATAAGCCTGTAAAACATAGTTTCATAATATACGAATGCCGTTGAAACAAAATTAAAATATGGAGAATTGATACTTACAATGTATATAAATACCCAAAATGTAGGCTACAAAACTGCTTCCAGGCACTTCTGAGCACAAGTGGTGTCTACTTATATCTACAGCAAGTATTTCTTCTTTAACTATAATTGTTTGCAATCTGTTTTTTTAAATGGGTGAACACTGTGTTTCAGCGTTGTAAAAAATGCTTATACATTTTCTGTTGTATGACACTAATTGCTGGTTGTGGAAGCCAACCTTTTCGCGTCGAAAACCTCGCTAAATCGGATACTGACTTTGTTGCAGACACAGTACGCGCTGAAATGCGAAAACACCTAGCAACATTGATGGAAAAGCTTTATAAGCGCAATCCACGTGAGTTGTATAAGTCTGGAGCAACGATTAAACAACGTCAAACCCTTCTATTTGATCATTATGGACCTATACGTTTACCTGAGCTAAAACGAAAAGCCAGTACTGATGCGATCCTTCTCGCGTTTGATGACTCTTTTAATGGTGATCGTGTCATGGCGGTGATGGCAGGTTTAACTGACATGATTCGACAAAGCTATGACTATCATGATGAGTTTTTCATTCTTGATGAACTAAACCAACAAAAACTTTATAACAGTGCACGTAACCTGGAAATTCTGGCTTGGCGTTTACAGTCTCGTAAAACCCCCTCAGGAAAACCTTACTTGATTACTAACTCATTACAACAGGATGCGGTCAACCTAAGTTTTGAGCGACTTTTTGGCAAAATGATCATGCTGCAAGATATGATGGCTCAGATTGTTTCCAGTAAAAATGATCGCACAATCAACTTTCTGGTTAGGGGAGTGGCAACAACAACTTTTCTTCCTATCTGACAGCTGCAACCTTTAACAGCTTTAATACTGGTGCCGTATAGCCCTTAAGCTATCTTCATTCACTGCGACAACTCAACCTAAAACTATTCATACTCAACTAGTACTTTATAGTTGGTTGAGCGCAGGTTTCTTGACTACAGTTAACATGTATTCCCTTAGCAGGCACCCTATGGGGGCACGCCATGAATCTGAAACGTATTCGCAATCATCACCTGCCTATTCACCGATTATTAATCTTGTCTTTTGAAGGTGATATCTACATGGCTGAAGTTCAAATTCATGATCGAAAATTCTTGGTTTTAAATGACAAAGATAATAAACCACGAGTTTTCCCAAGCTTAGCCAGCGTAAGAGATGCGTTCGATGGTCTAGCTGTATGTGACACAGAACACGCTCACTACTCAGCTTATGATGAAATGATAGGGCTACGCAGCCATGACAGTGAGAGTATGGGGCAAAAAGACTTTTACCCTATAAACAGTCAAAACCTTCACTGAAGCTTAATTGAAAAGTAATTTACTAAGGGCCTGTTAACACACTACTAGGGTTGATAATCCCAGCGCCATAAAATGCCATGCTTCGCTTTAAGGCGTTCATACGTTCCATCAAGAATAAGCGATCTTAGGCTATCATCAAAATCAGTAACCACGGTTTTCACATGCTCATTATTTTTACTGAATCCGACATAGAGATTATTCTCTGATAAAGGATCAGGTAAAAATGACACCAAGCTTTGAAGTTCTGGTGCTTTGTGTGCAATTTCAAAACGAGCTACAAACTCATCTTCTAGGGTTAAATCTATTCGATGTTTAACCAGCTTGTATAAATTCACTAAGAACGTTCTTTCTGGAGACTTCTTAAGTACTGGACTCATATCAAATTGGGGTTCATAAGCATAATCACGAACAACACCTATCTCATAATGCCTCAAGTCCGCAAAGTCCGTACTCACAATATTGCTGTCCACACGCTTGATAAACTTAATACGGTTTGTCATATATGGCTTAGAAAAGACCATCTTTCTTGCCCGCTCGTCGCTATACCAAACATCAAGTAACGCATCAAATGTACCATCATAAGTACCTTTCAATGCTCTTGACCAAGGGAGTATAACGACATCTACTTCATAGCTCTTTCTTGACATAGCTACAGAAAACAGCTCGGGGGAAAAGCCTTTATTGAGTAACTCTGTACCTGAGTAAGGAGCCCACTCTGTAGCCGCAACCACCAGCTGTCCACTCCCACTCCATGCTGGGCCCACAAATAACACGACAAATAACGAAACCCACTTACCCACCATGCGCTAACATCACTTAATGCTATTTTCACTCTTTAGCATAGAATACGAGCAATATACTTCACGAAAGCTTTTTTCAGAGGGCAGGAACAAATGCTTAGCACCTCATTGCGCAATAAGAATTGATCTCAAAAACTGACTCACAATCCTGTTAAAGAGAGCGGGTTTTTCAGCATGCAGCCAGTGACCTGCATTTTGTATTATTTTTACACCTGCTGCCGGGAACAGAGACAAAATAGCATCCTGATGACGCGGCAAAATATAATCAGAGGAACCACCTTTAATAAACAACACGGGTTTATCATAAGATGACTCGCTACTCTGCCCTGCCATGATATGTTCATAGTGCTTAGCAATGGCAGAAAGGTTCATGCGCCACTGAAAGCCAGAAGCCGAGGTTTTCACTAAGTTTTTTAGCAAAAAACTGCGCACGGAAGCTTCATTTATATAGGCCGCTAATTCTTTATCCGCTTGTACTCGAGAGGTAATAGCAGACAATGCTAGCCCTTGAAGCCCAGCAAAAACCTGATGATGATGAGGAGGGTAACGAATTGGTGCAATATCTGCGACGATTAACCCTGAAACACGATCAGGTGCCCGCAAAGCAACTTCCATAGCAACCTTTCCACCCATTGAGTGCCCCAAAAGCACGGCTTCAGTCAAGTTAAGTGAGTCCATAAAACGAATGACATCATTTGCCATTAACTCATAGTTCATCATTTCATGATGTGGTGAGCGTCCATGGTTACGCAAGTCAATGGAATAAACAGAAAAGTCCTCAGCAAGCACTTTAGCAACAGCACCTAAGTTTTCTAGCGATCCAAATAACCCATGCAGTAAAACTACTGGAGGGTTTCCTTGTATCCCTTGCTGACGATAATACAAATCAAACATGCAACCTCAAAAAGTGTGTGGATATTACTGAAGGTATACCTTATATCTGCTAATACGCTTCAGAGGATAACCTCAAAGCGAATGACATATACCCATAACAAAGGGTATACAACCTTAACATGACATAGTGAGTGATGGGCAGCTTATCTTAGTGATGAAGAAACAGGAAAGCCGCTTTCCAACATCACAAAGATAATATGGGAGCTCACTTTCAACATTACAGAAGTATCTTTCAGGAAATAGTGGAAAATCACATTGACTACGCAAAACTAAGCTGTACTAAGATTTTAACAAGCAAAGCCAATGATTAGAGCACAAAGCATAAAGTAAGTTATCCTTTCTGTTCCAGAAGGCAAGTACGCATTAAACTGCTAAATTATTCACTAAATAAAAAATTATTGTACCTCTCTTGCAACAATACAAAGCTGCGAATGTCAGATCATTATCTCTACAATAATTTTAACTTTTCCTTCAATAAGGGTTTTATAAAATTTAACGATTAAACTAGCTATCATGCTCAAACTACTACATCAAGCCGCTTAGATTCTAGCGCTATACATTGGGCAAAATAGGAGCACTTTCAATGATTACTTATACTTTTTGAAGTAAAGCACTAAAGTTAAAATAAACAGTTTTAAGATCCTGTTTTTTAGCTACGCACCTTCAGACACACATTTCCCTGTTATAACAATTTACTTAGAAAACAAAACAATTATCACTATATTTTAAAATATACGGAAATTACGAACTGAAAAGTACTCATTAATTTGAATAATACAGTACCTTTCATATTGATCATACTTTATACAAAGGATCTGCATTAATGAAGTTATTACTCACAACAGCAGTAAGCATTATTATCTCTTTTTGCATGAACAGTGCTGCCTTGGCTGAAGCGCGCTCAAATCAAAATGCCACAGATGCAGAAATCCGCCAAGAAGCGGCAGAAACCTGTAAGGAATGGGCAAAAGAAGATAAGGTTCCCGCAGAAAAGCATGAAAACTACACACAAAAATGTATCGCCTTTTTAATGGGAGAGACTGACGACTTTAACCCCTAATCAACTTATCCTGACTTGTATCGACTAACGATAAGAGAACATCCTGTTACAAAGTTGATTACACTTTTCTCTCCCTAACTATACGTCGCAGAAAAGCTAAGCAGTATAACTCTTAAACGGCTAAATGACATATCGTCTAGCAACCGCGACGTACTAGTTACTAAAATGAGCGTTTCTTATTAGTGTTTACTTAACACTGAAATGAACGATTATAAGTACCTAAAAACTAGCCTCTACCGGCTACCTAAAATTAGTTTATTTTGTAATTGACATTGGTTGAGTTTTGGCATATTGATTACCTTGAACCAACTCAGAAATACTGGTGGTTTACTCACTGTAGAAATGCTATAGGTTAGTCACATTCGATAGGATATGGCCAATGAGTACTGCTACACTCAGTCAGAGCTTCAACACCGTCAAGCGCTTCTTTGATGATGTTCATTTCCCTTATGGATTTCAACGGTCTGGTTTTTTCTCAATTAGAGAATCCAATACACTGACATCTATAGGCGATGCCTTAAAAGCACTCAGTGAGGGGTCTCGAGAACCTCAGTCAGATGAAGAAGCTAACTTTGTAAGGGTCGTTCGCGGAGAAGCAGCACCTTCAACCTTTGTGGAAAAAACATGGATGAAGTACCTTAATAAAATTAACATGGAAGATGCTTATACCGCTGTTTACTTTGATGAGGATTAAATCCTCTTGGTAGATAAACCATTAGCATTAGCTGTCAGATGTTTCATATTATTAGCGATAGTATAGACAGCTCTATTTATTTAATATGACAAGCTAGCAGTTAGCTATTTTTATACACCCCAACCACTCATTAAATTCAGCAATTGGGGCTTAAAAATATGCCATTACTGCTCTTGTAAAAAACTCAGTAGTTAAACGCTTCTATCAATGAGATCCTGATATAAGCTTACCACTTTATTTAATTCTCTAACTATTGACCCCATTGAGGCTGCAACCAAGTGAGGTACAAACTTTTTTTCGTGGTATTTACTCATACCCTTTTTGGCATATATCCAGTGTGACTTGATTTTTTTAATGGCATTATTTATATCTGCAACATTAGTATTATTCTTACTAAGCAATATCACACCCACATTAAACTCTTTATTAAATTTGGACAGCGCTTCCTCTATTTGCGGCTCTCTAAACCCCCAGGCATAAGCTGTGTAATACAAAACCATCTGTTGCGCTAAAATTCTTTGCTTAGCTGTTGCCATCATCATGTTTTTATAACGTGAGGAGATACCCTGCGCTACAGTTTCAACAAACTGACTACAACTTTTATATAAATCAACATTTCTTGACAGCAACTGTTCACCTCCATATTTAGTTGCTCTTTTAGTTAATAATGGCTTTGTCTTTTTCCAGTCTTGTTCTAGTTTTTCTATAGCACTTTTTAAGGTTTCAGATAATTCTTTACGCTTAAAATCCTTAAGCATGTTATCAAAAGCCTTGATACTTTCTTTCATTTCAACTGATGTTTCAGCGACATCAACTTCAACACCCAACAGCATATAATCCTTTATTACCTGCTGACTCAGCATGCATTGGTACGTTGCCTGATTAAAAAACAATCCCACTTCCTCACTCGCATCTTGTGCTGTTACATTATGAGGCAAGATAATTAAAATAATACTGGTAACAGCAAGCAAACTACGCATTAATTTCCAAGATTTTGTTAACATCAGTCTTATGTTCCTTTAGTAAATAGCAACCTATACCTACTAACATCCATGATCATAGGTATACTTTTAAACAACATCATAAACTTTATGCTTGGACAGCAGTTTATCTCAAAAGGGAATTCATAAAATTTCAGGAGTAGCGATAATATACCTACAGTGAAGGATATAAACTAACAACATGAAAAGTTTAATGAAACGCGACTATTAATCCCAAGAATGCTACATTAAGACGACAGTTGGCATAATTAGTATTGATCTACTATGTGAATAAGTTCAACAAAAAAATGCTTTCTAAAAAAAAGTTGATAACTATACCCACAGCGAGGTATTTTTATACCCCAAGGGCACAAGGGTGCGGCCGTCAAGCGATGAAGCCCCTGGGCAAGTTTACTGCTGTGAAACTTGCGGTAGCCACTTTAATTGATATAACAACGCTGCTGGGCGGTTATATTAATAAGTGACTGAGGTGAAGAGCGAAGGGTATAAGCTACACTGAGTTCAATATGAAAAATAATCGCGGAAAACTGAAAAAGTCAAAGATTAATGTAACCATAAAAAAAGGTGCTTTCTCATTGAGAAAACACCTTTTTCACAAGACATATAATGCCATTAAGCGTTTAGTTACACCGCAATTGGCGCCTTAATATGCGGATGAAATTGATAATTCTCTAACGTAAAGTCATCAAAGGTAAATGCAAATAAGTCTTTAACCTCTGGATTGATTCGCATTGTCGGTAGTGGCAAAGGATTACGTTCCAACTGGGTTTTAGCTTGTTCTAAGTGATTAGCGTATAAGTGTGCATCACCTAGTGTATGGACAAACTCACCCAACTGCAAATCACACACCTGTGCAATCATCATCGTTAAGAGAGCATAAGAGGCAATATTAAAAGGTACCCCAAGAAATATATCCGCACTGCGCTGATAAAGCTGACACGACAACTTTCCATCAGCAACATAAAACTGAAACAAACAATGACAAGGAGGCAATGCTTGCTTGCCAATAACAGCATTTTCTTTTGGCGAGATAGACGTATCAGGTAACACCGTAGGATTCCATGCACTCACGACAAGTCGACGGGAGTTGGGATTCGTTTTTATATCATAGATAAGCTGGCTAAGCTGATCTACTACCTCACCATTAGCGCCTTCCCAGGAGCGCCACTGTTTACCGTAGACGGGACCTAGCTCACCCTCATCAGTTGCCCATTCATTCCAAATGGAAACACCATTTTCCTGTAAATAACCGATATTAGTATCACCTTTTAAAAACCATAACAGCTCATGAATAATTGAGCGTAAATGGCACTTTTTGGTTGTTACCAGAGGAAAGCCTTGTTGCAAGTCAAAGCGCATCTGGTAACCAAAGACACTATAAGCGCCTGTACCCGTCCGGTCATTCCTGAAAACACCATGATCATACACATGCTGCATAAGTGCTAAATATTGTTTCATCTTTATTTCACCTGTTCACTCGCTACGGGTGCATGATGTCGCATATATGTTCGATCATCGGTATTCATACCATCTACCAATGCCCGACAGCGATAAGCATAAACCATAAAGGCAATACCCAAAATAATCATTGGCAATGTGAGCAACTGCCCCATAGTCAGCCAATCAAATGCGATAAAGCCTAAATGACTATCAGGTTCACGGAAAAACTCCACCGTAAAACGAGCAAGACCATAACCCAATAAGAAGAGGCCAGACACAGCCATTCGAGGCCTTGGTTTAGCGGAATACCACCATAATACAATAAACAGCAGAATGCCTTCTAAGACACCTTCATATAACATGGAAGGATGACGAGCTAGTTCACCGCCTTGTGGGAAAACCATTGCCCAGGGGACATCCGTCACTCGTCCATAAAGTTCACCATTAATAAAGTTACCCACTCTTCCTGCAGCTAGACCCAGAGGTACCATAGGTGCAATAAAGTCTGTCATCTGGAAAAATGATTTATTGATTTTTTTCCCATAGAAATACATCGCAATGAGTACACCGAGTAACCCGCCATGAAATGACATTCCGCCATCCCATACTTTAAATAGCTGTAATGGGTTCTCCAACCAAGCATCAAAGTGATAAAACAGCATAGAGCCAATTCGACCACCCAAAATGACCCCAAGCGCAATATAAAACAGTAAATCTGAAACATGTTCTACTTGCCAAAGTCCATTTGAACGTTTGGCTCGATACGACATCAATACCCAGCCCGCCGCAAAACCAACCAAATACATCAAACCATACCAGTACACTTTTAATGGGCCTAACTGGAGTGCAATAGGGTCTATATCATGTACATACACAGTGTAATCCTTCTCCTCGTCATGAAGAATAGTGAGTCATCCAGGCATTATAACGTGCTTAGCAGCCCGCAGCGATGGCTATTATGTGAACAGTAAAAAATCTATACCCACTAAAAACAATACAGCCGCAAATGCCAACTGCAGTTTATCTTCTGGTAATTGATGCGCAAACTTAGCACCGATTTTTGCAAACCAAATACTTGTTGCATTGATACCTAATAGAGCAGGCCAATAGACATAACCTGTTGACCAGTCAGGGAGTCCTTCGTGCCCCCACCCATGCCAACCATAACTTAACGCTCCAACGGTCGCCAGAGGGAAGCTGCACGTTGCAGCAATGGCAACAGCATGCTGCATAGATACATTATGCCAACGAAGTGCAGGAACAGTCAGAGTACCCCCGCCAATTCCAAAGACCGCAGAAATTGAGCCGATTACTCCACCATAAGTAATCTGTCGTGATAAATCCGGCAACTGACCTGTAATATTGTCAGAGACTTTTTTTTTGCTTAACACCATTTGAGCAGCCATAACCATGGCAAAAGCACCAAAGCCCTTTATTAGCCATACTCCGCCAATAAATGTAGCAAGCCATCCTCCCAAAGCACTTCCGACAATGACCCCAAATACTAGTCCCATAAACTTTCGCCAAGGCAGTAAACTATGGCTTAAATGGGCAATCATGGAGCTTGATGCAGTAACAGCTATAGAAGCTAACGATGTACCAATGGCTAGGTGAGTTACTACAGCTGGTGAAATTTGCTGAAGAGTAAAACTGTATAAAAGAACCGGTACAATAATTAAGCCACCGCCAATACCAAACAATCCTGCAAGTAATCCTGCTAGAGCACCTAACGTAAGATAAAAGCCTAGTAGTAACATGTTTTTTTAGAGGTAAGATGAAAGGAATGAAGCATTGGCACTCATATATTTCACTGTATTTTGCCAAGCTTTACTGTTTACTGAGCTTTACTGGGCGTAATTATTTTTCCTAAGCCTTTTTTACGTAAAGCCAGCTCTATGGTACTGCTAATCAAGTGAGGGTTATCCATTTTCAATACAGACTGTAAAAGCTCTTTTGCCCAGCTTACAGAGATTTGCCTCAACAACCACTTAACTTTGGGTAAATTAGTTGCATTCATTGACAACACGTCGAACCCCATAGCAACTAAGAGCAATGACGCAACAGGGTCTCCCGCCATTTCACCACAAATACTCACGGGCTTGCCAACACGATGCGTATCTCTTACCACTGCTTGTAATGCTGTCAAAACTGCTGGGTGAAAAGAATGATAAAGCTCTGCAACACGAGGGTTATTGCGATCAACCGCTAATAAGTACTGAGTGAGGTCATTACTACCAATAGAGACAAAATCAACTCGCCTTGCTAACTCCGACACCTGGTATACCGCAGCAGGCACTTCGATCATCACACCAATTGGCGGTAGTGCAACATTACAGCCCTCAGTCACAACTTCCCCGTAAGCCCGATGAATCAGGTGTAACGCATCATCAACTTCAGACACACTGGATATCATCGGCAACATAATGCGTAAATTATTTAACCCCGCACTTGCCTTAAGCATTGCCCGGATCTGCACCAAGAAAATTTCAGGGTGATCCAGTGTGACTCTGATTCCACGCCACCCTAAGAAAGGGTTATCCTCTTTGATCGGGAAGTAAGACAGTGATTTATCACCCCCAATATCTAACGTACGCATAGTGACGGGGTTAGGCGCAAAGGCTTCAAGTTGACTACGATAAATCTCCTGTTGTTCGTTCTCACTAGGAAAGCGCTCACGGATCATAAACGGCACTTCTGTCCGATACAGTCCAACACCCTCAGCACCTCTATCTAGTGAGCGCATCACATCTGTAATAAGTCCTGTATTAACCCACAAAGGTATACGACAGTTATCTAGTGATACACAAGGCAAATTTTTCAGTGACTCTAAGCCCGCAATAAACAGCTTTTCTTCATCAACAACTTCTTGGTAATAAGCACGTAACTCATCAGAAGGGCTTAGATAAACCCGCCCAACGTTGCCATCGACAATAAGTTGTTTGCCATTTAGCTGAGTATAGGGCAAATCGAGTGCCCCCATAACGGTTGGTATACCCATGGCCCGAGCTAAAATAGCCACATGAGAGTTACCAGATCCTTGTACAGACACAAGTCCAACAAGTTTTTCCTTAGCAACCTCACCCAACATAACGGGTGTTAACTCTTCACTGACTAAAATAGTCTGGTCTGGGTACTGAATATTGACCGTCTGCTGCTCTTGAAGGTAAGCAAGTACACGACGGCCAAGATCCTTAACATCAACGGCACGCTCCCGTAAGTAAGGATCTTCCATCATTTCAAAATTGCGTACATGTTCATCAATTACACGTCGCAAAGCGCCTTGTGCCCACTGACCTTGACGAATAAGGTCACTGACCTCAGCGCCCAGCGCATTATCGTCAAGCATACGTAAATAAACATCAAATAGAGCCTGCTCCTCAGGACGAATATGATCAGCAAGCTTTGAAGATGTTCGACGTAAGTCGTCTCTTACTGATTCAAGGGCATGCTGAAAATGCGCTAGTTCAGCATCAATATCCTCACAGGTTTGATCAGGCACACCATTTAAAAAAGCCGGAGGTAACACTGCAACAGCAACACCAATTGCCACACCAGGAGCTCCTGCAACGCCATTAAAGCGTGCGGCCTGTTTTACTTCACCCAACTGAGAGTAATTATCTTGCTTAATGGCACCTGTCGCTTCAGCATGAGCAATAACACCCGCCAACTGTGCAGACATGGTGACTAAAAAAGACTCTTCACTTTCTTCAAAACACCTGCGCTCTCGCTGCTGAACAACAAGTACGCCTAAAATTTTTCGGTGGTGAATAATAGGAACGCCTAAAAAGGCATGGAAGGGTGCTTCTCCCGTTTCTTCCAGATAACGGTATTTAGGGTGTAAAGGTGCATCATCAAGGTTAATAGGTTCTTCGCGCAAACCCACTTGACCCACAAGCCCTTCAGAACGTCCTAGTCGAATGCCTATCGCTGACTTCTTTAGTCCTTCGGTTGCTCGTAAAGTATATTCACTGGTCTCTTGATCAAACAAATAAACCGAGCAAACTTCCGTATTCATTGCTTTACGGACTTCAGCAACAATAATGGCCAACGCAGACTGTAAGTCATGCGCTGCATTTACATCCTGAACAATCCTCCGCAATGTGTTGAGCATCGTGTGTCAAATCCAGTCATCATCATTTGCGCCATAAACCCAGATGGCACCTATGATCTATATTATATTTACCAAAGCTAAACCTCGTAAAAGGTGGCCCGTATCATTCACTCCTGGTTAACTCGACAAAGGCGTGATGACAGCTCTTTCATCGCGCGCCGATACACTTCACGCTTAAATGTGATCACCTGCCCTAGAGGATACCAGTAACTCACCCAGCGCCAAGCGTCGAACTCAGGGCTTTCTCCTCGTGTAACCGAGACTTTGCTGTCATCAACAAGCAACCGGAGTAAGTACCACTTTTGCTTCTGGCCTACACAAATGGGTATTGTATTATAACGCACCAGACGTTTGGGTAACCGATAACGTAGCCAACCTCGCGTGCAGCCAATAATTTCTACATCCTCTGGTCGCAAGCCAATTTCTTCATGTAGCTCTCGATACATTGCCTGCTCAGGTGCTTCTTCAGGGTTAATCCCACCTTGAGGAAACTGCCAAGCGTCCTGCCCTCTTCGTCGGGCCCATAATACTTGGGCATCATTATTAATGAGGATAATCCCCACATTTGGCCTGAAACCATCAGGATCTATACCGCCTACGCCACATTGATTTTCGGGACGGCTCTCTACCATAGCCTGCATCGCAATATCGTGTTTTTATCATCTGAGTCATTGTTCCACAAACCACTACCCTAGAGCAATTCTAATAAAGGCTTCTGCACCTTTAGTATTCTAGGCTCAAGCATATAAAGCTTACTCACTAAGCATAACAAAAAGTTGCCTCACATATTTAAACAACGCTAATGCATTACAAAACACAACAAACTAACGTGCATATAAAACAACTGTTTAGCTTAAGAATAGTTATCCAGCATTGCTGTTACATTTTCTTAAGCAATTGTTACAGACCATACTGAGACAAGTTGATAAACAGCGTAATTTTAAAAACGCCTCCAACGTCAAGCTACCTCTTAAATAGCAATAACTTCACGCATCATTTTTATGCGTGTTACCCATAGCACACATAGCCTAATGGAACATCAACACTGTACTATCCATTAAAGTCGTTACTAAATTAAAATCGCTACTAGTAAGTTTCACAGCAGTAAACTTGCTCAGTGGCTTTATCGCTTGATAGTCCAGCGAACACATTTAAAACAGTTGTGATTGCTATCGCTAGCCTTAACAGATCAAACTAGCCCCACTAAAAAATCTTGATTTTGGGCTATAACCTTGGCGATTAACAATAAATCTATTAATTAAACAAAAAGAATCAGAAAAGTTAGTCATCCTCAATGATTTCTATTCCTGTTTCTATTCTTATGGTTTTGGGTTACAAAAATCACTGGCAAGTAAATACCCATTAAGAGGTATCATTTATTTTTATAAACCTGTAATGTCATTAATTTTTTAAAGCACAACGATCTATTTAAAAAATTTCTATAAATCTAAAGGCAGCTTCATATTTTCACATGTACTCTTAACTGTATCGTATCTGTACTACCAGTATCAGGCCATTTTTTTATCACACCCAAGGCTTACCACATTAAAATAAAATTTTTTAATCATTGGAGCGACTTATGTCTGACAGTACAAACAAGCAAAAGCATGAAGAGCTCCTACTTTTTTTATTTTTAACCGTTGTTCTTGCACCATTATTATCTATCATTTTTGTCGGCGGTTTTGGTTTTATTGTATGGATAAGCCAGATATTAACAGGACCACCAGGTCCCCCAGGATAGAATTCATTTTATAATGATCGATCAATAAATAATAAAAAACTATACCCGTCAAAATTTAAAACAATGGAATATTTTAATGCCTTCTTGCAACGCTGATTCATTGCCTCACATTAGCAGCATCATTATTTATTGCCTTCCCGACAAGAATAAGCAAGTTATTCCTGCACTTCAATCACAAGCAGGCATCGAAGTCTATAGCACTGATGGAAAAGGTAAAATTATTGCGTTATTAGAGTCTCCTGATTACTCAAGTTTAATGAGCAGTCTAAAAACATTCTCTCATTTACCTTATGTTATTTCCTGCCAATTAGTTTTTCATTACGCAGCTGACAATGAGGTTGCCCATGAGTTTTTCGAGAAGAGCCTTCATTAAAGCACAAGCAGCCTTTGCCGCCGCCACTGCTGCTGGGCTACCTATTAGTGCAGAGACCAGTAATATTATCACCTCTGCAGAAAAAACCGCTTTAAATTGGAATAAAGCACCATGTCGCTTTTGCGGTACAGGGTGCAGTGTCCATGTTGCAACAAAAGAAGGGCGTGTAGTCGCTACACACGGCGATATCAAAAGCGAAGTCAACCGTGGCTTAAATTGTGTTAAAGGCTATTTTCTCTCTAAAATTTTATACGGCGAAGATCGTCTCACACAGCCGCTGCTGCGCATGAATAATGGAAAATACGATAAAAATGGTGAATTCACTCCCGTAACCTGGGAACAAGCATTTACCGTCATGGCAGACAAATTCAAACAGTCACTCAAGAAAAAAGGACCTACATCTGTGGGTATGTTTGGTTCCGGCCAATGGACAGTCTGGGAAGGATATGCCGCAGTCAAGCTCATGAAAGCAGGCTTTCTGTCTAATAATATTGAACCCAATGCCCGTCATTGCATGGCAAGTGCTGTAGCAGGATTTATGCGTACCTTTGGGATAGATGAGCCTATGGGGTGTTATGATGATATTGAGCATGCCGATGCATTTGTCCTTTGGGGATCCAACATGGCTGAAATGCACCCCATCCTTTGGACCCGACTCACTGATCGACGCCTGAGCTATCCCCATGTAAAAGTTTCTGTATTATCAACCTATGAACACCGCTGTTATGAACTGGCGGATATTCCTATAATTTTTTCGCCACAAACAGATTTAGCCATTCTTAATTTTATTGCTCATTACATTATCAGTAACGATAAAATAAACCATACCTTTGTGAATAAGCATGTTAATTTTCGCTTAGGTAATCAGGATATTGGCTACGGACTTCGGCCTGAACATCCCTTAGAAAAAAGTGCAAAATTTGCGAATGACCCTGGTGGTTCAAAACCCATTACCATTGATGAATTTGCAAAATTTGTCAGTAAATATACAGCAGATTATGTTTCCAAGTTATCAGGGGTATCTGTCGAAAAACTTAATCAACTCGCCGAACTATATGCTGATCCTAAAATTAAAGTCACATCATTTTGGACAATGGGTTTTAATCAGCACACACGCGGCGTCTGGTGTAATAATCTTATTTACAATATTCACTTATTAACGGGCAAAATTGCTTCACCCGGTAACAGCCCCTTTTCCTTAACAGGACAACCTTCAGCCTGTGGTACTGCACGTGAGGTGGGTACTTTCTGTCATCGTCTACCCGCAGACATGGTAGTAAAAAATCCAGAGCATCGAGCAATGGCAGAAAAAATATGGCGACTTCCCAGCAATATTATTCCTGAAAAACCAGGGTTTCATGCTGTTCAACATAACAGAATGCTGAAAGATAGCGTTATTAATGCTTATTGGATACAGGTCAATAATAATCTTCAAGCAGCAGCGAACCTTAATCAAGAAGGCTATCCTGGTTATCGTAACCCTGACAACTTTATTGTTGTCTCTGATGCTTATCCTACGGTAACCGCTCAAGCTGCTGATTTAATTTTACCCACAGCCATGTGGATCGAGAAAGAAGGCGCTTATGGCAATGCTGAACGACGTACACAGTTTTGGCATCAGCTCACTAAAGCACCAGGAGAAGCCAAGTCCGATTTATGGCAAGTTGTTGAGTTCTCGAAGTACTTCACGACAGATGAAGTTTGGCCTGCGGATATCCTAGAAAAAAATCCTGACTACAAAAATAAAACGCTTTTTGACGTATTATTCAAAAATGGTCAGGTGGATAAATATTCTTTAAAAGAAATAACCGATGGTTATGATAATGACGAGTCTCAAGCGTTTGGTTTTTATCTGCAAAAAGGGCTTTTTGAAGAGTACGCAACCTTCGGTAGAGGTCATGGTCATGATTTAGCAAGTTTCGAAACTTATCACGAGACTCGTGGCTTAAGGTGGCCCGTCGTTGATGGAAAGGAAACAAAATGGCGTTATCGAGAGGGTTTTGACCCTTATGTAAAATCTGGACAAGATGTACATTTTTACGGAAAACCTGATGGTAGAGCCATCATTTTTGCTCTGCCCTATGAGCCACCCGCTGAGTCCCCTGATAACGAATATGACTTATGGCTTTGTACCGGAAGAGTTCTGGAGCACTGGCATTCAGGCTCCATGACTCAACGTGTCCCTGAACTCTATTTATCATATCCAGATGCTGTCATATACATGCATCCTGAAGATGCACGATCACGAAGTTTAAGGCGGGGAGATGCTGTCAAAGTCATTTCACGCCGTGGAGCCATCCAAACACGGGTAGAAACACGAGGACGAAATAAACCACCCAAAGGCTTGGTTTTTGTACCTTGGTTTGATGCCAGCCAGCTAATTAATAAAGTCACGTTGGATGCTACTGATCCTATTTCCAAACAAACGGATTTCAAAAAGTGTGCTGTTAAAGTTGTCAAAGTATAGGCTAAGGGCGATTAATCATGAATAAAAAAAGACTACTTTTTCCAGCACTCCTATTAATTGCCATCGCAGTATTTGCTGAGGAAAGCATTACTACACTTCGTCCTAATCAGGCTATCACTGAAGAAGCTGAACCACCCTCTATGGCCAATGTCGTCAACACAGATATTCGCCAAGAACGTAATTACCCCATGCAGCCCCCTGTTATTCCGCATAAAATTCGCAATTATCAGGTGGATTTAAATACCAATAAATGTATGTCATGCCATAGTAGAGAACGAACACAAGCATCACAAGCACCCATGGTGAGCGTTACCCACTTTATGGACCGAGACGGTAATTTCAGGGCTGAAATATCACCAAGACGCTATTTTTGTTTGCAATGTCATGTCACACAAACTGACTCACCTCCTATGGGAAAAAATCAGTTTAAAGATATGTATGAAGTAATTGAAACAAATAAAAATTAGGGCATCACTGTGTGGAATAAAATTAAACATTATTGGCAGCTCTTATGGCACCCCAGCATTCATTTTAGTCTGGGTTTTCTCACGATAGGTGGATTCATTGCAGGCATTATTTTTTGGGGGGGCTTTAATACTGCTATGGAATTTACTAATACAGAGACTTTTTGTATTGGCTGCCATGAAATGCGTGACAATGTTTATAACGAATTACAAAATACTATCCACTTTAGCAATCGTTCAGGGGTTCGCGCCAAATGTTCAGACTGCCATGTACCACATGACTGGACAGATAAAATTGCACGAAAAATGCAAGCTTCAAAAGAAGTGTGGGGTAAATTATTTGGCACCATTAATACCCGAGAAAAGTTTTTAAATAAACGAAGAGAACTTGCAGAACATGAATGGGCCAGGTTAAAAGCAAATGATTCGTTAGAGTGTAGAAACTGCCATAACTTTGATTATATGGACTTTACCGCTCAAAGTCAGCGGGCAGCACAGCAACATTCAACTGCACTCGCCAGTGGTGAAAAAACCTGTATCGATTGCCATAAAGGCATCGCTCATGAATTACCCGATATGTCTGGTGTAGAAGGTTGGTAAACAGGGTTTTATTAACCTCAAATGCTGACAAACCGAATCAAATTCTTCAGGCGTATTACAGTTAAAAAAATAGTAATCGTCCAGCTTTGGTAACTGAATACAGTTTAATTCTGCTAACATTGATTTAATTGAAGCAGCATTTTTACCTTCTACAACACCATTTAAATAGCTTACAACATGTTCAGTGACAGGCAATAATAAAGGTAAAGGCTGACCTGAAAATACAACAGGCAAATTATTCGGGTTATTTTCAGCTAACAATGCATTTAAAACTTTAGGTTGAAGCAACGGCATATCAACAGGAATAACTAATAAACGCATTTCTGGATAATGCTGAGTCACAGCAAAAATTCCGCCTAGAGGTCCGCGCTCCGGGTAGAGGTCCGGTACACCTTGCAACCCACTGATCACTATCTCTGCGACAGACACAGACGCCATTAACTTCTGGGCATGAGCTAATAAACTCAACCCATTTGGCAATACAAGTTGCGCTTTGTCCTGTTTCATTCGAGAAGATAAGCCTCCCGCCAAAATAACACCAAGCGTCTCAGGATTACCTTCTGTCATATCAAACATTGACTGACTCCCTCACATTTCTTTAGCAAATGACTATAATGGCCTGCTAAGTTTTTTTCCATAAAGTAGGTGAATATTGTGGCACTAGCACTTTTTGATCTTGACCATACCTTAATCAATGGCGATAGCGACCTTGCCTGGGGCGAGTTTATGGTAGAACAGGGCATTGCAGATGCCAGCTTTTTAGCCGCCCATGAAGCCTACTTTGATCAGTATGTACAAGGAACGCTTAACATTGATGAGTTTCTAAATTTTGCGCTTGAACCATTAGGCAAACATTCTCGCCAAGCATTAGACCACTGGCACCAACTCTTTATGCAACAAAAAATTGAGCCTATGTTCCAAACCAAAGCTCAAGAGCTACTCAACTACCATCGCCAGCAAGGTGATACTTTAGTGGTTATTACAGCGACCAATGCATTTGTCACCACACCTATTGCACAGCGGCTCAGCGTTGATCACTTAATAGCAACCACACCAGAAGAAATCGACAATGAATACACAGGGAAACCATTTGGTACACCGTGTTTTCAAGCTGGAAAAGTTAAGCGCTTAAATGCTTGGCTGGAACAAACTAGCCATAATCTGGCGGGTAGTTTTTTCTACAGTGACTCTCACAATGATTTACCCCTGCTCGAAACAGTAGAGCACCCTGTTGCCGTTGACCCTGACCCACAACTAACCCAAATAGCTGAACAGCGAGGCTGGCCTATTATTTCACTGCGTAGTCAACACGAGGACTAATCATCTCTCCAAAAACCTATAAACCCACTGGCTAGCATACCCTTTGCCAGTGGGCTTAATCCAAAGCTGCTTAGTATACAATACGTGCAATAAAGGCTTTGAGGTAGTCAGTTTCAGGAATAGCAGGCAATATCGGATGGTCAGGCCCCTGATGGCCCTGCTCTAAGATCTGTAAATGACGATCTAAATGGCGGCTACTTTGACGTAGTGTATCCAACAAAGTTTCCCGCTTAAGGTGCATTGAGCATGATGCCGACACCAAAATCCCATCCCGAGTTAGCAAGCGCATGGCAAGCTCATTAATTCTCCTGTAGGCCTGCTCACCTGCCGCTTGATCTTTGCGACGTTTTATAAATGCGGGAGGATCAATAATAATTACATCAAACTTTTCTTCTTCATCTCGTAAGTCCCTTAAGGCATTAAATGCATCCGCCTTAATAGTATTTACGCGAGTATTTACATTATTCAATGCGGCATTTTCTCTGACAAAATGTAATGCATGCTCTGATGCATCAATACACAGGGTTTCACTTGCACCTGCAACCGCAGACTGAATTCCCCAGCCGCCAACATAGCTGAATACATCAAGTACCCGCTTATCTTTGACATAATTAAGCAAACGTTGACGATTCATCCGGTGATCATAAAACCATCCGGTTTTCTGACCATCAATCACTGGCGCCATAAAATAAGCATTATTTTCTATCAGCTTAACCTGATTAGGCACATCACCTGCACCAATTTCAGTGTACTCATCTAAACCTTCAATCTGACGTACTTGAGAATCATTTTTGAACAAAATACCTTTAGGGTTTATGACCTGTTGCAACGCAGCGATAATATCTTCTTTAATAGCTTCCATCCCTGCGGTTGCAATTTGAACAACAGCCACATCATCGAAGCGGTCAATAACCAGCCCTGGAAGGTTATCACTGTCACCAAAGGCCAGCCGATAATAAGGCTTGTCAAACATTCGATCTCGTAAGGACATCGCAACATTCAATCGGTGAACTAACAGTGACTTATCGAGCTTATATTGCACATCTCGACTAATAAGTCTCCCACAAATCAATGTGTTTGGATTGATATAAGCAATTCCTAAGGGTTTTCCTGCTGCATTTTCCACCACGACCTGTTCGCCTGGCTGAAACTGCCCTAAGGGAGTTATTTTTGTATCCACTTCATTGCTGAATATCCATATATGACCGGCGCGTAACCGTCGATCAGCTTTTGCCTTTAAACGAACCAAACCTAGGGACATACAGTTGATCTCTTTTATGTATTAATGCAGTTGGCAACTCTGGTGATAACGTACACCTATTACGTAAACAGCTAACAATCACTATCACCTACCATCTTACGCTTCACAATACACTTCCCGTTACAGAAGCGGCTGTCATCAAACGTCAATGTCAACGACATAAGTGTTATAAAAACACAAACCTAGCGCAAGAATTTTTGTCATTTGCTGAATAATAACCAAAGATAATAACAAAACTGTTGCTGTAATTGAAAAGCTAAGATAAGTTGAGATTAATTAATACTCAAATATATACCCACAGTGAAGGGCATACCCATAACCTAGGGTAGAATAAGGTATAAGTAGATTAGTAACTCATGTTATAGGGAGAAGCACCATGGCTGAAGTGGTTATTACACTGCTTGCCCCTGATCGACCAGGTATTATTGAAACCATTTCTCAAGTAATAGCAGCCCATGAAGGCAACTGGTTAGACAGCAAACTATCACTCTTTAATGGCCAGTTTGCTGGTATTGCACATATTTATGTCCCCAATAAATACCTTTCTTCGCTGACTGAACAGTTCAATCAATTGTCTGCTCAAAAGATTGCTATTCACCAGGCAATAATTGATCAAACGAGTAACTCCACATTAGAAGCTGAGGTAGAACAAGAAAAAGTATACACACTGCATTTGTTGGGTAATGACCGACCTGGTATTGTTCGAGATATCACCAAAATCCTGCTTGGCTTTAAAATTAATATTACCAACTTAGAGACCGAGCATACTTCAGCACCTATGTCTAATGATGCAATATTTAAAGCATCTGCAATTTTACGTATACCTTTAGATGCTAATATTGATCTTATAAAGTCCGGTCTAGAAAAACTTGCGAATGAACTTATTGTTGATATAACGCTGGACAATGAAAATTAGCCATAAATTTTATGATGGTAAGTCAATACTTTAAGCAGGGTAGTGGCATTTAGATTTATCTTTAAAACCATTTTTATATGCAATAGCTCTGCCCTTTTAAAAAGGCTTTAAGCGTATTAATGTCGCTCTACTTGCATCCCCAATGCAGCCAACTCTGCTAAGACACTTTGGTTTCCTACCAAATGCCCACTGCCAATCACAATAAAATAACGTTTTGGTTCTTTTAAAAGTAGACTTATTTTTTTTGCCATTTTTTTATTACGCTGCCAAATAAAACGGTCAAAATAGGGCTTTGCTTTAGGCTCAGTTAATAACGGCTTCTTAATTAATAATAGCTCAAGTTGCTGCTCATCCCCTTTTTTCCAGCTCTTCACTAATGCTGCCAATTCACTATCCATTGTATCGATACTGCGTAACGTCTCATTCACTAAGGCATCTGCATCATCAAGCTCTAAAAAAAGACGTAATTGTTCTACAAGCGATTCTAAACCAATAATTTCCTTTTTCCCTTGAGCACGTTGCATAAAATGCCTATCCAGTCCATCTTTGGCGTTATACCCCAGCTTTTGTATATACCGTGTCATTATTTGCATCATTAACCAACCAGGCTTGGTCTGTTCAACGGATTTAAATGGTACATTCTCTTGCTGAAAGTACTGTTTTAATTTTTTATAGACCTCATCATTAAGATGATCTTTTAAAGTCTCACCTTTTGGTAGTTGTGTTTCCTTCGCCAATATCTTAGCTATTTTTTTACCATCCAATGCTTCAGCATCAAGCTCTCCAATTAATACATCGGACTTTTCAAAAGCGTCAATGATCTCTTTACGTAATGGATAGAATGACTGATCAGCAAAGTGAATGGTACCTAACACGTATGCAGTCCCTGCTGAACTTGTGACATGCCAAAATAATCCCTTATCCTCAGCAGACCAGAGAAAGCCTGAAGTGACTAATAATAATGCAGATAACCCTAACCTCAGAGAGCAGCAAAATTTCATACAACACCTAAACACTACACATCATGACTACTAATATAACCCATCACCCCTTACAAATGTGAACCACTCACTTTGGCAAATACTCAGGCTTAACTTCAACCAATGAAGCTAGCACCTGATCTATTGTCCAGTTATTTGTGACCCAAATAACTAAAGCACTGCTAACAATAGCTTTCTGCCATGCCGGCAGATTTATTAACTCCTGCTGCTGATAATGCTCAATAATTAAAATAACGGGAAGAAAACCCGCATATTTCTGCTCACACTTGCGATTAGAGCCTTCTAACTGTGCAATTGAGCATCCAAAATACAACACGAATTGCCAGGGTCCAACGGCTTTAAGGTTTGGAGCACCAACGCCTCCCACTGCAGACCATACATTCTCAGCCTCAGCTTGCGTTAAAATAGCATGAGCAGGCATGGGCCGACTTTGCCATACTGACATACCATACCAATACAACAAGTACGGTAAGACCAGGATAACTATTAAGAACAGTAACACCAAGCGCTTGAGTAACTTCACTTTACCTCTACCCTTCGCGATTGAAACTTCAGGGTTATTTAAAGTAATTGGATTAGAGCGATATATGCTCATATAAAACCACGAGCAACCAGAATCTCAGCCACTAAATATACACCCACAGCAAAGGGCATCAGTGGTTGCTTTTCTGTATAGACTCCCCCCCAAAACAATCGTTAGGATCAAATTTTTCACCCTGTCATACTGCAAAGTCCTACAGCAATCATGTACATAACTTTACAAAACCAAAGCGATATTTCGTAGTTAACACTTTAAGTTTTAGTGAAATAATCAATGCATTACAAGCCTGCCTCTTGGCCGTCTAGCGCCAAACCGGCTAATCAAATTATTTGATTAGCCGTACTTCTTTTTATTTACCCTACTTTTTAATTTGGAACAGGCCAATAATATATTCCCACAGCGAAGGGTATAACCAGTCATATTTATTATTAAGCAAGCATTCACGTTTTCATGGATAGTTAAGGATACAGCTCACAACATAATAAAAAAAATCACATCCAGTCTTAGTAAGTACTCTAAAAAACAGTAAGTTAAGAACACGCCGACATAGGGAACTTTTAATTTGATTATTTGCCTTACTTCCTAAGCCCGAAACGAGCACCAAGGTTAAATCTGGCTATCCAAAGCCATATAAACAACTTGACTTATACTTATGATAAATGCCTTTTTCTATGATCACCTAAGGAACTGAGTAATTCCCCTTGATTAATTGTTTTTCTGAACGCGATAACGCTTATTAAAACAGACTGAGTAATGACTACTTACTCGAAAAGTCATTTGGAAGAAGTATATGTATATTGATAAACACCAAAAGTCAGTACACTACATGAATAGCAGATATCCTATTCTCAACTATCCTACTAACGCTAATGATGATGTTTTACTTATGCATGAAATCACTGACAGTGAACGTTCTCTGTTAGATGCAATGAATCAAGCTGTCAATTTATTACCTAAGAACGCTTCCCTGCAACAGTGCCATGATGCCGTTACCAGAGTGGGTTATTGTCATGGTCTTTCACGCTCACAAGCCATTGCGTTTTGGACGAGAACCCAATTTTTTATTTTTGAACCGTGATACATATCACAAAAATACATTACACTTATTACGAGAACTGGTTAAAAATTCTGCTACGGCAAAAGTGAAGTGACTTACTCACTCTTTTGATCATTTGCCAGTTAAAAATTCTCTCTTTGAAGGTAAGTGTAATGATAAAAGGCATGTTGGCGATTTTTTTAGCTTTAGCCATGTTGCTACCCATGGGTTATCGTTACGGAAGGAGCCTTTGGTATCCCTTTTATGTCAAAATGGTTGGGCAACGCACTGTTGAAGATGTCATTTATAGATATGGATACAAAGCTGAATCGCGTCTCAAACCATACTTTACTTCAGCTGGCCTTAATTTCCCCCCTCAAGAAGTCAGTCTGCTCACCATCAAAGACCAACTGCAAATGGAGCTCTGGGCCAAACAAGATAATAACTGGCATTATGTCAGGACCTATCCTTTGTTAGCCAACAGTGGCACTAAAGGTCCAAAGCTTAGGCAGGGGGATAAACAAATTCCAGAGGGCTTGTATAAAATAACGTTTTTAAATCCCAATAGCCGTTATCACTTATCCATGAAGCTCAATTACCCCAATGCATTTGATCAACAAAAAGCTGTAACGGATGGCCGAACCCGACTCGGTGGTGATATTTTCATTCATGGCAAAGATGTATCTATTGGCTGTTTAGCTGTGGGAGACCAAGCCATAGAAGAACTGTTCACCTTGGTACATCGCATAGGAAAGCGGCAAGTCAGTGTGGTTATTGCACCAACTGATCCTCGATTACAAGCACTCAAACCACCACTTACCTCTCCCAGATGGACCAACCACCTTTATCAACAAATCGCCCACGCATTCACTCCATACAGCCACCCAGTGGTTTCCGCCAATCACTACCCTTGATATCGACACACAATAAAAAAACCGCCATTAGGCGGTTTTTTGTTTTCTACTAAAACACAAAAATGATTAACGCTGCCATTGCCAGTCATTAATTTCTTCAGGATCAACACCGTGCTTCAGAATATACTCTTTGTGCTCCACTAACCTTCTTAGCATTTCCGTAGTCACTGTGGCGTGCTCATCTTCACTAATCACCCCTTGCTGGAAAGCTTTATAGGCTAGATCGATGACCATATGATAACGAGATGTGCCATTTCTCACACCCATATCGAATGGTGTGGTTGTTGAGCCATTCTCTTCATAGCCTTTAATTCTAAAGCGTTTTACACCAGCATAGTTAAAGACCAATTTCTTAATAGTGTTGGGATAACCATGGAAGTTAAATACGACACCCTTATCCTTAGTAAAAAACTCATCTAATAGATAAGGTTTATCAGCATATTTTAACGAACCCAAACCACCTGAAGTCAGCTCAGTAACGCTGACAAAGCGTACTTTAACTTGTGGTAATCTCTCTCTGATTAACACCAGTGCAGCCAAACACTCTTGCGTTACATAGTCACCACAACCTGCAAGTACTACATCAGGATCTTCATCAGAAGCAAAATCCCAGGTCATAATGCCATCTTGGGCTTGCTGACGCGCCTCTTCAAGTGTTAACCAAACAGGCAACTCTTTTTTACCGGCAACGACAACATTCAATTTATCACGATCAACAAACGCCTTCTCTGTATAAACCAGAGTGGAGTTTGCATCAGCAGGCAAATAGGCTGAAACAATCTTAGGATGTTTCTCCAGCATAGAAGCTAACAATGAAGGGTTTTGATGCGAGTAACCATTATGATCCTGTCTTTCCAATAAAGAAGACAGTACAACATTACAAGAGGGGACAGGCTTACGGAAATGCACGTCTTGTGATGCATGAATATATTTGCAGTACTGATCTGCCATTGAAGCAATCACTTGTGCAAAAGACTCATACGTTGGGAACATACCAAAACGGCCTGTTACGGTATAACCATGTAACATACCAAATAGCAGGTTTTCAGAAAGCAGTTCGATAATGCGACCTTCACGCGCAATATCTTGATCCCAGGGCTTGATTGGCCACTGCCAACTGCGATTAGTAACTTCAAATACCGCTTGAAGCTGGTTTGAATATGTCTCATCCGGACTAAAGACACGCAGATTAGACTGAGCTTCATTCAAACGAATGGCTTCACGTAACCACTCGCCCATTTTTAACATTGAATAACCACGCTCGCCACGCGGTACATCATTACCATAAGCCAATGCAGTTAAGTCAGGTAATACTAAATCCTCAACAACTTCACCACCATAAGACAATTTCTGTCTGCCCATGGTCTGTTCAGGCGCAGGAATTAAGCCTCGAATATCATCATCAAATTCAATACTTTGATCATCGCAAATACGATACAGCTCATGGAAACCATAACTAGCAAGCCACTCGTTTAGCAGCTGTAAATGCTCTGGATTATCAGCACACTGATTCACAATCACTTGGTGAGAATCACAGTTACCTTCCAGCTTTTTACCATCAGCTTCTTTGGTACCCGTCCAGCCTTTTGCTGTTTTCATCGCAATTAATGGCCAACGAGGACACTCAACATCTTCGCCATTACGTGCACGTTGCTGAATATCAGTAATAATGGCATAAGCCTCGTCCATTGCTTTTGCCATTTGCTCATAGATGTCTTCTTCTCGCTCATCATCCACAACCAGAACGTGGTAGCCTAGCCCTGTGAACTCCTGAGTGATTTCTTCATTGGACATACGGCCTAAACGTGTAGGTCCAGAGATTTTATAACCGTTAATATGCAACACTGGCAGTACAGCACCACTCTCTTTGGGTGAAACCAAGCGATTAGCATACCAAGAAGCCGCCAGTGGTCCTGTTTCAGACTCACCATCACCCACTAAACACACAGCAATAAGCTCAGGGTTATCAAGTACCGCACCCCATGCCACAGCAAGCGCATAACCTAACTCACCGCCTTCCAGAATTTGTCCTGGAGCTTCTGGATTAGCATGTGAGGGATAACCATAAGCTTGGGAGAACTTACGACAGATATCCTTCATACCCTCTTCGCTGTAAGGGATAACATCAGGATAATAGTGAGATAACGAGCCTTCGATGAACAGGTTTGCTTGTACCGCTGGAAAACCATGACCAGGACCAATCAAACACATAAAGTCACGCTGGTGCTTAACAATAAGGCGGTTAACGTTCGCATATAAAAAGTTAATACCCGGACAGGTTCCCCAGTGACCTAGTAACCGTGGTTTGATATCCGTGTGTTGCAGGGGACGTTCTAAGAGCAGGTTATCTTTCAGGTAAATCTGGGAGACAGAAAGATAGTTAGCGGCACGCACAAACTTCTTGAGCGCTTTTACTTCATGTTGCAAAGACATAACTAACCTCAGGCTATAACTACTACTTAAAGACTGATGGACTTTCCAAAAGACAAGCAATGCACTGCTATACCCTACATTGTGGGTATAAATCTCTGTATCCAAACCTTGCTCTGCTGCTTATCAGAGCCTTATGGATACAACATTGTTTGCCATGCTTGGGTAACCACACATGCAAAACATGGGTATCCCCTAGCAAGAAAAAAATTTACGGACTGATTTAAAAAAAGGGCGGAGTATTACACGTTGATAAAATAAGTGAATGACCCACGTCAGTGTTTTAGAGCAACACCACAAAATCATACTGACAACACTTACGTTGATACGAAAAGAAATGAATATGTCGGCACGTGTAACCATTGCGTAGCACGTAATATAAGTCTATTTTTCAATAGTGCTATAGACTGTATCTTTGTGAGTAGCTTCCTAAAAAACCATTTAAAGAAATTCACAAAAAATACTATTCACTTACAAGACAGTTACAAAACTAACGTATAAAAACAATTACTCAATTATTTTTTTCTATTCCGAGTAATGTATCAGGTATATATAACGCAGTTTGCTATAATTTAAAGATCAATATACCCAGCACTATGGGTATATCTCATACGCCAATTAATCTACCTCTATCACATGAAAGCTGAGTTCGAATTCGAAAATACCCCCTATGAAATTGTTGTAAAAGGTATTCCTATCACGCCTGGTTTTCAACCACGCTATTTTTCAAATGAACGGGACATAGGCTTATTTGTTGAACGCTTATTTGCTCAGCACCCACAAATCGCAGAACATTTACAACGCTTCCCTCCCTTAAAACACTGTCAAGATCATGAGCAACTAGCAAAGAACCTCACACAAATATTAATTCGAGGTGATCTTTGTATTGCCCGAAAAAGCTCACTTTCTGTGGTTGCCACCTTTCGCTCTGATGAAACACCAGATCCCTCATTATTAACGGGTGGCAGCGAATTTATTGCCGCATCAGATGAAGGTGAAGCAAATCAAAGTCGATATAAACTTGTTATTGAGGTTGCAGGAGTTAAACACTCGAATGTTCAACGTTTACACTTATTTGCTAACCAACAACGTGATTTACCTTCTATTGAGCTCCCTCCCAAAGAAAGCACGTTAGACAGTGATAAATACCGCAGTTTGATTATTTTTAACCATATTCCAAACTATCCCCGCCGTTTTGGCCTGAAAATACCCATGTATAAAGAGCCACCTTTATACTTACCTTTAGCTGAAAATGTACTACCAATACAAAGTAATGTAGAACAAGATGAGTGGGATAACATTATTATACCCGTTAAGCCTTTAGGGTTAATCAGTGCAGCTCAGAGCCGGTCACATGCAGATCTGTTACCTGAAGGTTGGTTATATGTTTTTTGGCAAGGAAAGTTATGGCGGGAATTACAAAGTGTTAAAGGAGGAATGCTAAAAGATGTACGTGTTCACTTTTACCGACAACAATACTTTGCAAAATTTATCAAAACGGTAAACCCAGATCAACGCGAAGCTAGAGGGCGGTGGTTAGACACACTGTGGATACCTTACCGTATAAAAGGAGAGTGCCAAACAGATGAGTCTGGCATTGTATTATGCTTTAGTCACCGACAATGGCCTTGGGAAAAAATTCTGTCTTATGAAAATAACCTTGAAAAACTCTCAGCTGAAGGAGCCTCTTTGAGTGAACTTAAACATTATTCCCAAGTCACCCACTTTGATGCTGTAAAGGGAGTCATAGGTCCCATTTCACAAGCTTTACTCGATCAGGAAAAAACACCTTTAGAAGTTAAACAAGGACTCAATGAAAAATTAATTCCACGCTTCGGCAAGCATCGTCTTATCTTAGATCAGTTTCGGGATAATAAAATTCCTGTTGCCTATATCAATGTTGTTGAACAAAGGTTGGTCCTCCACTTACAAGTTACGGGACTAACGAATAAATATTTTTCAGATCGCTATCAACTGCGCAGTAAAGACCCTCACTGGCAACATACAACGGCCCCAAAACTTGCCAGTTGTCCTAAAGTTCATCACCATCCAGAATGGATTGAACTGGTCTTTGATGATTTACCCATAAAAGGCCTGTTTGATTTAATTCTAATACCAGAGGACACTCAACAAGTGCCCGCTTACATTTTCAGGAATAAACGTTTACAAGACTTACTTGTGTTGAACTTACAGCAAACATCTCCTTTATTAGCCGATACCCGCAACGAACCAATTTAGAGTAAACGTATACTATGGAAGCCATCTACCCACTGGGTACTTGCCATGCATTAAAAGTACAATACTTATGCTCAGCAGAGTATCTAAATGATGAATTAATTGAAGGTTCAATCAAGCCTTTAGCCAATACGCTTATTCTCTCTCAAGAACATCATGGAATTACCGACGAACCTTATCTAACGTTATGGACAACCAACGAACAGGGACAACTATTTCATCTTAACAACGATGGTAGCTTGGGACACCCCATCTATCATTTATCCCAACACAGTCCAATTAAGTTATTGTTTATTCCTCCTTTCCTGTATGGGCAATGGTTTTCGTTATTCAATACATCTCTGTCCTCTGTTTTAATTCAACAGCTCCCCGAAAAATGGTTGGATACCGGGGTCACCGTTAACCTTCACCCATTAAAATTAAACCAGTCACAACCCCATCAAGAGCCATCCAGTGCAAATCACTTAAACTGGAAAAAGCAGTTAGCTACACCTGAAATTGACACATTAATGCTTAATCGAAATAAATTACTGGTTTTATCATTTGCACCCGAGTCCTTTACTACAGAAGACAGTGTATATATACAAGTACGACATCAGGGTGTTGAGGATACCCCTCCCTTTCTTCAAAATATCCCAGTTTGTAAAACTGAAAGTGGTTTTGCGGCCATTATTGTAGAGGATAAACAATCATTTATTTTCAATAATGCTTTACTGATCTTTACTGTTTACACAAAATCTCCCCAGCAAATCCTCTATTCTTTTACTGTACAAGCTGCATTTTTATTAACAACACCCACTGCAGATATTTGCCTACTCAACGCAACACCACTATCATTATCCGATCAATTAATTCAACACTTTCCTTATTGGCCACAGCATACTAATACGATTGGCCTATATAACTATCACCAACATAACCATCACCAACGTATTTATCATTTTCAGACAGCAGCAGTTAATGGTTCACTACCTTGTCAAACCCTCTCCCAATTAATTCCTAATATCACAGAGTTACTAAAACATATCGCTAACCATAAAACTAACATTAATCTGCAGCATACGATTCAGTATTTTGAAGTAGAAACATTGCTATCACAAATACTTAAACGTGAATCAGCAATAACGCATAACGCTTCACAACACAGTGCAGAGGAAAGTTTATTTTCAACATCCCCCCAACAACTATTCGCTGAAAAAAAATTACATACGTTGGTAAAACTGCCTCCCCAGATTAAACTCAATGAAATTTCTGCTCAGTGCATGAAAGAATTGATTAATCATGCTACTCCAGGCATCCCTATACGCTATTTTAATAATTATCCGGAAAACGAAATTAAACAGCGCCAGCTGCATAGTTTTGGTATACCCACTAACGCACATAGTTTAACTGAACTACTTGAATTTACACTCAACTATTACACTGAGCTTCACAGCCGCCGACATCAACAAGCCTTACAACAATTTATTACGCTTGCCAAAAAATATCAGCAATATGGAATTAGTACTTTCACCAATGGTGTGATGTGCAGCTTACGTTTTTCTTTTTATTATCAGCAACCTCAATCAACCTCGTTACCGGTTGCTCAACTTCAGTCTGTTGCACGTTTATGGCAGCAATATTCTCAAGCAAATATCACCTTGCACGGCTTTACTGACACAATTGGCACTTGTGAAAAAAATGACCTGCTTGCCTGGCAAAGAGTACAGGTGGCCGCTTCGCTATTAGTTGAGCAAGGCGTCCCTAAGGATAAAATTCACTGTATTGCTGGAGGAGACCTGAGTCCAGTATCTGGCGCAGCGGGTGAAGAAATTACCGCTAGCCGCCGCTTGGATATTTTTGTTTCTCTGCCAATTCCACTATTTGCACTTACGCTCAATGAAGAAATATTGACCCAGCTACAACACACAGTAACCGAAGAACTTTTACAACGACTTGGATTTACCGCCACGGCTGCACAGTTTTTAAATATACTCGCTCGGCTACGCCAAGGCACAACCAGTGTTACCACAACCCAACATCTAACAAATCAGGTATGGTTTTCCTGCAAGCCAACAGCAAAAACACAAGACAATAACAATCGCTTACCGTTATATCACCATATTGACTGCATTCTAAAAACACAATTTGAAACAGCGCTGACGCAACAAAACAATTTTTTTGCCCTTTGGGAACGTAGCCAAGTTAACCGAAAACAGTTACAACCTCTGCCTTGGCTTAATCAGAATCAGCTTCCATCTCAAGCCTCAACAGTATGGCTCGAAAATCAAATCAGACTGAGATATGAAGTGTTTTGTAGCCTGCAACAGTTACTAATCTTCGCTGCCTGGTATGCCAAACACGAAAAATGCTCCATAGAAAAAAGCGTTAATAGACTTAAACTCTCAGAGTTTATACATCAGTTTCTTACTAAAACATGGTATTGGCCAACCCATTCCGCCATTGATTACAACCTTGCTCAATACTGGCTAGATGAAGTAACACTCATAAATAGTCAAGCTGACGAGGCTAGCAATAACCCAATCGAAAAAGGCCATCTCAACTACAGAGCAAACCCTCGCGCACAATTTTCATTACCACCAGGTGAGCAGTGGCTTGCCACCAATTTGAGGCGCTTGAACCCAACCAGCCTGATTAACTTTTCTGCCAAGGTCTTAGCTGAACATGCTCCTACGTTTCCCACAATTGAGCATCAGCCTTTTGATCGAAAAATATTTAAATATACAGCCATTTACGCTCGTGAAGCTGGCAGTACACAAGATAAGCCATGGCTGCAACTCAGCGAATTTTTAACCCAACAGCAGCGAGAAACCCTAACACCTTTTGATCAGCTTCGGGTACTTGTCGTTATAAAAGATCAAGACACGCTTTCTCAGGAAAACCCACAATGGCAAGAGCAACCTATTACTCACCCCTTACCACTTAAACTGCAGGCAATTGCTGCATACCCCACACACATGCAGCAGGGTTCTCCTTTATTTGAGATGACTTACCAGTTAAATACAACCAACCTATTGCCAGAAGAACATCACTTTCAGGGTAATTTTGGTGCCATATTTTTTCCCCGTTACGCGATCAGTAATAAAATTATTTTAGGTCAGCCACCCTTGCCCTTCATGTCATCTCATATCAGTAACCAGCCTACCGAAGAAGCGAGTCAAACTGAGCATAATGCTATTCCGCAACCGGATACAAATAAGACACTTGCTCGGTTTCAAGCCTATACCTGGTTAACAGGATTAACAATTGAGATACCAATAGCAACGCACCAAACCCGTCGCCTTATTCGTATTCATGGTGAAGATGAGCTACTTGCTCAACATACAACACCCGTCTTAGGTGCAAGTGGTTTGTGGCCTATGTCAATTGAACTATCACGCTTAACACCCTGCCATGATGCTGCAGGTACGCTGATTAAACAGGAATACCAAGAACATACCCTGTTGCCCCATACTAAAGAAGCTCGTTGCCCAGTTATATCCTCATCTGATAGTCCTATTGCGGGAATAGCCCAGGCATCGACTTTATTTAGAGTACAACAACAGGGTCGTTTTACCGCCTCACCATTTTATGCGGCAAAATTTAAAGACAGTCCGTTATTTGCCAACCATGATGTGAGTATTGATGAAGAATTACTGTATGGGTTCGAATGGACACAAGCTTTTGAAATAGCCACCTTAGTCGCCTGTAGTGAGTTAAATGTAGCCAACAGTTCAGTCTCTGACTGGCGCCAATTACCCTTCAATCTCATGATTACAGAAAAAGTAGTTCAGCCACTCTCTTCTGGAGCCGAATGGCCTGTTGCAGGAAGTATTTACTACTTAGGAACCATTCAAATCAATAATGACCAGCCTCAATTTTTGCCATCATTAAGTGAGGCCTTTGCAGAACGGCTTACCCTAAGCTCCTTACTACAAACATTAGCCAGTTATGACAGTCTCGCTATCAAGCAGTTACGCGAGGTTCTGGGTGAGCAGCTCTGGCAAGCTGCACAGCAACACCCAATTCATATCTTTGGTGGAATCGCTGCTCTTCATTATTTTAACCCAGCAGGTCAACGCATTAGTGGCATGCGACCATTAGCCTCATCTGCTTCAGCTGGAGACTATGTTCAGCAACGTATAACCCATGAAGATAAAATCAATATTCATAGTGATCATCCTACTGACTTTTATTATCAAATGGGCGATCTTTGTTTTCCCCAGAACAAAATAAACAGCTACTCTGAACGTCGTTTATCCCTTCGTTTACCTGCTCCTGATAGCTATTTTTCAGCACACATGCCCTGGTCTCAGTTTCCAAATACAGCAGAAGTAAGCATGGCTCGTCAGCATTTACTGCATAATATACAGCGCAGTAACCAACGACAGTTGCAGCTAGATGACCAAGAACTGCCCGTTATACCCAATCAACCATATCCCGTTACAAACCTGATGCGCTGGCTATACTACTGTGAGCTTGATAAAAAATTAAATACCCAATATACGCGTTTACTATTAAAACATTGGTTTGCAACTGATCTGAATCAACTGGGATTATCGAAAATGACAGAAGTACCTGTATCGTAAGATATAATGCTCATGCATATCTTTTTACATACCCCCTTTATAGGAGTAAACATATGTCCCCTAGTCATCAAATGGTTATTGCTGATACGTTCCATGTTGAGTTAAAAATTAACCAGCCAACTTATCATCAAGGCGAGGTGATTACGGGTTCGCTTAACTTCACATACGACGAGCAGTCTCCTGCTGATGACTTGACAATACCTGGAAATTTTGAGCTATCCCTTAGCAATATAGAATTGTCCTTACAAGAGCATATTATTGAGCAGTCGAGTAAAGCCACTTCGCCACAGCTAAGCCAAACGGCTGAAAAAACCTTACTCTGTGACTCACTAAAATTAAATACTGGAGAAAATCACTCACTTGATTTTCAGTTTACCCTACCGCATAACTGCCGAATTACAGATCAAAAACACCAGTGGTCTGTTCGCTGTGCTTTCACCTTGAACCAACAAGTACGTACGATTGAACAGCCCATTTCCATTGAGCCAGCAGAATCGCTTTTAAAGATTGCTGATGCCTGTGTTTCACAAGGAGACTTTACCGAATTTAACTACCATTGGAATCAGCGACAAGGCTATATCAGTATACAACTCAAACCGTCTCCAGAGCTTTATAAAGAGATTGATCACATGAAGCTAAGACTTTCATTAGCTGAGTCAGGAGAGGTTAAAGGTTCATTGTGGGTTAACTTGCAAGAGAAACGTTGGCAGGACTACTTCAATGCCCTTTTTGATAAGGATATAAAGCGTTGTCAGATTGCCTTTGGCCCAAGTCAGCTTAATAGTGCTCCACAGCTTTATGCCAAAGTTAAAGAGAAGCTTACGTACCTATTAAACCAAGTAAAGTCACAAAAATAAGTCATATAGGCATATTATACTCTTCGCGAATGATTTTTAGGCTTTGTTACCACTTTATTTTGACACCTAAAAATGATTCATTATGGGTATAAAAGCACATAAATTAAAAAACGGACATTTAAATGTCCGTTTTTTAATTTTAGCGTTAAGTGCTATTAAATAATTTCCCACGCCCCATCAGCACCTTTACAGGTATCAAAGCTTTCGTTACCTGATTTTCCTTTGTTATTAACCTTTACATCAAGACTACGGCACTGTGTATTGACCGCCATTGAGTCCTCAACAACATCCACCCCTTTCAGCTCAATATCATCAATATTAATACTTTTTGGTTGCTGACTTGAGGCTTCACTGGTTTTAGCAGTTTTGAGTACAGTTTGTTTTTCTTGAGCAGCAACAGGCTTTAATAATGATCCATGAACATAGCCAATGGTAACGCCTTTCTTCGCAATCATAACCCAGTTACTCGGTGTTTTACCCACAGCCGTCACTTGCTCGCCAGAAGCCAAGCTAGTAACTCGGTAACCCTGTTTTTCTGGGGCATTACGTACATTGGCTCGTTGCTTGGCCTGAAAAGGCTTACCTATAACAGTTAAATTCATCACTTTCACAACACGTTTATCACGATAGTAATTCACGCTCCGTGTTTCTTGACGAGTATTCCGTGTTGAAATCGTCGCTTCTGCACCTGTGCGCTGGCTTCGCCACTGAATATCTTCACCATCTTTTGCTGTATTCAATACCGAAATTGACTTTTGTTCTAAAGCAATACGGTCTTGGTCATCCAAGTAAGCGCCCAGTTGATTGCCAATATAACCACCCAATACCGCGCCCGCAGCAATGGCAACTTTCTTACCGTTCCCTTTACCTAAAGCAGACCCGACAACAGCACCCAGTACTGCACCTACAGCGGTACCAATCTGTTGTTTATTACCTTGGGTTGAGCAACCACTCGATACAACCATGGCTACACAAAGAAAACTGCTGATCAAGAATTTTTTCATTGCCACTTCTGTCCTAGAAATACGATGATAGGCATAGTTCCTTGAGGTGGATTGTTATGCCAAGTAAATCATTTGTATAAAACCCTTTATGGGTTACTTATACCCTTCGTTATAGGTATAGATATCTTTCAAGAAAATGGATTTTACTGGGAAATGAGCAAAAACAACTCATATGAACTGTTAATGATTGTTCCTTTTGTTAAGAATGTGAAATACATTAAACAGTATTAATGACGCAGACCATAAAAACAAATTCAAGCCTATAGCTTAGCTAAGGCAATTACCCTAATAGCTAAAACCATTAAATTAAAATAGTGTTAACAGGCCCTGAATAAAGTGGTGCAACCCACTGAACGTTATTTTCAACCTTAATTTAAAGGCAAAAAGTACCGCCGCTCATTCAGCCTTGTGTTTTTTGGCATAAGTCTCACTATTTTTTCTACTATTCAACAAACGAATCCAAGTTTTTAATGTAAGATAGTTAAAAGAGTTTATTTGAAGCTTATTCTAGCTGTTAACAATCTCTAGTTAAGACCTTTAATTGAGACTTATTTAAAGCACATAACCTGATGAAGTTAACGCTATTCTTAATGTTATACCCAATACGAATGGTTTTTAGGTGCGGCCATCGAGTGACGAAGCCCCATGAGCCTATATTAATAGGTGATTGGGGTGAGGAGTGAAGATAACAAAACCTAGAAATCATTCGTGAAGGGTATATATCCTTCACAAAAGGTATATATCCACATAGAAGAGTATCCATAAGAAGAAATGACAATTGCTTTACAATAAACGGCTGATCGTAGGTTCATTTTGTAAGTGATACAGCACTTTGTGTGCATTATTTTAACGATTAAGCAATAACCTCAAATATGACACATAAAGTAGATATAAAATGAATATGAAAAGTACACAGCAATTGGAACTGCAACTCACTTTGTATGAGTAGTGTATAGCCTTATGTATTTATATTTCTCCCTATTACTTGCAGTATTACTTCTACTCGTTCCAGTTTTTATCTGGCATGCACTGCATAAAGAAAAACTAAGCCCAGCCAATAAACAAAGCTACGAGAATTACCCTTTCGAAGTGCTTCAGTCCGTATTGAATCAGCATGATCCAAAGTGGTCATCATCTCACCTTGAAAAGCGGGCAGAAGAGTGTTTGATGGCACTGAGTCGTTTTCAGTCACCCCTTAGCTTACACAGCTTTATTAGCCAACGCTTGCTCAGCAAAATCAAACAGTCACAAAAGCCAGCCTTTATACATCATCTGATAAGAGCGGGTGAGTTTACTATCAAACGCATTGAAGTGATTCAGTTGAATGAGTTTACTGAACCAAGCCGTGATTATTATGCATGTAAAATTCTCACCAGCCATAACCATAAGCTGCTCTGCTCATATCGCTGGTGTGACAAGGAATGGATGATGGATGGCCTGGCACCTTTCGATCCAAGATTAATTGGTACATCACAAAGCCAAACCTATAACCTGGCGTGTTACTACACGTTTGAGCACGACGCCAATACCAAGCTATCTAAATCCTAACGCCTGTTAGGGCCTGTTAACACATGGTATGTCCTGCAGCATTTCATCAGACTAAACCTGACAGAAATACTACAGAACACAAGAGAAATATCTGTTATCAGAATATTGAAAACCTAAAAGCACTGCTCAGCAAATGCTTTCACATGCCGTTCTGCTAATGCCCGATCAGCAGGGATACCGGTTACATTTTGTCGACAACGGTTACTCGCAAACACCGGATAAATGTGCTGCTCATAAATATGAACTGCAGCATCATCTTTGGCCTGTGGGTTTCTAAACAAGCCTGCATAGTCCGATGAGTATAAATACTCTATAGCAGTCCCCTTAACCAGCTCTTGCCAAACAGCTTCAGCTTCTGCTACCCGCGCTAAAGCCTGCTCATGCTCAGCATGTAAACGTGCACCATCATTAATCATTGCCTTAGCAAACGCACGCGTAATGGGATGTTCAAAAGAAGAACCACGAGCACGAATAATCGTATTTAACGTTAATACTGCACCTTTCTGTTCTTGCTCATCAGGGCAAAAGAGTAAGACTAACCCACAGGGTCTAAGTGCAAATGTAATAAATGCTTTGGTTGGACTGATTGCCAAGCAGAAAGGCACACCCTGCTCTACAAATGGCCTGATCTGTAAATCATAACTTTGTGCCATCACAGACTGATAGCCTTTATCCGCTAGCTCTCGTGCAAATTCAAACCCTGAGTATGCACGATCCAATACCACAAACTGCCCTTTATCCGCTGCTACCTTCGCCCGTTGCTTTATAACATCAGCTGAACGCACCATGCCTGTCGTATTCATTGGACCGGCCTGATAAATAGGCAAGGTGTTTTCCTGATCTATAATTCCATCTTGCGCAAACTCAGCAAACTGTACGCGAGCAACCTTAGCAATGGCTTTATAAGCAGGCCAACCTAGCGTTTCAACACCTAACGTATTCAACGCAGAGTTTTGCATTAAGCCTAATTCAACCGCTGTTTTTACCGCACCAGTACCAGCATCTGATACCAAGCCAAGCTTGAATTTTGACCAGTATTCCTTAGGAACTTGCTGCCAACTTAAAACAGCTTCTTTTAAACTTTCCAGCTGCGCATTGGAGTTTTTGTAGTCTCCAATAGTACTTTCCTGAACTTCTTTTGTGGCATACTCGAGTAACGTGGATGATGAAGCCATGGCTCGTCCCTCACCATCTAACACAATGCCTATGCCATAGTTATGACCTTGCTGATCCTTTTCACAAAGAATCTTCGCAATCTGATTAGCATCTCGCCCTTCTTCTTGTAAACGTTGTGCATGTTCAAATACTGATTGTCCAAATTCCAGAGCCATGGTGTGATTTCTCCAAGCCAACACAATAAACAAAGAAGCGTGTTTACGTTTTCTCGGCAGTTATCCTGCCGTAATTTGCCACTACGTACAATAAAAAATACTGGCCATGTTAATATAGCTTGGAACTCCCCCAGTAACTGCTCACTGATGCCTACCCCTTATATAGATCACTTACTAAAAAGCACCACAATGTAAGCATACACTGACTTAACTTGAACCATAGCCAGGGCATTAGGAAAGCGTTCTCTCAATTTCAATTCAATTTCAACATACATATAAAAAAATGGTTGGAGGAAAACCTGCAACCATGTTTAATATATTAATACACAACAAGAAATAGATTAATTTTATTTAAAACGCCCTGTTCCTACTCCCCACACCCATATCAATGCACTAAATAATAATCCCCAAAGCCCCATGCTATACATGGTACGCCAACTCGTTTGCATTGAGTCTAGTATTTTGAAGTCATTTATATAAATAGTTTCACAAGCGCCATTGCCTGTATCATCCCGAGTAATGCTTGTACCACGTGACCCCAGATGATTTCTATACTCAGATAACCAACCTTTTAAATAAATCTGATCACCCACTTTAACATCTGCAATTTTTTCCCGAATAAATTCATCAACTGCAACCAAGTGATTATTAGATAACTGATTATCTTTAAATAATCTGGCTTGTAGTGAGTTCTTAGTTAAATAGTTACAAGTAAACTCTCCATTCCAAAAATCAAACTCATTTAAATCGACCTGTTTAGCATTAACACCCCAAACTACACATAAGTCCGCTACATTTATATGATCTTCAGAACGTTTATGTAATCCAAACTTACCATCATGATGATTTAATGAGACAACTAAACCACTTAGTTCATACTCATAAAGAGGGTTAACCTCATACACTACACCATTACGCATAAGTTTAAATGACTCTTTATTAACTTTATTCTGTAAAGGTTCTTTTGCGACCTGAGGATCAATAATCCTCTCATTGGCAGCAGGAAAGTCATTTCTAAACCAAAAACCTACTGCGCCCATAATTACACTTATATAAAATGTCCATTTAACTAAAGAATATAATGTCGTTTTTTGTTTCACAGGCAACTCCCTATCAACGGCTCATTCATTTGCCCTGCGAATTACCGGTATTCTGCAGCATCTTAGAACGTGACATATTATGTCAAAAAGACATCTACCTGTTCAAGATTCAGCCGACGAACTGCAGTCACACCGATTGACACTTAAAACATTAGATATCAGGGTTAGCAAATACTAACCTTTGTAGGAAAGGATTGGATTTAACTGCAAAAATTTTAATGTAGACATGGGTAAAACTTATTAATAACCTTACAGATCAGCTCCACGAACAAAAAACATGGAACAAATATGCTAAAAAAATCACTACTTTTTATTTTCATATTCATAGCATCCAATCAGGCTAATGCTTTCCCTGGAGAAACTCGACGTTATTTTAAAGACTGGCTAGTGAACTGTTTAAATGACTCTGACAATACCTGTCGTTCAGTAACACATGTTAGAGATAAAAAATTATTTCCTTATGGCGATGGCACTATTTTTCAATTTATTGTTCAACAACAATCAACTGAACAAGGCATAAACACAGAAATTGTCTTTTATCACGTATTAGACGATGCTTATCCAGCCGAAAAAGCAACATTTACCATCGATGATAATCAACCTTTCCAAGTTAAACTACTTCCAAATGAAAGCTTAAACGAACGAAAGCTCTCGCTGACAGATACAGAGTCAATGTTAAGCTTTTTAAAAAAAGGACGCTGGCTTACCATTAATTACATCAGTCAATCAGGTAAACCAGTGAATGTTAAAATATCACTAAAAGGAATTACTGCGGCATTACTTTTTGCAGAAGAATATATCAATAAGTAGTGCTATATTTTTTTGGCATCTCGACTTTGGCCATTTAACTTAAGCAAGCATGCTTAAATAATGAGCAGAATTTGATTTTTTTGGTAGAAAACAAGCAGAATAACTGGAGTTCAAGTGGCAATGACGGCACAATTTTTTTGACAAAAAAATTAAACCATTCCAAGGAAGGGACCGTCATTGCCTGACTCAATTATAACGATTTTATCCGCATTTGCACCTTTAATGAGTTCAGCTACTTGGCTAAAAGCAACGACTTTAATAAAGGGCGCTTTGTTATGCAGGGGACC
>NZ_AUAF01000011.1 GCF_000428585.1 Zooshikella ganghwensis DSM 15267 | reverse complement strand
CGTGACCTTTTTGAGCATTTGTGCAAATTGATTGAGGTCTTTTTCTGTTTTAATGCCCTTGGCGGCTTTTTTAGCAAAGGCTTCGAGTTCTTTTTGAGTCACCATAATGGCCTATCCTTATACATTGTTAACATTAAGAATAGGCGGTTACACAGAATCTTTTACAGTCTCCATTCGTGAAGGGTATAACCATACATTAAACATGGTCACCAACTGTAGGTGGCAAATAATGAAGCCAGCGCTAAACTCTACATAACTTCTATCGCATAAACGCCGTACTTTACTATACCCTGTTTATAGCCCGGAAAACTATGTATCAACTCAATAGCCTCCGCAACAGACACCAAAGTGGGTAGCGTGTTTTCCATTCCTTCCGTATTGAGCAGCTCTTTTACCGTCTGATAATGATCAACTCGAATAACACGGCGCTCTAAAGATTCACCCGTTTGCTCGTTAATGAGTCGTAAAGTATGTCCAGGTTTAATGACACTATAATCAAATGGTCGGACATCACTATTTGCCCGTACCTCAACAGACTTTGAGCCTTGTTTGATCCACTCAAAAGGCATATCCATCAAGCCAATCACATGAATATCACCTTCTGAGTATTCTATTTTGACCGGCTTGCCCTTAATTTCTATCATGAATCCTGATGGCATTGTATATACCTAACTAACAACTCTTGGTAAATATACCCTGCACAATGGCATATCCTAAAAACCATTTGTACAAGCTATAATTGCATTTATAGCTTAACAAACAAGAGTGAGTACGACAGCTCTTTCCTAGAAAATATCATTTTTAGTCTCCCCTGGAGTAAAGAAGTCTAATATTTCCTCACTTGTTAATGCGAGCTGTTCGCCTGCTTTATTATTATAAATACCATCCGCTAACGATTGTTTCCTTTCCTGCATCGCTAAGATTTTTTCTTCAACTGTTCCTGTACAAATTAATCGATAAACAAATACGGGTTTATCCTGCCCTATACGATAAGCACGGTCAGTAGCTTGCTGTTCAACCGCAGGGTTCCACCAAGGATCATAGTGGATCACCGTATCCGCTTGAGTTAAATTCAGGCCAACGCCACCTGCTTTTAAACTAATTAAAAACAATGGTACATCACCATTTTGGAACTTACTGATAACTTCTTCTCGCTTACGGGTTTGCCCTGTGAGTTTAGCATAGGGTATTTTCAACTCATTTACTTCTTTTTCGATAAGCGTCAACATACTGGTAAACTGAGAAAACAGTAAGATTTTTCTGTTCTCATCTAACAACTCTACCAACAGCTCTTTTAGTAAAGTTAACTTAGCAGATTGCTTTACTTTTTTTGCTTTGTCCAATTTAACGAGTCTTGGATCACAACAAGCTTGACGTAGCTTCATTAACGCATCAAGAATTTCTATTCGGCTCCGGTTTAAGCCTTTGGTTTTAAGCAAACTCCGAACTTTCTTTTCCATGCTGAGGCGAATACTCTCATAAAGTTTTTGCTGGCTAGCGCCTAACTCTACACTTCTTATCATTTCTGTCTTTTCAGGCAACTCATCAGCAACAGCGTCTTTTGTCCGCCGTAGAAGAAAAGGTCCAACCTGTTGTGACAATGCTTGATGTCGCTGCTGATGCCCCTCAATTTCAATAGGTTTACGAAATAAACGATTAAAACTACGCTCATTACCCAAAAAACCTGGCATTAAAAAGTCATACAAACTCCATAGTTCACCAAGGTGGTTTTCAAGTGGAGTGCCCGTCATACAGAGATGATGGTTCGCTTTAATCAACCTAACAGATACTGATATTTTTGATTTACTATTTTTTATATACTGAGCTTCATCTAATATAAGCATGTGATACTCATATTCAGCTAGTCGCTCAGCATCACGCTGAAAGGTACCATAACTGGTAATGATTAACTGGTTTTCTGACAGTTGCTCAAAATATTCATTCCGATCAGCCCCATACCAGACAAAGGTATTCAAGTTAGGGGTAAACTTAGCCGCTTCCTTTTGCCAGTTTCCTAGTACACTGGTTGGCACTACCACCAGAGCAGGTTGTTTTAATCGCCCCCGCTCTTTTTCTAACTGAATGTGTGACAATACTTGGATCGTTTTGCCAAGCCCCATGTCGTCCGCAAGCACACCACCAAACCTGTACTTTCTCAAAAACTGCAACCACTCAACTCCTTCTTGCTGATAGTCGCGCAGTGTTGCTTTCAAACCTCTTGGCGGTTTCAGTTTTTTTATTCCTTTAAAATTAGCCAATTCCTTGCCAAGGGATTTTATTGACTTATCACCTAACCACCTCACTTGCTGTAATGCTTCAGCAAGCGCTTCTAGTCTAACAGCATTTGCATTATTTACTTTTAATTTACCATCTTCAGATAACGTTGGACGATCATAAAGCTCTACCAAAATATCCAGGATTGAGTTAATGGTTTCGGCAGGCACTACAACCCACCCAATGCCATCACACGCTAAGCAAACTGGTTTTTCTGCACGTTTTATATTGTCTCCAGAGGCAGATAACCACTGGATAATAAGGGGTAATGCCGCAACTTTAGTACCATCAATATCAATATCTAAGGCAAAAGAAAACCAGTTAGCCCCCTCATCATGAGTTGTTATATCCCAGTTTTTCGCTGTTTTAAACTGTTCAGATATAGCCGTTTCGTCAAACTTCCACCCTTGCTCCTGCAACACTGGAAGTACTTCAGTTTTAAACTGATAATAATCACTTGGATTATGTGCAATATTAAAAAGCAGTTTTTCATCTTGCCTAAGAAAACCAGTATGATCATTTTCTTCTGGCGTATAGTGACATTCAACCAACTGCTTGACAGCCAACAGCTCTTGCTCAGGTTGCAGTCTCACCTGATATTCACCGCTCTTTTTAAATACAGTTTGCGGGTTTGCTCTTTGCCCTTTTGAATAGGGAAGCTCGTGCTCACCATAAACAAAAAACAGTTCACCCAAGTATTTTTGACCACTAACACTCTTGCTTACCAACAACTTGGGTATAGGTTGCTCATTAACCTCTGTTACTTTCCACTCCACTGGCAGTGGTATGTCATAACTGCCGAGCCCCGATCTAATAAGGCCTGCAACTTCAAACTGCTGATCAACATCCAATGCTGGCAACCTTTGCAGCATTAAGAGTACATCGTAATTTAATTGTGTATTAATGCGACCAAATTGTTTTGTTATTTTATTAAAGTAGCATACTGGCTGGGTTGGTAATACTACCCAATCATCATCACTAGCATCCGCTAAACTTAACTTTAATTGCTTTAAATTATCTTGTGCTTGCCAATTAAACTGGATATCAAGTAAGCGCCCTTCGGTTAATACATTATTAGGTTCAAACTCTCCAACATAAGCACGACCACTATTAGCTAAATGAGTAAGCAATTGGTAGGGGTTATGGGTTTCAGATAAGTTATTCGCATTGCCAATTAAGTTTTTAATAATCCCATCTGCATTTGACCATACATGGTTACCATACCACCCACGATAAACATCATGAAGTGCTGAAAACCCACCTTTTTTGTACTTTTTAGTAGAGTAACAGTCAATGCTCAGATCACCATTATTTAGCTGTAAAATATAAACCAAAAACTCCTTACCAGGAGTAGCTTCATATCTAGGTGATGCTGTGTGCTTTTCTTGTGCTATTACAGACTCAAATTGGTGTTGCCATGAGCTAAAACTCAATTGAGATTTAGGTGAGTTTTTTTCTGAGACACTACCTCGTTGTTCCAAATACTTTAATAAAGCAGCAGCGACATGTTTACAATTATAGTCAACGGGACATGAACAATAACCATCAATATCTACTTCACCATAGTATTGACTTACATGAATTTCCTGTGTATAGCGGTTTCGACCACTCACTACTGATCTGATAACATCGTCATCACTATCCCAATAGACTTTATCAACATGCCCATGTCGAAAATAATCCTTACCTCTTCTCACAAAAGTACTGGAAATGTTATCTTCTATATCTTGATATTTAAGAAAGTTCACATCTGATCCTGCTAAACTTTGTCAAACTCTGTCATGTTTAAAATTTAATTTGATATTAATGAGGAATCATTCTCACAGCAAAGCACAATTTATTTCACTGGTGTATAGCGATTAATTTTGGGCAACACTACAGTAAATATCACACCATGCTCTCCTTCTGCATTTTCTGCCATAATACGCCCCTGGAACCAGTCAACAATTAATTTGGCAATATGTAAACCAAACCCTAAGTGTTGTTTAGAAGAGGTTTCTTTGCGAACAGATACCAAAGAATCAAATAGCTGATCACGCATTGAATCTGGTAAAGATGAGCCTTGATTAAATACCGTTAAATAATAGTTTTCTTGTTCTTGTTTAAGTGCTATTCGAATTAATCCTTGAGCAGGGGTAAAATCAACTGCGTTATCCACCAGTTTATCCAACAACTGTACGATAAAGTCAGCTTCTCCCCATAGAGAATAAGACCCTGACTGTATATCTACCTGCAAGCAATGATTAGAGTAAACATCCTGATAGGCCAATACCATACCATTGACTACCTGATCAAGAGGAAAGCATTCTGGTTCTGCTTGCGCTAAGCTCTGCTCCACACGTTTTGCTTCACTCATTGCATCAATTAAATGCCGTAATCGGTCAGCACCATCTTTAGCTCTTAATACATAGTCTTTTGCCGTATTAGACAACGAGTTTTCCATTTCCAGATTTTCAAGAGAAGAACGCATCACGGCTAACGGAGTTCTTAACTCATGGGCTAATTTACTCGATAAACTTTGCAGATAATGCATATAGTCCCAAAGTCGCTGATGCAAAACTTTGAAACTCCGAGACAAATCGCCTATTTCATCTTTTCGTTTTGAGGCAGGAAATACCTGTGCCAGTTGCCCTTCCGCGGTCAACACTTGTTCGGCCAGGCGGCTTAAACGCCGAATACGACTGGATAATAGCACTGCAAAACCCACAAGCACTACCACAACAAGGATAATAACCCAAAATGTTACGCCTATCATTCCTAGCCAGGCTTTATCTGTAAGCGATACAATTTCATCAGAAGCATTTGCAACAAGCACAGCGCCAATAACCTGATCATCTTGTACTACTGGAGTACCTGCCACGACTTTATTGGTGTATTGCTTACTACCTTGAAACCACTGAGAGGCTAAACTGTCCTGTAAAACATGCTGCATAAATTCAGCGCTTACTCGACCTGACCGCAATGACCATTTCGGAAGAGATTCTGAAGAAGACAAAATCCAATGTAACAAAGTGCGCTGCCAATAAGGCACAACGATATGATGCCGCTCAATATCTTCAGCTAATGCCGTGTTTTTATTTTTAGGTTTGGCTGAGGCAAGCACCCAGCCTTGAGGGGTAACCAGCACTACTTGTTGTCCTAATGACGCAAAAGGAGATAACAAAGCTTTCAGGTGTGGTGTTGGTGTAACCAGCTGGTAAGGGATAGGTTCTGCTCCGGCCAATGCCGCTATAAGGCTATCTTCCCCAATGACAGGTTCATTAAAAAGCGCACCAACAGTTTGAACCTGATTTATAAAGTCATAGTCAACCATACCTGCTGCAACTCGATCACCCACCCGTTGATGTGCAATACGTAGCTCAATATTGATACCCTGAGCGGTCTCTTGCCACTGCCCCTGAATATCCGGTTCTGGAATAAGGATGACTTGTTTTTCTTCAACAATAATCTGTTCGGCAATCACCTTGCCAGGTGCAGGTGTACGTACTAAATAAGCTTGATGTTCTTGACCTTTTTGTACTCGAATTAACAGCGCATCAGAAGCAAATAAAGAACGCTGCATAGGAGTTTGGTAGATAACGCGATCATCTTGATAGGTAATGTGCAAATAGAGCGCCTGGTCACCTCCTGCACCTAAACGCATCGCCATTGACTCTTTCTTTAAGCTAAGAAAGTGATTAATTTGCTGATTAGAAAACGGCCAGTCTTCATGATAACCATCGATTACCAAAGGCATATTCAGTGAGTGAGCATACAGCACTTGCTCCCCTTCTACTTTTGGCCAGGTAACCCTGGTAAGGGTGCTTGCAATCGCATTAGCGGTTGCTTGCACTGCTTGCTCCTGTCCACTGCGCAGGGCAGTTTCCATTTCTTTAACATACTGGCAGCCAGCCCAAGGTAGCGCCAGGGTAATAAGACTAATAATAAATAACTGAATATGAAGACGCATATAGGCTGCTATTTTTGAGGATGCCAGCGATAGCCAAACCCATATACTGTTTCAATAGACTGAAAATTAGCATCTAGCTTAGAAAACTTTTTGCGAATACGTTTGATGTGGGAGGTAATGGTATTATCATCAAGCACAACGTTTGCAGCATCCATCAGTTGCTGGCGGTTTTTCACATGTCCTGGGTGTTTTGCCAACGCATAAACCAGCCAAAACTCTGTTAAGGTTAGTGGCACCAGCTGACCTTGCCAGTTTGCTGTCATCCGATCAAGGTCCATCACCAAGTCCCCACAGCATAATTGTTGGCCTTGATCTGCGGGTGCTTTTGATTGAAGTGCATCCACACGGCGAAATAACGCAACAATCCGCGCAACCATATGCTCTAAGCTGATGTCTTTTGTCAGATAATCATCAGCTCCCAAGCGCAAGCCAGAAATAGCATCCAACTCACTGTCTCTCGCGGTCAAAAAGATGATCGGCAACTGTGGTGCAATAGCCCGAAGCTCACGACAAAGATCAAAGCCCCCTTCAATCTCATCTTCCAAACCAACGTCAATAATTGCCAGCTCAGGAAGCTGCTGATTAAATGCTGCCATAGCTTCTCGGCGATTACTGTACATGCTGACATGATAACCATAACGTGTGAGTACCGCCCGATAGTTCTCACGAATGGCCGCTTCATCTTCCACAATGGCGATATAACGCTGCATTTAAGCCTCCACCAGAACAAACTGTCGCCAATTATGCGGCGCGATGACCATGATGACAACTATTACCACCATCAAGAATAAGCTATCAAGAACTACAATGAACTGTTTAAAGCTTAGCACGGAAGGAGTTAGCAGAAGTTTGCCAACAATGTTCACACGTTATACCCACTGATAAAGGTACAAAAGACGACTGATCATGGCATATGAGTTAGAAATTACCCATCTAATTCAGCCGAAAAACCCTGATAGAGATCAATATACGTATATTGACGACTAATACAATGAACAAATCCGCAATACATTCATCATTGCAGAAGGGATTCATCATGGAAATTGATTTAATATCGCTTGTCAAAACTCAGGGGTTTGAACACTTCGCAGATAAGTTTGGTACCGAAAGCCAGTGTCATGAGCTCTTATTTCAGCTCCGCTGGCCCGATGGATTTCGTTGCCCTAGCTGTGGTTGTGCCAAGCATTGCACCCTTAAAACCCGTCCACTCTACCAATGCAACCATTGTCACCGGCAGCAGTCACTTATCAGTGGCACAATATTCCAAGGCACTAAGCTTCCTCTTAAAGACTGGTTCAAAGCAGCCTATTTTCTTGCCCATCAAAAGAAACTATCTGCTTTATCATTAATGCATGAACTTAAAGTGTCTTACGACACCGCCCGTAGAGTAAAACGCAAACTTATAAAACAACACCAATTAACAACAGAAAAAGCCAAAACAGCACACCGTGTTAACCACTTACCTATTATCACTACACCTTTGTGATTTTTACCATGAGTACTCAGTGTGAGTTAGAACGCTCTTGCTCACACGAGTTGATTTATTAATAAATATATTTTTTTCAGCTTTCACTTCTTGAGTTCAATTTTTTATTTTTGACGAATCTAAATAATTTTTAATTTAAAAATATTTCTCTAACGTTTACTAGATACAAATACTTCTCTACTGAATAGTCGTTTATAAAAAAGCACGTAAATAATATATTGTGCCAAAGCAATGCATAACTTAATTTGTGCGCCCCGCAGTGGAAGACCATCTTTGCTCTCTGCTACTTACAGGACTCCCAACACCTATTTCATTAAAAAATAAAAGCCCTGCCGGTCCTCTTTTTGCTATACACAATGACCATTACATGGGCATATGTGGTATTTCCTTGTGATAAAAAGCAAATAGCAGGCAAAGGCTGGGTAACGTCCATCAAACTGTTTGCCGCAAGGACACGGTAAACAAGTCTCCAGGGATGGATTTACAGCGAGTTTGACTGGCGATTTGCAGGCTTTTGACAAAGATGCTTCAGAAGATGGCTTTTGTTAAGGACGCTGCTTGTAAAGATAGTTATATGTCTCCTGCTAGCACGACACATCAATCTCTGACTAATTAGGCTTGTTACGCCCTTCACATAAAAAACAAAGAATATTCACATAATTTGGGATCATTTTACCTACTTGCCTGTCTTATTTTAAAGCCTGTTATGCATATTCAGTAAACCTTGTATTACAGTTCTTATAGCCCTTGTAGATATACTGTTATAGCCGCATTAAGCTGCTCATGAGATTTTCTGAATAAAGTGAAATGTTCTTTGGCAAAGACCCAGGTTCTTGCTAAGGTATTCGCCCATATTAAATGACCCAGTCAGTTCGATTTTGCATCGAGGAGTATCATCATCCATGAGGTGGCTTAAGGTTATCACCCCTATTGGTTTGTTAGCATTGGCGGCTGTCGCTACTTGGCAGTTAAGTAACATGAAACCTGAACCCGCCAAATCCGAAAAACCTGCAACACCTCTTGTTGTAGAGACAAAGCCTTTTGTTGAAGAAACCGTTCAGTTTCATGTTAGCAGCCAGGGCACCATCAATCCTCGTACAGAAACGACACTGATTTCACAAGTAGCAGGTACTGTACTTGAAATTTCCCCTACCTTTGTCAGTGGTGGCACCTTCAAAAAGGGCGATATATTACTTCGCATTGATCCCATTGACTATAAAGTAGCTGTCGAACAAGCCAAAGCTCAGCTTGCACAAGCCGAAGCGAAGCTGATGGAAGAACAAGGCAAAGCAGAAGCAGCTCGTACTGACTGGACCCAACGTGGGCGGTCATTAAAGCAAGCTAATGATCTAGTATTACGCAAGCCCTATGTGCAAGAAGCGAAAGCCGCAGTTCATGCTGCAAAAGCAGACTTGCACAAAGCACAGCAATACCTCTCCCGTACAGAAATTCGCGCGCCTTATGATGGCATGACGAAGGCACGACAAGTTGATGTGGGCCAGTATGTAACCACGGGTGCACAGCTAGGAGACACCTTTGCAACCGATTATGCAGAAATTCGCTTACCCATTAAACGCAGTGACATGCCTTATCTCGACTTGCCTCAATATGGACAAAGTGAGTTTCAGGGGCCAAAAGTCATACTCACCTCAATCCACAACCCAGATCATGAGTGGCAAGCTGTAATTACCCGCCAAGAAGCTGTAGTCGACACCAAAACACGTATGCACTATTTGGTCGCACGTATCAAAGACCCTTACTCACTTTCTGCTACAGCAAAACAAGAGAGTCAGCAGGTACCTTTACCTATTGGCTCATTTGTTAAAGCCACAATTACCGGGGTTGCTGCTGAAAATGTCATTAAAATTCCACGCCATCTACTGATCAACCGTCAGCAAGTACTCGTGATTGATCAAGACGACACATTGCGTATACGTCCTGTAAAACTGATTCGAGAGCAGCGTGCAAGTGCTTTTATTAAGAATAACTTTAGTGAGGGTGACAGATTGTGCCTTACCTCTATTCCTAACCCTATTCCAGGTCTGCAAGTCAGCATCACTGACTCCGAACAGCAATCGACCGTTGCCATAAAATCAACACAAACTTCAGCCAATAAAGAAACTTCATCAAACCTAACACCTTCTAGCGAAGGCTAAGTAAATGAAGACAGCGATAGGCTACATGAAATACTGGACGCGCAAGGATCAACTCCATGTGGTTTATGTGCGTAAGCACAAGGTTTATATGCTAGAGAAGGTTTTAGGCGAATAAGTATGCAAACGACCAAATCATCATCAGGAGTCATTGCCTGGTTCGCCGCTAATCCTGTTGCGGCTAATTTGCTTATGATGTTCTTACTTGCTGTAGGTATATCTTCAGCAATTAATATCAAAAAACAGATGTTTCCTGATTTTACCCTTGATAATGTTGTTGTTTCTATCAGTTATCCTGGTGCTTCCCCAACAGAAGTATCACAAAGCGTCACGCTCAGAGTAGAGTCAGCCATTCGGACTATCGCGGGCATAAAAAAAGTTGAGTCCTTTGCTATAGAAGGCTACACCAACATCACACTGGAAGTAGCCAATGGCTACAACGTCGACGATATTATGGATGAGGTGAGAACCGCTGTTGATGGCATTACCTCTTTTCCAGATGCCGTAGAAAAACCCCATATCAAGAAAAGTGAACGCAAAACCCGAGTAATTTATGCATCACTCTATGGCGATGTTGACTATGTAACATTACATCGGGTCGGCGAAGAGGTGCGTGATGAAGTACAAGCCTTACCCGAAGTCAGCAAAGCAGAACTTTATGGTATTCGTGAAGCTGAAATTGCCATTGAAGTTTCTGAGCAGGATTTACAAGCGTATAACCTGACCTTTGACGAAATAGCCAATGCACTCAAGCGTAGCTCAATTGATATTGCCAGTGGCGTTATCAAAGCAGATAGTGGACGTATTCAGCTACGTGCAGAAGGCCAAGCCAAAACCATTGCAGACTTTTCCCAGCTTGTGATACGTGCCAATCAAGATGGTACCCAATTATTGCTGGGCGATATTGCAAAAATAACGGATGGTTTTGCCAATACAGGCGATTTCTCTCGTTTTAATCAAAAATTATCTGTTGGTTTATATGTTGAAGCCGCAGGTGATAATGAAATAGCCACAGCAGATGCAGTAAAAAAATACATTGCTGATAAACAAGCACAATTACCAACATCCTTACAAATTTCTTATTGGGGAGACATTTCTTTTTATCTTAAAGGCCGGCTCAACATGATGCTCGAAAATATGGGCATTGGTGCATTACTGGTTTTTATCGTATTAAGTCTTTTTTTAAGAATCCGAGTTGCTTTCTGGGTTGTGTTAGGTATTCCTATCAGTTTTCTAGGCGCGCTATGGTTAATGCCTCATGGTCCTTTTCCGGTATTTATTAATGTCGTTAGCCTTTTTGCCTTTATTTTAGTACTTGGCATTATTGTTGATGATGCCATTATTATTGGTGAGAGCGCCTACACCCATATTGTGAAATATGGTCACAGCCATCAAAGTGTGATCTCCGGTGTTAAACGGGTAGTGGTACCCGCAACCTTTGGTGTACTGACAACCATGGCAGCATTCGGGCCTATTCTGAATGTGGGGGGAAATGCTGCCCCCTTCTTCGAATCCATTGCGATGGTCGTTATTTTATGTCTGTTGTTTTCACTGGTTGAGTCAAAGCTCATTTTGCCAGCTCACCTTGTCAGCATGAAATATGAGCCTAACAAGAAAACCTGGCTCACCAAATTACAAGACCGTTTTGATGCAAAATTACAGTCTTTGATTCAGGGCGTTTATCAACCTTTATTAGCTCGCTCCTATAAACAGCGTTACACGACAATTGCTATTTTTATTAGCCTGCTGATGCTAACAATAGGTATTCTGCAAAGCGGTATTGTACGCTTTGTGTTCTTTCCTAATGTGCCCTCCGACTTTATTCAAGTTAACCTGACAATGAATGATGGCACCTCCGACACCAGCCGTAATAGTACGCTCAAACTTATCGAACAAAAAATTGCCGATATTAATGAAGACTATAAAAAGCAATATGCTGAAGATGATGGTTTCCTAAAACACCTGCTCACCTTTACCACTGATGAAACCGGTGGAGAGCTGGTTGTCGAACTCACTAAATCTGAGCTGCGACAGTGGGATGCCAATACCATCAGTGACCATTGGCGGAAAGCGGTAGGAACCTTGCCTGGCGTTAAAAAACTTAGCTTTGATTCCAGCACTAATGCCGGTGGTGGTGCGCCTATTTTCTTTCAATTTTCCAGCCGAGATCAGGATGCACTTATTCAGGCCGTGGCTGAATTTAAAAAACAGCTCACGACCTATGACGGCGTTTTTGATATAGAAAGCAGTTACAGTGCACCTCGCCCTGATTTTGTATTATCTCTGATGCCAGAAGCGATTGCTTATCAACTTCGACTAGCAGATATTGGTAACCAGTTGCGACAAGGTGTTCATGGTGATGAAATTCAGACCTTCCAACGTGGTACCAGCGAAGTAAAGGTCATGCTCCGCTACCCTAAAGATGAGCGATCAGACCTAGGCGACTTAGCTAATTTTAAAGTGCGGGTAGATGGTGAAAATACCATGCCACTCAACCAGGCTGTTACTTGGCGACAAGAGCCTGCGCCCAGTGAAATACGTCGGATTAATAGTACAAACGTAGTTACTATCAGTGCAGACATCGACCCTGGCAAAGTTGAACCACAAGAAGTCATCAGTGATTTAGAGGATAATTTTATCCCTTCACTCAAGCGTCAATTTCCATCACTTAAGACAGATTTGGAAGGTGCCAGCTTAGAGCAACAAAAAACAATTCAACGCATGATTCAAGCGGCTATATTTGGGCTATTGTTAATTTATGCTTTGATAGCCATTCCCTTAAAGTCCTACAGTCAGCCTTTAATTATCATGGCGATTATTCCATTTGGTTTAATTGGCGCTGTAGCAGGTCACTGGATGTTTGATATATCCATCAGCATGATGTCAATTTATGGACTCATCGCCCTTGCAGGTGTATTGGTTAATGACAGTTTAATTCTGGTGGATTTTATTAATAAAGCCGTGAAAGAAGGAGGTAAAAGTGTCAGCGAAGCGATTCAGACCTCAGGCAAAGAACGCTTTCGTGCCATTCTACTTACCTCCCTGACAACCTTTTTAGGGTTGGCACCTATTATTATGGAGAAAAGTTTACAGGCCAAAATTGTGATTCCTATGGCTGTCGCACTTGGCTTTGGTATTCTTTTCGCCACAGTAATCACCTTGTTTTTGATACCATCACTGTATGGCGTTGTAGAAGATATAAGCCAATTAAAGAAAAAAGCTCGAGCTTATTTCACAAAGAAACAAACTGCTTAGAAAAAATCTCCCTCTTTGGTGACACTTACTAAAGAGGGAGGTTTCTTCTATAAAATGTATAAGGCACCCAGGAAAAAAGCGTTATGCCAACAATATCAGCCGTTAAGTCAACTAGATCAAATGTCCTTTTAGGAAAGTAAAGCTGGCTTATTTCTTCCAGTAACGCAAAGCTGAAAACAACCACCGCACCTAACAGTAAAGACCTTCCTCCCAGTTTTATAGATTTGTAGTTAAGCGCACTATTTAACAACCAGGTTAAAATTCCATATAAAAATACATGACCTAATTTATCACCATAAGGTACACCAGCCATCATTTTCATAAAAATGATTTGCTCGCCGCTATCAGCACTTACAATTATCCAACAAATAAAACAAAAAAATGCAATAACTGGAAAATATCTTAACATTAAGCTCATTACCTTCATGATTACAAATAGATTCAATACTGCATATTATTTAGAGAAATAGCGAAAGAAAGTGCAACTAATTTAGTACAAAATGCCAAGTCCATCATTTATGCCACATTTCGCCATAATTGCTCCCAAAATCATCACATTCCACCAATAACAATGGCCTTTTTCTCTTGTTAAATAAGCCTTAACGAGGAAGGAGCATTCATAATGAAAGATGATTTCGCAGCACTTAACCAGTACTTAGGGTGGCTAGCCATTAGCTTGTGGCTATTTTGCTTTTTAAGCCTATTAACATTTACAACCGCTAAAGCCAGTACGTCAAATGACTACTATGAAGTCTACCAGAGTCCAGAAGAAGTTACCTCAGGCAGCTTGCTCCTTAAAAAGGAGGCATCATATACTAATGCACTACGCCTAGATAACCATGTAGACATTGATGTGAATGGTATCATTGCTGCTGTTACTGTCACTCAGCGCTTTAAAAACAGTAGTTCTGAATGGGCTGAAGGTATTTATGCATTTCCTTTACCTGAAAATGCTGCAGTTTATGCCATGGAAATGACGATTGGTGATCGAACGATTAAGGGTTTAATTAAGCGTAAGGACGAGGCAAAACATATTTACACAACAGCTAAAGCCTCAGGCCAACAAGCATCTTTATTATCTCAGCACCGGCCCAATTTATTCACCACACAAGTTGCCAATATCGCTCCTGAAGAAACCATAGAAGTCAAAATTTCCTATATGCAGTCAGTACCATACGTTAACAATCAGTATCAGTTACGATTTCCCATGACGATCACCCCAAGATACCAAGGTGCCCAAACTGCTCAAACAAATTCAAACTCTCAGCCTGCCCCACAATCATCACCACTTCCCCCGTTACCACAACATGCAGCACATCAAGTACCATTAAAAGTAAACTTAAGTATTAAAATCAATGCTGGGTTACCATTAACTCATTTGGCCAGTCCAACCCATAAGCTCAAAATTAATAAAAATGATCACCAATATACAGTCCAACTTAAAAATGATGCCGTTATTTTTGACCGTGACTTAGAGCTTATCTGGCAACCACAAACAGAACTGCAACCTCAGGCCACTTTTTTTACTGAAAATATCATGGGTGAAACCTATGGTCTTTTAATGGTTATCCCGCCCAAAATACAAGACAGTAAAAAGCCATTGAGTAAAGAGCAAATTTTTATCATCGATACATCAGGCTCAATGGCCGGTAATTCTATGATCCAAGCAAAAGCCGCATTACAATTTGCATTACGACAATTAAACCCTAATGACCGGTTTAATATTATTGCATTTGACTCAACAACCAGAACACTTTTTGAACACTCACAGCGGGTATCCATGTTAAGTTTGGCCGATGCAATTAAGTTTATCGATGACTTGACAGCCGATGGAGGAACAGAAATTTTACCCGCATTACAAACTGCTGTAGCACTGCCACTTACTGACACAGAGCTCAGTCAGATCATTTTTATGACAGATGGTAGTGTTGGTAATGAAATAGAAATACTTCAATATATTAACCAAAATCTGGCACCTCGCCGTTTATTCACCATAGGCATTGGCTCAGCGCCAAATAGTTACTTTATGAGTAAATCCGCAGAGTTTGGTCGAGGCACATTTACTTATATTCCTAATATTAGTACCGTTGAACAACGTATCACGCATTTATTTCATCAAATTCAAAATCCTATCGCTTCAGGCATAACAGTGACCTGGCCAGATGGTCTTCAGCAAACGGTTGCTGATTTATACCAAGGGCAGCCTTTAATTATCACAAGAAAACTGGACTCGCTTAAATCTCCCCTGAAAATTAAGGCAAAAATGGGTAAACAAGCTTGGCAGCAAGTCATACCTGAAGCACAGCTACATCAACCAGCAAATGGCATTGGTAAGTTATGGGCAAGGCAGCAAATTGAAGCGCTTCAAGATGAGTACATTCAAACAAATAACAATGCGCTACCAGAGCAAATTACTCAAATTGCACTCACCCATCAGCTTGCTTCCCGTTATACCAGCTTTGTCGCTGTCGCAGAGGAGATTGTCAAACCAGCAAATAAACCAAGCCAATCAGCAGTTATTCCTAATGCATTACCGCAGGGAAATGCTTATCAAACGACTGGATTTCCTCAAACAGCAACAGCTGCACCTTGTCACCAATTAATGGCTTTGATCACTGCCTTACTTGGCGTACTGTGTTTAAGCTGGAATACCTTGAGGAAACGTTATGAAATATAAATGTTTCAAGTGGTTAGGTGCCGCGCTACTGTTAATCTCAGGCTGGCATGCACTGCATGCTGGCTATATCATAGGGAAGGCGACACTTGCTCAGTATCTTCTTGAACAAGCCTGGCAAAACAGCAAGCAAGGTGAACAAGTAAAAAAACCTTGGCAGTGGGCAGACTCATGGCCTATAGCACGACTTCGTTTACCTCATCAACCACCCATGATCGTATTATCTGGCGCCACAGGACGAGCATTGGCATTTGCCCCAGGACATCTTTCCGCTTCAGCTTTACCTGGAAATCCTGGTACTGTGGTGATTAGTGGCCATCGTGATACTCACTTTAGTCATTTGGCTGAGCTAACAACAGGTGACGTATTAACCCTTGAAGCTCGCCAGCAAAAAATTCATTATCAAGTCATAAAAACGAAAATTGCTGATACCCGTACCGAAAAATTAGTGCTTAATAATAGCTTTAATCAACTTATTTTAGTAACCTGCTATCCCTTTGATGCTTTAGAGACTGGTGGACCTTATCGCTATATAGTGCAAGCAATACAGAAAAAAACAAAACAACAACTAAAAACATTAACAAACGCACAGCACTTTACCATTTAATCTCTATACTGCATTACATAAGGCAAGGCCGGCAATTAAATTTTCTTTTGCAGCTTGACGACCCATGAAAACAACAACGCTTTACCGCCCAATTGGTCCAGAACAACTGGCACATCTGAAGCAACGGGACTTTGCTGCTTTTCCGGGTGAGGAGATGCAACAAAAGTTCTTCTACCCATTGCTTCATGAATCATTCGCTCGCAGACTAGCTCTCGAGTGGTATCTTCCACAATTTGGTGCTGCCCATATTGTCAGCTTTGATATTAATTCTCATTATCTTGAGCAGTTTGAAGTGAAGCGTATTGGTGGTCCCGAGCACACGGAATACAGAATTCCGGTGACACAGATTGATCGTTTAAATAAACAACTACTAGGTAAGATTCAGCTATTGTCCTCTTACCAAACAGGTGCACTCAATAGTGCAGGCCAGGTGATCACCCCCGTTCGCTCGAACTTTTTTCACCTTGCTGGTCAGTTAAGTAATAGTTCACTGAGCTGTCTAGCCTAGACCTATCAATACTCCAGTGCTTGGACACAAAAGCCGTTAGGCTTTGATGGCTAAGCACTTCTCTTCCTCCTACCTGCTCTCTTTTGTCTCATAGAATGTTAAGAGCATTCAACGCCAGTATTTAGCTATATACTTAGTTTTACAGAGGTGATAGAAGTAGTCAGCGGGTCAATAAAAGACATGCACTTGCTATAAGGGTCACACATAAGTCATTTTTAAGCGTACCCTTACTCTTGATGACCCATAAAGACTACACAAAAATCGTGTCCAGACTTTGCAATTTCCTCCACTGAGGTAAACTAAGCACATCATACAATGCAATGGAAAGGTGAATTTTGTTAAAACGCATCAAACATATTCTAAAAAAACGCACAGACACTGCTCAAGAAAGCACAACTCATCACGCTAGTACGACTACACCAAGTAAAACCAGCCCAAATCAAACAGGTGATCATAAAAAAGCAGCTCGTAATCAGCAAAAGACAACCCGTCAACATCAAAACAAACGTAAGCCTGACCATCGAGCACCTAACACGAGACGTCAAACCAATTGGGACATAAGCCAATTTGTCGTTCACCCTGAGCCAGGTAAGACTCGTTTCCACGACTTTAACTTACCCTCACCACTTATGCATGCCATTCAAGACCAGGGCTTTCAGTATTGTACGCCCATTCAGGCAGAAGTTTTGGGAATCACCCTTGAAGGCTGCGATGCGATTGGTAAAGCACAAACTGGTACAGGTAAAACTGCAGCATTTTTAATCTCAACCATTAAGCAGTTGTTAGAAGTACCACCACCGGAGCCGCGCTATACCGGTGAACCTCGTGCACTTGTATTAGCACCAACCCGCGAACTAGCACTGCAAATCTGTAAAGATGCTGAAGCTCTAACCAAATACACCCCATTGAATGTGATTAACTTGGTTGGGGGTATGGACTATGAGAAGCAGCTTCGTCAGCTCAATACTGATTACTGTGATATCGTTGTTGCAACACCAGGGCGTTTACTGGATTTCTTGCAGCGCAGAGATATCTTTCTTGATCTTATTGAAATCCTGATAATAGACGAAGCTGATCGTATGCTTGACATGGGCTTTATCCCTCAAGTACGTCGCATTGTTAGAGCAACGCCTCGCTGTGGTGATCGTCAGACGCTGTTATTTAGCGCTACCTTTACTCAAGATATTTTAAACCTGTCAGAACAATGGACTTATAAGCCTACAAAGGTGGAAATTGAACCTGAAACAGTAGCAACGAATACTGTTGAACAAAAACTTTACTTAGTTACAGAGCAAGATAAATTCACTGTTTTATGCAATATTCTCCAGGAGCAAGGAGAGTGTCGCACTATTGTATTTGCGAATAGAAGAGACGAAACTCGCCACATAGCAGACAAGCTTAAACATCAAGATTTTAAAGCTGCACTATTATCAGGAGAAGTACATCAGCAGAAGCGTATTAAAACGCTGGAAAACTTCAAAAGTGGTGTGATTACAGTAATGGTCGCCACTGATGTTGCTGGACGAGGAATACATATCGACGATGTAAATCTAGTCATTAATTATGCACTACCAGAAGATCCTGAAGATTATGTGCACCGCATAGGGCGAACAGGTCGAGCAGGTAAAAAGGGTATGGCCATTAGTTTTGCAGGTGAAAACGACGCCTTTGCCCTTCCCGCCATTGAAGCACTTTTAGGCAAAAAGTTAGACTACCAACAGCCACCTGAAAATGTTTTCAAACCGCTAGATATTCCACCTCAAAAGATGCAACGACGTCCTCCTCGTAAGCATCATAAAAAATATCAACGATAAAACCAAACTGCTAACGACTGTAAAAAAAATTTACTTACATCTACAGTTGTTAGCCCTCACTGTTGATAAATATACCCAAAAAATGATACGTGAAGGGTATACCTCTCAAAAAGCCACTCTTTTTAAAATTTTCAATATGTCAGTTTAGTTACATATTCTGTGTATTACCGCTAACTTCAGAACTGTCCTTTGGTTAATTGCAAGTTACTAGCACCACAGGCTAAAGTGAAACACAACTTATGCCTTATCGTAATCACTTTTTTTCTGTTTTCACATTAATTTAATTTTTCCTTCACCTTGTCAGCAACTCATTCTTAGTTAATATTTATAGTAGGGACTGAAATTAACAATCAGTTTATCCTTGCTATTGTTAATAACCTAAATAACTATGAATCACTGAATAATGGAGGAAAACAAACCGAAAACGAAGGGTATATCCAATACGAAATATATGCATCAAACAAGGTATAAACTGGTAGAACGGATTGTTACTTTTATCACTAGCCCTAACAAGGTAACCATCACTATGGACAACCTGATTCAAGCAAGACCCGATTTGTCTCTGCCCATCAACTATGTCCTCGACACCAATGTTTTAATCCATGACCCTAACGCATTATTTAACTTCGATGAACACCGTGTAATAATTCCAATGACCGTTCTGGAGGAACTGGACAAACTTAAAACGGGTAAACACACAATTGCAGCAGACTGCCGTCAGGCTATTCGAGCAATTGACACGATTCTAGGTTCAGCATCACCCCAGGAAATCGAACAAGGGGTTCCTATACAACGAAGTGACCGAAGCCCACCCAATGGCTCGCTCACCATCCTCATGCCGCAACAGGCCAATAACATTTCTTACTTGCCCAATCACATCAACGATAACACCATCATTAATACCCTCTGCCAAATGCAACAAGACCGGCCTGGTGAGCGCATCGTCTTGGTCACCAAAGACATCAATATGCGTCTTAAGGCAAGAGGTTGTGGCATTGACTCTGAGGATTATCATAATGACCAACTGGTATCTGATATCGCACAGCTTAGTAAAGGCTATTATGAAATTGCAGGAAGCTTCTGGGATAACATAGCAGAGGTAGAAACAGTTCAATTAGAGGGGAAAACCGTTCATTACCTGCCCCGTGAAGGTATTCTACAAGATGTATACCCCAACATGTTTATTCTTGATTCTCAAGGCATCGTTGGTCGTATTACTGAGGTCACATATGACCAGGTAATTCTTTTACACCTTCATTACAATCAACTCATAGAGCAAGAAGCCTGGGGACTAAAACCACTGGATATCTACCAGGCAATGGCCCTCAACTTACTGCTTGATCCTGATGTACACCTAGTAAACCTTACAGGTGCAGCCGGCTCAGGAAAAACCATACTCGCGTTAGCCGCAGCAATAGAGATGACAGTGGTAACCAAACGCTTTCGTCGTATAATCGCCACACGAAGTGTTCAGGGGCTAGATGAGGATATTGGATTTTTACCTGGCACTGAAGAGGAAAAGATGGAGCCATGGCTGGGGGCCATTACTGACAACTTGGAAGCACTACACTGTGATGATGAATGTACTACAGGTAGCGTTGATTATATTATGGAAAAGGTCCCTCTTCACTTTAAATCACTCAACTATATCCGCGGTAGAAGCTTCCAGCAAAGTCTGATCATTATCGATGAATCACAGAACCTGACACCCCACCAAATTAAAACCATCATTACCCGAGCAGGCAACGCCAGTAAGGTAATTTGTTTAGGCAACTTAGCTCAGATTGATACACCCTACCTGTCGGCCACCAGCTCAGGTTTAACCTATTTAACCGAACGCTTTAAAGGGTTTAAACATGGGGGAAATATCCAGCTAAAAGCAGTACCACGTTCACTCTTAGCTGAGTTTGCTGAGGCTAATTTATAATTCGTCTTAGCAAAAACTGATTTTTTCGATTTCATTTATTCTTTTCATTTCCCGCTCTCAATGAGCGGGGAATGCGCTAATTCTTTTTTACTAATTTAAACGCCTTGTACACAAGCTAATTTCCATTCTTGGCTTGCGGAACTCGCTTCGCTCAAACAGTCCTTGCCAAAATGAAAACCCGCTTGTTTTACCTATGACTATTCAATATGAGGAGTGATCGTATTTATTATTTAGTCCATGGTTTACAATTTACGGCTAAGTTTACCGCAGCGCCACCTCCTGCCGCTCCTCCTGCCGCTCCTCCTGCCGCTCCTCCTGCCGCTCCTCCTGCTGCTCCTCCTGCTGCTCCTCCTGCTGCTGGAATATTATCAATTCCTTCATACCAACAACGCTCACCATTTGATTTAAGTTGTAAAAAACCATCGGATTCCTGGGTGGTTCCATTTTCTGGCGAAGCTGTTAGACTGTATGAATTATTGTCTGCCGTCCTGATCCGCAAAGTATAATATCTTTGGTTACCTTCAAGTGGTGACTTATTAGGAAAAAAATTGTTATCAGGCATGCCGGTATTCCCTCCTCCAGCGGCTAATTCTGTATAAGTAAAGTTTTTTGAATAATATTGTTCCATTTTCTGGGCAAACTGCATGAGCGCACTTTGTGCTTCAACACGACGACTTTTCTTTACATATTCATTATAAGAAGGTATAGCAACAGCCGCTAAAATAGCGACTATTGCAACAACAATCATTAATTCAATTAATGTAAAACCAGTACTGCTTCTTACTAGCATTTTCTAATCTCAACAAATTAATTAGTATTAAACTGACGCCAACTTTTACGACCATCGCCACCATAGGGATCACTCTCTTTAATAGACAGTAATTTTCCATCTGCACTATTAACTACTTTTGTGGTTGAACCATCTTTATTAACCAAAATAGCTGGGTTCGAAGTCCGATGGGTCTCTGAAAGTTTTACGCCACTAATTTGGATATACTTAAGATAGTTATCTCCTTCGTTAAAGTAGCCATCATTATTTAAATCAAAAGCAGGTTGATCATTAACCCAACTACCATCTTCATAGTTTAATTCCATCAGCATACTGGTAGTTCCAGAGCTACAAGCAGACTCGCCAGGTTGTAGTGTGTTAAAAATAACACGATCTCCTAAAATGGTTGCATGACTGATTACTCTTTCCCCCTGATTCTCAGTATTTTTACCAGGTACTAGCTTAACATTTTTGTCTTTATCAACACTGGCTTCACCCTTTGTATTCACTAAATCGATATACCACCCTTCGTATGCTTTTGCTTTATCAGCATCAGGCGTATCGTCCTCTAACCATTTATTAATTTTATTATTAGACGTTATTCTAACAGGATAGTCAGTATGAATTTCCACATCATCTTTCGTTTTTACAAAAGTATGACTTTTTATATCAGTAATAATATGTTGCTGTAATAAAGTAGATCGATCAGTGGATATACGCTTACTCTTTTTATTAGGGTTAAAACGTAATCCATAAAAGGTTTGTGTTGGTTGCTTGACAGGACCTTTGTCGGAAACCTCTAAATATTTTCCAGTACCAAAGAATACTAATAAATCATTCTTTTTCATGGAGCTTGGCCTTCTTACCACCCGAGGGCGAACAGTAATTGACTGAGGTTCAACTTTCTCAACATCTCCAACTGTCTCTTTCCTACCAGGAGGCGTTTGAAAAAATAGTTTACCTTCTTTCCAATTATTTTTACTTTGATCTGTTAAGTCAAAAAACCACATATTTCCATGTAAATCACCTGCAAAGACGTAGTCAGTAATAAAGTCGTTATCATAATCAACAGGCGTTGGACTAGATAAGCCATTTTTGAAGTTTCTGATAAAGTTACGACTTTCAAGGCTAGATCCTTCTACACCCAGCTTTTTAATCAATTCTCCTGTTTTAATATTAACAATAAATAAATATGCCTTACCATTCACACTATTATAGCCATTGCCAAACACTGCAGCCCAGGTTCCATCGTGCAGTCTAATAATATTGGCATCCCCGATAGTATACCCAAGATCTACATCCCCTCGACGAGAGTCATCAGCCATACTGTCAGTCTGACTGGTAAACTCCCAAAGTACTGTTTTCTTTGCATAACTATCATCTTCAATAATTTTAGTAGGATTAGTAATATCAAGTGCAAAGATACCCTTGCCGCCTGCTCCAAGCGTGCTTACTAACACACTATGCCAATTATTGTCATAATAAACATCCTTTACTGAAATCTGACCATCCACATAGTACCTATGATTTCCCGTTTTCGGATTTATATAATCCTTATCCGCTAAATAATGCAAATTTTTATATACTGGTGTGGGAACATAAGCCAATAACTCTTTACCTCCGTTAACAGAATCATCTGCTTGTATGATATGCAACATACCGTCATTTGCACCAAATGCGAGCATTTTAGTTCTTTTCTTATGGCTTGTGGAAAAACTGACATATGAAGTACTTCCACTATTCTCAGGATTTTCTTTAGTGGGATAAAGCTTATCCTTCCAAAATGAAGGGTAAACTCCTTTAGGTTTATCAATATACACTGGGTTAGAGTTAACAATATCACCTAAAAGCTTACTATTTCTATCTCTAAAGCCATCAACCTTATTACCACGAATATAATTAATTAGCTTTCTCACCCAAGCATCTTTATCAACCGATTTAATTTCACTACCTGGAATTTCACTTAGTAGCCTATTGACTATCTTATCTTCATTTAAAAAGAATAGACCTTTATCACCAATAATAGCATCTGGATCATAAGTTAGTATTTTTCTTCCAACCAGGTTAATTTTTTTTGCAGCTTCCCACTCAGGTTCTTTTTTTATCTTCCCATCATTGTCGAACTTAAACGCATTTATTTCACCTGTCCAATCTTTAGAATCATAAAGGCCTTGAAAAATTAATGTATTAGTAGATACATATCCTGAATTTACCGCAGCAGTACTTGATGCACCTTCAATTTTAGTAATATTATCTAATGCATTTTCCAGTTTATCTTTTAGTTCACCTGGATTAGTTACAAGTAGGTAATTTTCATCACTTTTTTTAGGATTACCATAACGTGCAGCTAGTTTAAGCGGTGTCTCAAGTTGACCTACAGATGTAGCATTAGGTTTAACTGTAAAAATACGCTTAGCTTCTAATGGCAAGTCCGTACTATGGCATCTATCATAATTTTTATAATTGTTGAACTCTCTCCTATTTGCTCCTTCAGGAGGTAACTTATCTCTCCACTGTTTATTATTTGTACAACCATATCCAATTGCATTATTTACTTTTTCTTCTTTATACCCACCTTTACCATCAGCCCACTTAATGGGTGGAGTATTATAAGTATAGTTATTCAGACTAAATACCTCACCGCCATGAGTAGTACTTGGTCCTCGACGAGATGTATCAAAGTCTCTAACTTCTAAATAAATACCATCATTTTCGGTACCGCTAATTATGTAGCCAATATGCTGATTAGCTCCACCACTAGCATACTGCGAACGTAAAGTAATTGTTAATTTATTACCTGCCAATTTATATTCATATTGAACAATTGCATCCATATCGTGGTCATTGCCTTGCTCAATATCTTCAAAGTTAATTCTAAACTTTCCACTTTTTCTATCAGCTGAAATTTCCTCAACATAAAAGTCAACAATTTGGTTTGTGGGTTTAAAACTACCAAATGTACCAAAAACTGTTTTTGCAAAAGGTACTATTTGTACTAAACCATTACCTGTTGGTATCTCTATTTTAGGCAATGGAGATGCTAGACCCACAGCATAAGTATGCATTTTTTTTCCATAAGCTTTCTTACTACCACCTTGTAACCACTCACCCGATGTAATTTCATGTAAACTTCCATAGTAAGAAACAGCTGCTGAGTAAAAGCTTCCTTGTCTAGTGGGGTCTTCAGGTGCAAGTCCAGTTGCGGTAGATAATGAGTTTATTACTTTGGCCGACGGAGCACCATCAAAATTATTTTCTGCTTCACCAATATAATATTTTTGACCTATTTTAAATAATGACTTTTTATCATCAAAAGTATTTTCAAAGTTTGAAACGCGATTAAGATAATCCTTACCGTTAAACCCTTTTAAATCATTTTTTCCAGATAGCGCATTTTTCTCGAATTCTGAACCAGGAATACCATCTGCGTCATAAGACGGATTAATATCACTTAAAACTAATTGAACAGGTACTGAGCAACGCTCAAACTCTCCTCCTTCCTGATCTTTGTATAAAGGAGGCCAAATAGTTTTTTCACCCTCTTTTATTGTATCACGAGGCAACCCAACCATATCATCAATTATATTATTGGTATTATAGTTAGGAGAAGGCTCTCTGGCTCCAGAGAAGTAACGCAATGATTCATACATAATTTCCGCGATTGGATTTCCCCAATCAGAACAATAGCCATCTATTAAAGCTTTTTTTTCTAATTTATTTTTCTTCAAGCTTGTATTACTAAAATCACTTTCTCTACATAATAGATTACCAGAATTCCTTGTGTAATCATGTGCACCACCAAACCCAATCACTTTAAAATTATCAATTGTATAAACAATTCCCTTCTTATAGTCTTTATCAATATTTTTTTTAAAACGCCCCCCACTAACAATTTCTTTACTAAAATTTTCCATAGCTTGTCTTAAAATACCGCCACTTGTATTTTGATCATAAGAACCAGTCATTAATCCAAAATACATATCTCCTTTTTCACCTTTCTCGTGCAATAAACCAACTGGTTTAAAAGAGTTACTTCCATCATCATTTGTATACTGTTTACAGTTTGACTCTTTCTGCGAGTAATCATCAGTACATGTAACTACTCTAACCGCAAAGTCATAAACATGATTTTTCACTAAGCTACTTAAATCTACAGAATCACTTTTAGTTAGTTTATAGTCTTTTTTCTCATTCCTTTTTGTTATTTTTTCTTTATCTACCCACTCACCTGCTACTGGTCTTTCTTTTGAAACCCAGTTCCAAATTCTACTTGGACTATTGGGTGCAACTCGTAACAGAGGCATACTGATTGAATAGTTTACTAAAAGTGAATTTCTTACCTTTCCTCTTCCAGAAAGCAATGTAGTACTTGCAAATAAATGCCTACCTTCTATCGGCTTTTTTAATGGAGAAACAAGTTCAATATCATACTTATTTTCATTTATGCTTTTATATTCTTTACCCCAGCTATGGGCATCTTGTGGAAGATAACTTCGTTCTAACACCGTTATATTTTTGCCATCAACTGCTCTATAGCCTCCATATAGCACCTTTCGAACAGCATCCATTCGTGATGTTGTTAAATAGTTGAGAAAGTCACCACTCCATTGATTTGCACCACCACACGTAAACTGGTGATGAATTTCATGAGATGTTTTTTCTTCTGTTTCTCCAACAGGTACAAAAAGTTCACTTTGTCCAGAGTCTCTCTTTTTATATTCATAACATAATTTTGAGCTAAAATACCCGTAATAACCTATTTGTTTCTTTTCACCATTTTCTATAATTAAGTTTGGATTATAACTTGTATCAAGAGCACCATCATTATTTAAATCACTTGCATCATTATAAGCTTCATAGTAAAGCTTATGATCTCGCCCCATCACCATCATTACCATAGGAGGTTGAGATTTTGCAAGATCGAATGGCTGACTTGCTATGCTTAAGTCTTCAGCACTGGTGAATCCACTAGATGCACACATCCCTATTAACAAAGGGCTAATTAATTTAACGTTATTCATTATTTACCCAATTAAAATCTCTTCATTACAACACTTTGTAAAATCACTTCACTATTACCAGGCCCTAACCCTCTACTTGTAATACGATAATAGGCCCTTTTTATAGCTTGATTTTCATCGCTTGTTTCAACTGTATCACCTTGCCTAGCTAAAAACTCTATAGCAAATTGCGGCTGTATGTTTCTACCTTCACCATAATTATAAAAACCATTTTCTAAACTATAGGTATTTTCCCAATGGTCATCTGATTTCCATACAGATTTATCGTTAATCTGTGGCCAAACTATAATTTTATCTTTTTCATAAGCAGTATCTATTGTAGATAAGGTTGGACTTTCATTACTGCTACTTAACCATTCTTCCGCATATCTTAAAGCAGCTTCTGCAGCTTCTAGAGCAATCTGTTTATCCCGTTGATTGGTGGTTATTTTAGTTGTAGTATTTAGTGAAGAAGTCATTCCTATACCTACAACTGAAAGTGCTAACATAATAATCAAGCAGTAAAGAAGTGATACCCCTTTTTCGTTTCTTATTAATCTATTCATTTATGATCTACCATTACGTAAAGAAACGGTTGTTGAAAATACTTGTCCATATAATCGTGAGTTACTAATACTTACATTGTTAACATCAAGTATTTTATACTTTTTATTTGTCCCATCTGCATTTTTATTATTTGCATTATGGGTAAAAATGCCAGAAGTTACTAGAATACCTATCTGCACAGAAGCAATATTACTCCATTTATTCACTGCACTTGCATTAACATACTTCTCAGCGTACCCTCTATTTTTATCATCTTCACCAATCAAAATTTGTAAATTTTCAACACCTTTAATTAATGGTATTTTTTTAGGATTAGCACCATCAGAAACAATTACACAAATTAATTCATTTTTTTCATTAACATAATATAACTCCGTAACTACATCATTATCACTTCGTGCTGTTCCACGACAATCAGTCATAGTTTGATCTGCTGGATTTCCGCTTCCTTGAAACCTGATAATAAGTAAGTCACTATTAGGCTTATTCCCTAGTTTTTTGTGTTTTTTTGAATTGTTTACCACTTTTAACAATGCATATCTATCCCAACTTACTTTATCTAAACTATTAATTTCCCCACCTTTTCTAAAAGGATTATCAGCGGCATGTGTGGGTTCTACCTTCCAGCCTGATTTCCAGACTGCTTTAGTCAAAAAAGACATAGCATAGCGTGCATTTTCTTGCATTCTACTATTGTCAGATACATTACTATAAGTATTTTTATTTGCTAAATATATCATGACAGCTGCACCACTTAATAATAACCCTAATGTTAAAGCTATCATTAACTCTATTAATGTAACACCTAGCTGCTTGTGTATTTTATTTTTCACCAAACATCCCCATCAAAAACAGTTAGTCTTTACATTACCTTTATTACGGCAAAAATTAACTGTTGTGCTATATTTTACTTCCTCTTCACAATCATTTTTATAACATCTTTTATTTTCTTTCCAAGATATTTCTATTTTATATATTCCTTTATTATCTTTTCTTTGCTTAATTTCTGCTTCTATTGGTGGCATAGGCGCTGTTGCATTTTCACCGTCAACCATTCCAACTTTTTTAGCCCACTCATACAAATCCGCTTTTGCTCGTTGCTCTTCATCACAATCTATTCTTGCTTCATTACAGTTGACTATTTTTTTATCTTTTATATTTTCTTCTAATGTATAGTGACCTTTCCAAACACCCTCAGGGTTTGCTCGCATTCGACCAATCAAGTCTTGAGTTAAAAACATTGCTTGCGTACTAAAATAATTACTATTACTGGTTTTAATACTAAACAACATCAACCCTGCAATACCTAAAAGCCCAATTCCCATAATCAACATGGTAATGAGCACTTCTATCATACTTATACCTGATTGTTTTTTTATCATTTTTATTCCCTTAAACACAGTCTGCCACTTTTTTCTTTATTAATGGATTTCCAATCATTTTCAAAATAAGTGCAGCTTTACTTTCATTTTTACAAAATGACATAATTGCTTCATTTTCAATTAAATTCACATTCCCATCCTTTTTTATATGCATCATTCCTTCTGAATTTATTACTAGCGCTTGAATATTTCTATTATCTTGGTAACTTATGTTAGGTACGCCATAAAACTCATTACTACTGACTTTCTTTAGTAACGTATCATCAGCACTGTTGTATACTTGGTTACTATTTTTATCTACAAAAACAAGAACCCCATTATTAAAACTTAAAGATCCACTACATCCATTACTTGCTGCGTTTAATCCACACATAACAACGTTCTTATTACGATTAACTGCTTCTGATCGTGCCATATTAATCGTGCTTATCAATACATCACGCGAACTATTAACCCTATTTTGATTTATAAACGACGTGAGTGATGGAACCGCAATGGTTGCAAGAATGCTTATCACGGCCACTGTCACCATCAACTCTATTAACGTAAACCCTTTAATTTTGCTCATTATTTAACCACTGCAGTACAATAACTGATGATGCTTTATACAACAGGTTTTGGCTACGTGTGACGAATTCGTGACAGGTGGGAGGTTTATATTGATAAAACGGGATACAACACTTCAATTGTAAAAATAAACAGGACTAATCAATCTACAACCCTATAAAGATTAATTTCTGTAGGTCGAAATGGAGAGAACAACGGCTGGGTAATGCTCGTCGAACTGTTCGCCGCAAGGAAGCGGCAACCAAGCCTCCAGGGATGGATTCACGGCGTGTTCGAGGGGCATTATGTAGACTTTGGATAAAGGTAAGCTCAGAATTTACTTTTAAAATATTCGATTACCCTGATATCTCAGGCGAGCACCTAGAGATAAATTTACAACGAGATTTGTATAATTTTTCTGGTTTTAGTGGACATATATTTGTATCTACCAGAGTGTATACCTTAAAAATAATTATTAAACGATAAGCTGTTTATTTTTTTAGATAAACTGTTGTTGTTGTTTGTTTATCCTTTGAAAGAATGTTTCCTACAATCGCAGCTTGCGGATAATCAACTTGTAACGCATTGAGACATTCATGCGCTACATCCTCACTTATTGCAATTAACAATCCCCCTGATGTTTGTGGGTCAAACAACAAAGGATAATAAGCCTCTTTTAGCCATTGATTAACTTCATACAAATAATGTCGGTTATTTTCATTTGCTGTTTGAAGTGTACTTTGCCAACCATAACGAAGTAAGTCTGTAACCCACGCTAAGACAGGTAACTGTGCCATATCCAGTTCAACACTGAGTTGCTCGGGTTTTAGCATTTCTAACAAATGCCCTAGAAACCCAAAGCCAGTGATATCAGTTACAGCATGAGGTTGAAATTTTTTAACTATAGGTACAGCTGCTTGATTACTGAGGAGCATCATTTCTAACATGTGTTCAACCCTGTCACCCTTGGCTTGAGCTACTTTGTTAGCCGCGAGTATCACTCCGGTACCGAGGGGTTTGGTAAGGATTAATACATCACCTGGCTTGGCTCCTGTTTTTTGCCATAATTTACCCAGCCCTCGTCGTCCATTTACGGTGACTGCTACACTTAACTCTGTCCCTTCTGCTGTATGCCCTCCAACCAACACGCACTCAGCTTGGTTTAACTCAGATTGAATGCCACTCATCAATAACAGCAACTCTCGTTTCAAACTGCTCGGCTGTTGATAAGGTAAGGTAATCGCAACCTGTACACTGTGGGGCTTACCACCCATGGCATAAATATCACTTAAAGCATGTATTACTGCTATCCGTCCAAATAACCAGGGATCATCAATAAAAGCTCTTAACTGATCTACCGTTTGTAGTAAATAGTTTGCTTCCCTCCAGGGAATAACTACAGCATCCTCTGCCTGATCATTAACGCCTATTGTTTGTAGTGTTTCAGCTAGGATATCCTGACTAATTTTTGCCCCACAACCATCACAACGCATCACTGGAGTTGTGTTTTCATGAAGATACCGATTGATCAGGCTTGGCATTTCATTAAAAGACAACTGCTGAAATTTTTTCATAAACTGGCGATCTAAGAAATCCTTCCATCGCCATACCCAAGTCCCAGAGAAAGAAAATGGTACTCGTTCACCAATAGCGTCTTTCTCTCCACAGGCTAACAGGCTTAAGAAATGCTTTTGGGGTTTAAATGGCTTTAGTGGTCTATCCACCAATAATGCACGGATATTATGAAATAATATTGGAGCCATACGTACTGCATATACGCCCGCTTTTGGGTTTGCCTCAGGCGTTAAGTGTGCAATATCTCCTGCGGCAAAAATGTTTTCAAACTTCAGCGTCTGCAATGTATTTTTCACAAGAACAAAGCCTTGTTCTGACAAATCAAGTGACGTGTTTTTTAACCAACTCACCCCTTTGCCATGGGTGCACCAAAAAATCTTATCTAGGTTTACTTCATTATTATTCTGATCATAAATCGAACTACTACAGACATTACTCACTTTAAAATTTTCATGGATACAGACCTGTTCCAGAAATAACTTATGCTTAACGTGTTGTCTCGTTTTAGGCAAATAGTTTGATAAAATATATGGACTTGCGGTAAAAAGATGTATCGTGAAGTGAGTAGTTACATACTTTAAACTATATGAAGTTGCAAAAGCCAGTTCTATACTTCCAGCGCCTCCACCCACAATACCTATTGTGTAGTGTGATTGTTGTCCAGCTTTTACTGTTTGTTTTAAAGACTGCCATTGTCTAAAAAAATCACCTATGGGCTTGACGGGTATTGCATACTCAGCGGCCCCAGGAATGCTCAAATCGGGTGTTAAGCCAATATCTAATGAGAGGATATCGTAATTGAGCTGAGGATAGCGCTCTAAAGATAAGTGCTGAGTATTAGGCTCTATATCTACCACTCGGTCCACAATAAAGCGCACACCAGCCCACTGGCACAATCTACGCAAATCTATATGTGTTTGCTCAAAGATATAATGTTCAGCAATAAGGCCTGGTAACATGCCTGAATAAGGGGTATAGACCTGTGGTGATATTAAGGTCAAACTGGTATTTGGTAGAGGTTTCATTTTCCAACGGCGGATAAACAACACATGACTGTGTCCTCCACCTACCAATACAATATCTTTTGCATAAACGGTTTGAGGTATATTCAAACTAATCGCAATTCCTTTCCTAAACGACTCAACGTTTTTGATTCCTTTTGTGAATGAGACATCAGCCAATCCCTAACTTCTCCAGCACTCCCTTGAAACAAAGGCTTTCTTTTATATTTTTGCTGATGGTAATAATACATAGGATCATAATATTCGGTTAGCATCATTTTTATGACACAACAAAGTAAAGACCCATCATTCATACGCTGATACTTTGCCATCCCCTCTTGAACCATTTGACTTAACGTTGAATAACGCACTCCACCCAAACGGCGTTTTATTTTAGTTAAAGCAGACTTTAAATGCTGTACGACTAATTCAAATGGATAAGTGCTGTTTTCAATATAGTCTCGAAAAGCATTTTCGATGCGCTCTTCGACTGGTGCTGTTAACTCAATATAAGGTGACTGACGCATAATACATTGCAATGTTTTAGGCAAAGCACAGCGACCAATTAAATGACTTTCATCTTCAACTAATATTGGATAGCGATACTTTTCTTTAAGCTGCATTAGCTTGATTGCCAGTGCATTCTCAAAGCAGGTCTGGGAAGGTTGTTCTACATTTAAAGCCCCAAAGGCAGAACCTTTGTGCTTTGCCAAATCCTCTAAATCCAGATGAGCTGAAAATTGTTGTAAAAGTGATGTTTTACCCACACAGCTCAAACCTGAGAGAACAATAAAAGATGGGTAACAGCTTTCTCTTTCCAAGCGCGTTAACAAATAGCTTCTAATCGCTTTGTAACCACCGACAATCCGAGGATAATCAACACCTGTCTCAGCTAACCACTGCTGAGTTATCTTAGAACGCAATCCACCCCGAGCACAATACAAAGCACCATGTGGATTTTGCTGAATAAACTGCAACCAGCTGTTTATTCTAGTTTGTTTAATGGCCGGCGTTGCGAGTTGATGACCTAAGGTAATGGCTGTATTTTGACCTTTCTCTTTATAACAGGTACCCACCAGCTTGCGCTGCTCATTATCCAGCAAGGGTAGATTGACTGAAGAGGGAAAGCTTCCTTTTCGAAACTCAATTGGAGCACGCACATCAAGTAGGGGAAAATCTTTTAATAACAGTGTTCGCCACTGTGCTTCATCCAGTAAAAACAAAATAGCCACTCCATGCTAATGAAGTGGCTATTGTATTGGTTAGGTTTTAGATTGTCTTGTATCTTACAACTGACTCATTATGGAGTAGTAGTTGGAGTACCTCCAGTACTTGAACTTGAACTTGAACTTGAACTTGAACTTGTGCCAGCGTCTTCCAGATTTTCACGCCAAAACACCTTTTGTAAAGGATTTTCACTTGGAGGTGTTAAACACTCACCAGGTCCACCACAAACCCGCTTAACAATACCACCTGATGAACCACCACTTGTACCACCAGGCTGTTGAAGAACTGCAGGACGTCCAGGAATACCCGTCGTCGAAAGTACTATATGCCTTTTAGACCTTTGGGTGGGATCACTAATCAAACTAGCAGGCGTTGCCGCATCTTTTATACTTATCGCATACATTCGAGCTTTACCTGTAGTTGGTTCACATGGGTTGGACGGAACAACTACATTTGGCTGATAAGTCGTGAAAAAGATAACCCCTGAAGTTATTGAAGCTTTTGCCAAAACTTTTTCGCCCTTAACATCAGCAGTATCATTTAAATCATGAACATTTATATACCATCCATACTTACTTAACGAATTATACTTCTGAACAGTTGTATTACTCGAATCTGCTTTATCAGAATCAGATAGCCCTTCATAACTAGAAACTAATGCAGCTACATTATTTGCTGTGGCATCATATAAGTTACTTTCTTTAATAACCTCAGAACCAACATATGAATAGTCAGGACTTGTTGAGGTACCAGAACTGCTCGCAGGAGGAGAAGAGTACACATTATAGTCTTTTATTAAAAAAAACTTATCTTGAATTACTTCATTCAAAGGATTTGATCTAACACCAGAACCAACAGCTATTGCCAAATACTCCTTTTGTCCTCTTTCTCTCATTAAAGCGACACTAGGCGCATTGAAAAAATGCCGTGAATTTGGAGAATCATCTCCTGAAAATTTAGCAATAATTCCACCTGTAGCAAAATCACTCACGCCCGAGTTTTCATGATTAAGATCAAAGCGCCATAGCTGACCTGCAATATCAACAACAAAAATCCGATCTGCAAGCTGATCACCATCAATATCAAAAGCGGTTAAATCAGCAGGTATACTATATTTCATTTCTGACAGTTGAAGTCCATTTGTAGCCGTTGCTGTACTTGACGCCCACCATAAACGATCTCCTGTTTTAGCGTCAACCATATAAATAGCTCTTCCCATTGAGCTTTTTGATGTCGAAGCCCCAGCTGAATCAACATTATTTAGCTTATGAGTGGCAGGATCTCCAACATCGTTTGCAGGGTCATATCCGCCAGCAAAAAATAGAACATCCTTGACGACTCCATTTAATTTAACTTTTGCTAAGCTTGGTTTTGACCAAGTTTGACCAAGCTCAGAAAAATCCCCTGTTGTTCCACCACCACTGATAGTCCATTTTAATGTTGGTGCCGAACGGTTTGTAACATCTAAAGCATAGTAGCTTCTTCCACCACGTCGTTCTCCCACATACAAATAAGCAAAGTCAGTGGTTGCAGGAGAAGTTGAAGAGTCAGTATCAGCAGTATTTCCATTAATAGTTGTAACAATTTTTCCATTTCCATTTCCATCATTAACCCATGGGGTAATTGGCCCATCTAAACCATATACTTTTCCTGACGTTGCATTTTTATAAGCTACAATATTTTTCAAGTGCTTACTTGGAATAAATGCAAACTTTTCGATACCTGTTTTCGTATCAACTGCATGTAAAAAGCCTTGATTTGTTCCAAAGAAAACAGTCGAGTCATAGTTTTTTATCGTTGTAGAGCCAGTTGTAGTTTCTTCCGTAAAATAAGTAATCACGGTTGGACTTGTATGTAGTGGGTCACCTATTTTCTTACTTGTATTTAACCAATTAACAACTTCATTAACTTGATCAATAGTGTCAATTCCTGGACCAAACTGACTCACCAAATTTGAGTTATCGGCAACTATTTTATTTGCACTTACATTTATTTCTGCAGTAGTGACATTGGTGTATAGTGTTCGGCTAGTTGGCAGTACACTAATCATCCCTCCTTTTGTTACATCATTTCCATCAGGATCACCACTTGTACTAGTCCAAAAGCTACGTGCTGTATCCTTTATTTTTCCATCTACAAGAATGGAGTTTGCTGCTGTGACACTTGACTCATCCCCAGTAAAAGTTTGATCTGTTAAAATACCATTTACTAGTTTGTATTTTTTTAAATTACCTCCCCAATCAGCATTTTTACTTGCTTTAAACATAACATAATACTGCTCATTATTATGTTGCAGAGGATTAAAATAATCTAAAGATACTGAGGGTGTTACAAATGTGGAAGTTTCTTCTTTAATAGAGACTAATGCCGAACTAAAAGCTGCTTCTATTTCGGATGTAGAACTCGCTAAAGCAAATGTTCCTTCAGAGTACTCTGCAGTACTTTTTAATAATCTTCCTTCAGTAGAAGTCTCTGTTATACCAAATGCAGCTATAGTATGTACAGGGATCTTTTGGACACCTTCAACAGAGGCGCTATTGTCTTGACGACCAAGGTACCAACCTAGCTCATCAAGGCACGATTTCTTACTACATTTTTTGGCTAATTTATTAAGCCCTGTCTTTTTAGCAGGGTAATCTGAATTAGGAATAGGTTTTATAAGCTTCTCAATCTCATCATTTGCTTCAGTATCCTGGGTTGGAGCACCATCAGTGAATAGTATAATACTGTTGGATACTCCACAAACACCTTTATGTTTGATTGGGCTGACATAGTTACCACTACTATTTAGTACGCCAGAAACACCCGTATAACTTCCACCAAACTCAGGTTTTTTTCCATTATAATATAAATATGCTTCGTATAAAGTTTCAGATAATGGTGTCCAAGTAGTAGCTCTTAACGCATTAACTGCATTCACTAGCTCAGTTTTATAACTAGCTGTTAATTCTTTTACTGGTTTATAAATTTTACCACCACTATCAGTATTAAAAATCATTAAACCAACATTTACACTACCATCTTTCTGCTTATTAATAATATTTGTAGTAGCCGTTTTAAGCTGAGTTAACCTACTACCTCTCATACTTCCAGAATTATCTAGCATAAATAGTACATTTGACTTACTTTCATCATCTGGAGTTTCAGCAGTATACGTAAATATTTCCGTATCATCAGCTATCACAAACAATGATAAAAAAAGTAAAGGGGTACATAATAACTTCTTCATAGTTAAAATCCTTTATGACTACTATCCACCAGTTCTAATTTCATACTGAAAACCCAGTGTTTGGTCAGTTTGTACATTTGCATTGATTACTTCAACTTCTGTATCAAGATGATAACGATAGGCTCTTGTTTCAGGTAAATCCTCTCCATCAGGAATACTTGCATCAGATATATAAGTTAATTCTGTATCAACCTCAGAAACTTTTTTATCTGTAGCACCCACTGTTACTTTATCCTCAACTTTTGCTGTTTGAGTTTGAGGGGTACCTTTACTCTTAATCGCTTTTACTAACTCACTAGGATCAGAGCGCATTCCTACAAATTGAGCATTAAGCTCAGAAATACCAAGCTGATAAACCTTAAGTTTGTTTTGTGAGTTTGAAGCCATTCTCTCTTCTAAAACTGTTGTTCTTGAAGCAGAAAACCCAATAACTGTTAAAATAATTAATATAATCAGACTAACAATTAATGCCGAGCCTTTTTGTTTTTCCATCACTTTATTACTCCTAAAGAAAGTCTGATGAAGAGTTATTAATCACCACCGTCGTTGTATAAATGTAACGAGGAATATTATCATTAATATCAATTTTTCCACTGTCTAATACTGTATAGCTTCTACTTTTCGATTCTATTGATCCTCGTAAAGCACCCGTGCTGACTAACAAACCGACACGCACTGCTCTTACTTTGGTCCAATCAGTGACATCATTTCTATTAACATATTGCTGAATAGCATTGCCTGCTGTATTAGTTACACCATAAAGAACTTGCATTCGTTCAATACCATCCACAAGTGGCTGAGGTGTACTGACCCATGCACTATCTGTTCTATTCCAACCTCGACAATATAGGCTCGCAATTCCATCTTCTTCATCAATATAATAGAGGTTAATAATTACATCATCGGCATCAACACCATTTCCTATACAATCTGCGTTATTGATTGGATCAAACACTACTGCTAGACGATCTGAGTTATTTACATCATCGGCATTCGTTGAGCAGTTATTATCGTCATTTTCAGGACAATCCGCTGAATCTACTGCAAAAAAAGGTAAAATTTCACCTTTATCCGGGTCACTGTAACCTGCCATGCGAATATCTCTCGCCAAAATATCTAATGCGAATCTGGCATTTTCTTGTACACGTGCAATATCACCCGTTAAGCGATAGGTTTGGGAGGTACCTAAAAATATCTGAATGACTCCTGCCACTAATAAAAGACCTAATACTAAAGCGATCATTAACTCGATTAGCGATAATCCTTTCTGTTTATTCGCAAACATATTAGAGTCTCACTTTTAAATTAACATTATTATCATCTTGCACAGGTGCATCAGCATCGGTTCCAAGACGCTGAGTAGAAAACCAACGAAGATTAATATTAATATCAGAACCAGCCGAACAAGGAAGAGTATCCCCAGTATCTGCATCAGCACATGTAATTGTCGCTGTTAACTCGGGTAACGTATCAATGACAGAAGAATTCACTGTTTTCTCAGTATAGGATTGACCACACATTAGTTCCCACGCATCGTAGCTTGCCATTTCTTCAGCAGAACAATCTGTTGCAGCAGCTGTCGTAGCAAAACCCGCTCCATTGTTAGAGTATGCGCTACACATTTTGGTTGGTTTTGTTCCACACTTTGTGGAGTTATTAGGTGTTCTAGCACCAAACTTATTTGTAGTGCCCGTAGTACTATAAAATCCAGCTTCTTTCCCTGCTGGATTTGCACGCATTCTTTCTGCTATTTCTTGCGCTAACCACATAGCCTGTGAACGTTGAGAAGCTTGATAAGTATTTTTCATGGATACAGACTGCAATCCTGCCAACCCGAGCAAACCAATGCCAATCACTAAAATAGTGATTAACACTTCTATTAGCGAAATTCCTCTAACGTTTATTTTCATGTTAATAATCCAATAACACTTGGTAACTTTTATCAGTCCAAATTAACTATTTAACGTACTCGCGTTTGCCCTGATAAATTCACATTTACAGTACGGTTTTCTGTGCCAACAGTTACTGTAAACGCAGCACCAGTATTCGGTGCACTTAATCTACCATTTCCTGCAAATGCTATTTCAGTAATATTTGTTGTAGTGGTTGAAGGTGTTCCAGATGTACCTGAAGTTGATGTCGTAGTTGTGGTTGCATTTACCGTAGCACCCGCAACCTCTTCGAAAACACGAACTTCCTCTGTGCCTCTACTTATTACCCAACCATTATTCCAGCTTTGATCGGTTCCAGTTCCTGAAGCCTCAATTGTTATTACTTGATTGCTACTAAGCGCAGTATTTCTGGCTAAATTAATGCTGTCGACTAGCTGACTCGTCGCACTTTGCAGTCTGTAATTCCTAATCATTGCATCAAAAGAAGGAACAGCAATAGCAAGGATGATACCTAGTACAGTGACAGTAACTAGCAACTCAATTAAGGTAAATCCATTATTTTTTTTGAACATATATTCTTACTTCTTTGCAGAACATCATCATTCACACAGTATAGATTGAAGCAGGAAATATGTTATAGAAAGGCTATCGATCGATAATCAATCAATTTTCAGGACTGAACTAACAATAAATAAAAGCAGAATCTAAGCAATTAATAATTTATATCAAAAAGAAATAATCACATTATCTATACAAATCATAAAGTTAATCAAAAATCATAGATAAAAGGCACAAAATAATTACCAAAAGGTTCCTCTTTATAAAATCTTATCTGAAGATAAGCGGCATTTTTTTTAACATTAACGGAAAACCAGTTTCATAAACTTAAAAGAAAGCTATTTTTTATTTAGTACAAATCTTATTTTTGAGAAATAGAGCAACAATCTAAATCCGATAGATCTTCTTCCACTATAAATGAAATGTTTTCTTAAACTTTTTTCTGTGCGAATGGCTTTTTGGCAGGGTAATCTAGCGATAAATGACCTTTTTCCATAGTATTTATAGTTCCCGTTTAATACGCGGTAAATTTTTCCTTGGGGACTTGGTTACCGTACCTTGGTAGCAAACAGTTTAACGCAGGTTATCCCTGCCTTTGACTTGTAATTGGGTAATTGCAAAAAGTGGGTTTGCTGTACTTGAGTGAGGTTGTAAAGGAAGTGTTGAGAAAACCATATGCAGCAGAGACCAAGGATGGTCTTCTGCAGCAAAAGTCATTAGGTATTTTCTATCGTTTTTACTCTAAGCTCTCTAGGCATTGAAAAAACTACATTTTCCTCTCTGCCTTTTAATTCATTGGGGGCTTCTTTTGCGCCAAGAGCTTGCAGTCGCTCAATAACATTTTTTACCAGTATTTCAGGGGCTGATGCCCCCGCAGTAATACCCACTGATGACTTACCCTTCAGCCAGTGCTCACTAATTTCATCTGCGGTATCAATAAGGTAGGCCTGAGCTCCCATTCGTTCTGCAAGTTCTCGTAGCCGATTAGAATTAGAGCTATTAGGTGAACCTACTACCAAAACTAAGTCGCAATCACTAGCAAGGCTTTTTACTGCATCTTGGCGATTTTGGGTGGCATAGCAAATATCATCTTTACGGGGACCTTTAATTGATGGGAACCGGTCTCGTAATGCATCAATAACCTTAGCAGTATCATCCATCGAAAGCGTTGTTTGGGTTACATAAGCTAGCTTTCCTGGATTATCAATCTGTAACTTTTCAACGTCTTTTTCGTTTTCAACTAAGTAAATACGGCCACCAAAACTGTGATCAAACTGGCCCATTGTCCCTTCAACTTCAGGATGCCCATTGTGTCCTATCAATACACACTCATAACCATCCCGACTATAACGAGCTACTTCCATGTGGACTTTTGTGACTAATGGACAAGTAGCATCAAAAACTTTTAAGCCTCTATCTTTTGCTTGTTGCTGAACAGCTTTGGATACACCGTGTGCACTAAAAATAACAATCATGCTATCAGGAACTTCATCCAGTTCATCAACAAAAACTGCTCCCCGGTTACGTAAATCATCTACCACAAACTTATTGTGTACAACTTCATGACGTACATAGATTGGTGGCTCAAACAACTCTAAGGCTCTGTTAACAATAGCTATAGCACGATCAACACCTGCACAAAAGCCGCGAGGATTGGCTAATTTCACTGAAAAAGTCATGGCTAGTCACTCACTTTGTCTGCTGGGTGCACAGCAATGATCTGCACATCAAAAGTAAGGGTTTTACCTGCTAACGGGTGATTAAAATCAACCCACACCCACTGCTCATCAAATGTCTTAATTACCCCAGGTAATTCAGCTTTATTGGCATCTGCAAATGACACCATCAGCCCTTCAGTTAATTCCATGTCTTGTGCAAACTGTTCTTTCTTTATTTTTTGCACATTATTAGGGTTAGGCATACCAAAACCTTGCTCAGGCTTTATGAGCAGCTCTTGTCGAACCCCTTCAGGCAAACCTAATAATGCCTGCTCAAACCCTGGTAGTAAGTTACCATCTCCCATTGTAAATTTGGCAGGTTGCTTTTCAAATGTGGAATCCACTACTGAGCCATCTTCTAGCTTAAGGGCAAAGTGCAGCTCAACAACGCTATGGCTACCGATTCGGTTTACCACACCACTGATAGCCGAGACCTCTTCATTTATTTCACGACCAGATGTTGTCATCTACACTTTTCCTTTCTTAGCGTGAGGGCTTACGAAATAAGTCAATAATCAACATAAATGCGCCAATAGTAATAGCACTATCTGCAATATTAAACGCAGGAAACATATGGTTTTCCCAATGCACAAGCAAAAAATCAACTACATGCCCTAGCACCAAACGATCATATAAATTCCCAAGCGCACCGCCTAACAAAAGCGCGAAAGCAACCGCTTGCCAACGATCATTTTTAGGTAACTGCTTAAGCCAAAAAACCAGAATTGCACTAACCCCCACAGCAATTAGACTAAAAAACCAACGCTGCCAGCCAGAAGCTTCACTCAAAAAGCTAAAGGCTGCACCTGTGTTATAGGCTAAGGTAAACCCAAATACAGGTAACACTGGGACAAACTCATGCATTTCCAGCTGACTCTGTACAAATACTTTTGATGCTTGGTCCAAAATGATGACCAAGACAGATAGCCACAACCAGTGCAGCATACCTTTTTCTACCTGTTCTGCTTTTTCTGGATTCAATGCTTGCTCCATTATTCGTCTAGTCCTAAGTCATCGTACTTAAGTAAAAAAGGGGCTCTCCTTTAGGAGAAAGCCCCATTTTATGCGTAAACAACTTATACAAAAAACCACGTCTCAATGCTGAGATCAACAGTACTGTCTATGTTCACCTCTGCCTGTGACATTGTCTACACATCGACCACAAAGCTCAGGGTGTTCATGATGATGGCCCACATCTTCTCGCTGATGCCAGCAGCGAACACACTTATTATGTGCTGAAGACTTAACAACAACAGATAAGCCATCAAACTCAGTGGCAACTGCATCTGCGGGAGCACTATCAATGTCTAGCAGTGTGGCTGATGATGTAATCAAGGCAAAGCGTAGCTCATCACCTAGTTTGCTCAATTCAGCCTTAAGGTCAGGTGAGCAGTAAAGCTCAACTTCAGCGGCTAAGCTTCCACCAATTAAGCCTTCGACACGCGCATTTTCCAGTGCTTTGTTAACAACTTGCTTAACGTCCTGAATGGTACGCCAATAGCTAGCACCCATTTCGCTACTTTCTGGTAAAGGTTGTAGCCCCTGATACCAGGTTGAAAACAATACTGACTCAGTATGTTCACCGGGTAAGGCTTCCCAAATCTCCTCTGCAGTGAAGCTCAGGATTGGTGCAACCCAACGCACAAAGGCTTCAGCAATATGGTACATCGCAGACTGGCAACTACGCCGAGGCAAACTATCCGCTTGCGTGGTGTATTGACGATCTTTGATAACATCCAGATAAAAGCTACCTAAGTCTAGGCTGCAAAAATGGTGAATCGCCTGATAAACCGCAATGAACTGATAGTTATCATAGGCCGCTTTGACTTCTTCCTGTAACTGCCAAGCACGATCAACAGCCCAACGGTCGAGGGCTAATAGCTCATCAACAGGCAGTAAATCTTTAGCAGGATCAAAGCCATTAAGGTTAGCCAATAAGAAACGTGCTGTATTTCGAATACGACGATAAGCATCAGCGGTACGCTTTAAGATTTCATCAGAAACTGTCATTTCGCCACTATAATCCGTCGCAGCTACCCATAGACGGAGAATATCTGCACCTAACGTATTCATCACTTGTTGAGGCGCGACCACATTGCCCAATGACTTAGACATCTTGCGGCCATGCGCATCAACCGTAAAACCATGGGTCAGTACTGCACGATAAGGTGGCTCATTACGAGTAGCGATAGCCGTCTTCAGTGATGATTGAAACCAGCCACGATGTTGATCTGAGCCTTCTAAATAAAGGTCCGCAGGAAAGCGAAGCTCATCTCTATGCTCTAACACAGCCGCATGAGTAACGCCAGAGTCGAACCAGACATCCAACGTATCCGTCACTTTGGTATATTGCTCTGCCTCAGCGCCCAAAAGTTCCTTAGGATCCAAGTCAAACCAAGCATCCATTCCTTGCTGCTCAACTTTCAGAGCAACTTGCTCAATGAGGGCTTCAGTATTTGGGTGCAATTCCTGTGTTTCTTTATGTACAAATAAAGTGATAGGCACGCCCCAAGTCCGTTGCCGAGAAATACACCAGTCGGGACTACTTTCCAGCATGACTTCCATGCGATTTTGTCCCCAGGCTGGGGTCCACTTCACCTGTTTTACTGCAGCTTTAGCTTTATCTAACAAGCCATTCTTATTCATACTGACAAACCACTGAGGTGTCGTACGATAAATCAATGGCGTTTTAGTTCGCCAGCAGTGGGGATAACTATGCTGCAACTTACTTTGACGCAGCAATGCGCCACGCACTTCAAGTTCAGCAACAATTTTTTCATCTACTTTATAAACGTGCTCACCTGCAAATTGCCCAGCCTTTTCGCTGAATACACCGTGATCATCCACCAGTTTAAGTGTGCCTAAACCATAACGCTGTCCCACTACGAAGTCATCAGGGCCATGATCTGGCGCAGTATGAACAGCACCTGTACCACTATCCGTAGTGACGTGATCAGCCATCATCAGCATAGAAACTCGATCGTAGAAAGGATGCTCAACCCTCAACTTATCGAGTTTGCCACCTTCAGCAGTACCAATGATTTGATAATCACTGACGTCATAACGTGCCATCACCGACTCAACCATTGGCTCAGCCAGCATGATCACTTCCTGCCCCAGACCAAAGTCGGCTTGAACCAAGGCATAGGTTAAGTCCGGATGAAGTGAAATACCTTGGTTAGAAGGTAATGTCCAAGGGGTTGTTGTCCAGATTACCGTTGACACCTTGCCTACTGGTGCTTGCTTGAGGTCAAAGGCAGACAAAAATGCTTCAATATCCTCTGGCGTAAAGCGCACATCGATTGAAAACGAAGTTTTATCCTGATATTCAACCTCTGCTTCAGCCAATGCCGAACCACCCACTACACTCCAGTAAACGGGCTTTTCACCTTTATGTAAGTGACCATTTTTAGCTACACGCCCCAGAGCACGAATAATATTCGCCTCAAACGTGTAATCCATTGTTAAGTAAGGGTTATCCCAGTCGCCCAAAACACCTAAGCGCTTGAAATCCTTACGCTGTCCTTCCACCTGTTTCATGGCATATTCACGACACTTTTGGCGAAATGCCTTGTGGTCTATCTTAGTACCGGCACGACCGACTTTACCTTCTACCTTGTGCTCAATAGGTAAGCCATGGCAGTCCCAACCAGGTATATAAGGTGCATCATAACCAGATAGGGTTTTTGACTTGATAATAATATCTTTGAGTATCTTGTTGACTGAGTGACCAATGTGAATATCACCGTTGGCGTAAGGTGGGCCATCATGCAAAATAAATTTATCTCGACCTTTGCTGACCTCACGAATTTTTTGATACAACCCTGTTTGGTACCAGCGCTTGAGCATTTGAGGCTCGCGTTGCGCCAGGTTCGCCTTCATAGGGAAGCTCGTTTTAGGTAGGTTCAGCGTCGATTTATAGTCAGTCATGATTGTTTATACCAAGTACTCAAGTTTGCTTTTACCTATTGATGATCATCGGTGGAACAATTGTTGAGCCATCACAATGTCCTTTTCGATTGCCTCGCGTAAGGCATTGATAGACGAGAACTTTTGTTCATCTCTCAGTTTGCTGACAAATTCTACCGCAAGCCGCTTACGATACAAGTCACCAGAAAAATCTAATAAATGTGTTTCCAGCATGGGCTGTTTACTGACAACAGTTGGTCGCCAACCGATATTCGCGACACCGTTTAAGGGGTGCCAGCTATACCCATGAACTTTTACCGCATACACGCCCTGAAGTGGTAACTGGCAACGCTTTAACGCAATATTGGCAGTAGGCACACCAAGCGTCCGCCCTAACTGTTGCCCTCGAATAACACGGCCTTGAATGGCATAGGGTCGCCCTAAAAGCTGTGCTGCAAGCTCAAAGTCCGCTTCCTGCAAAGCTTGCCTAACCCAGGTACTACTAATCCGTTTGCCCTGAAACAGCACACTACAGTTGCTTGCTACGCTAACACCATGCTGTTCACCATACTCTTTCAGGAGCTGGAAGTTACCTCTCCGATCACAGCCAAAACGGAAATCATCACCCACTACAAGGTGCTTCATCGCCAGCCCGCTCAATAAAATACGCTGGATAAACTCATCTGCAGTGAAGGCTCGGAGTTGACGATTAAAATGCAGGCAAAGCACTTTATCGACATCGTATCGCTTAAGGAGGTCAAGCTTTTCGGTTAAGGAGGTCAGTCGAGCGGGAGCATTTTGACCATCAAAAAACTCTCTAGGCTGTGGCTCAAACAATACGACAACAGATGGAAGTCCAAGCTGCTCAGCCTGATCTTTCAATTGATTTAGAATAGCCTGATGCCCTCGATGCACACCATCAAAGTTACCAATGGTGACAACACTGCCATACTGTTGTTTGAGGTTATGTAAACCACGGATGAGTTCCATTGTTTTACTCACTTACACTCCAGGGCCAGCCATTATATAGCAGGGTCCTAGTGCTGAACACCTGGAATTCAAAAGCACAACCATTGGAACTATCAATGCAAGCTTCAGTGGGCTAAATGTCGGGGTTTAAATCCGCTGAGAAACAATGCGGCAGCATACGCCAATACTCCAGCAGATACTAGCAAGGCAATCTGTAAAGCACGGTCAATCCACCCCCAGCTCAACCAAAGAGATACATCAGCCATTAACTTATAAACCACTAATACCATCAGGCTGTTTGCCATAAGCATACGCAAACTCAGTAGCCGCCAACCAGGCTGAAGCTTAAACACGCCTATACGATGCAATCCCCAATAGAGCATGCCAGCATTCAGCAGTGAAGAAAGCGAGGTTGCTAGCGCCAAACCTGCATGTTTAAGCGGAATAACCAAAATGACATTTAAAATCATACTGGCAAACATTGCTTTAATAGCTATACGAACAGGGGTTTTGGTGTCATGCCTCGAAAAGTAGCCAGTCGCCAGTACTTTAATCAACATAAAGGCAACTAACCCCAGAGTATAAGCACGAAGGCTTTTCGCGGCATTAAAGACATCACTGTCTTGCATTGCTCCATAGTGAAATAAGGTAGCAATGAGTGGCTCTGCCAAAATAAATAGCGCCAGGGCCGATGGAATTCCCACTAAACAGACTAGTTTCAAAGCCCAGTCAATGGTTCGTGAAAAGCTCTCTGAAGATTGCTCCGCATGTTTACGCGATAAGCTAGGCAGGATAACCGTGGCAATGGCAATACCAAAAATACCTTGAGGAAGCTGAGTCAAACGCTCAGAGTAATACAACCAAGAAATACTGCCCGTCTCCAGCAATGATGCTAAGACCGTATCAAACAGCACACTTATCTGATAAACCGATGCACCAAACAAAGCTGGAACCATCAGCTTCATAATCCGCTGAACGCCCTCATGGTGCCACCCCCAACGCGGCCATGAGAAGAGTTGCAGCCGTACTAAAAATGGTAGCTGAAAGCACAGTTGCGCAATACCAGCCAACATCACCCCATAAGCCAGCGCCATAACTGGCTCATCAAACCAGGGTGTCATAAACAATGTGGCCAAAATTAATGCTACATTAAGAAGAACAGGCGTAAACGCAGGAATAGCAAAACGGTTAAAGCTATTCAATACACTGCCACATAAAGCCGTTAGCGATATCAGCATCAAATAGGGAAAAGTGATTTGAAGCATTTCTGCTGTCAATGAGAGTTTCTCTGGCATTTGCCGAAACCCTGGTGCAAAAATGGTAATAATCAACGGAGCAGCCAAGACACCAATACTGGTTAGTATTAATAATGCTCCACCTAATGTCCCCATGGTCCGCCTTACAAGCTCTTGCACCTCACTAAATGAGCGCTTTGTGTGGTACTCAGTTAGCACAGGAACAAAGGCTTGGGAAAATGCACCTTCTGCAAATAGACGCCGAAAAAAATTAGGGATTTTAAAAGCTACAAAAAAAGCATCTGCTTCTGTTTTCGAGCCAAAATAGCTGGCAATTGCAATATCTCGTGCTAGCCCCATGACTCTTGATAACAAAGTCATCACGCCCACTATGGCACTGGAACGCAGCAGACCAAATGACTTAGTAGGCTTAGCAGGTTTTTCTTGACGTGAAGGTTCAGTTTCACTCATTGCATGGTATCCAAACAGGTAGTATCTATACCCTCTGCGAAGGGTATAAGCTAAAAAAGGGACTTATTATAACTTTTTCTTACATCACAAAAGTGACTTAGCCATCAACCCATAGCACTTTGTAAAAAAGGAGGGCTCTCACAAATGCACTGTATTTTATAAAAATCGTCTTTCTAAAACCCTATTGCCCAAAGTCTGCCCAGCTATGCTCAAGCACACAACAAACTCGCCAACTTTGTATTCAATAGACGCACATTGAAATACAGCAGCTGTTCTTTTAGCAAGACTTGACTGATGAGCTTGGGTAAATAGCGTGAGTCTCGTTTGTAGCAAGCCAAGGTTCTCAACCTTAAGCTCAGTGATAAAAGCGCGCGTTTTACTGGACAAATATTGACAATGACAGACCAAATGGGCATAGTTGCGCGTCTAATTTTATATGGTGATAGCATTCAAGGAGCAAGACGGTGGCAAATACCCCCTCTGCTAAAAAACGTGCACGTCAGAATGAGAAGCGCCGTCAGCATAACGCCAGCCTGCGCTCTCATGTACGTACAGTAATCAAGAAAGTCATTGCTGCAGTTGAAGCCAAAGATATCGAACAAGCTAAGGCTTCATTCACTGCTGCAGTACCTGTGATTGACCGAATGGCCGATAAAGGCATCATTCACAAAAACAAAGCAGCGCGTCATAAGAGTCGCTTGTCTGCTAAGGTCAAGGCTTTAGCTGAAGCTTAAGGCTAACTAGCCTGATAAAGCCGGCTGTCGCCGGTTTTTTTTTGCCTGCCAAATTTCACTCAGCTAAACAAACCTTGATCCTAACCACCTCACCTTACCCATCCGTTAGTAATACAAGGTTATCCCGATGAATCAACTCTGGCTCATCCACATACCCTAAAATCCCTTCTATCTGATGACTCGGCTTGCCAATAATCTGCCTTGCTTCATCTGCACTGTAGTTCACCAGGCCATTTGCAATAGGCACACCTTGCAAATCTACACAGGTCACCATCTCCCCTCGCTGAAAGCCTCCCTCTATAGCAGAGACGCCAACTGGTAGTAAGCTCCGCCCTTCTTCTAGCAATACTCTTACAGCACCAGCATCAATGACCAAACGTCCTCGAGTTTGCAGGTGTCCTGCCAGCCATTGCTTACGAGCAGCTAATCGTTCTTGCTCAGGTGTAAGCAGTGTGCCAATGTCTTCACCAGCCGCTACTCGCGTTAAAACATCGGACTGAGCACCACCCACTATAACGGTATGCGCCCCTGACCGGGCAGCTAGCCTTGCAGCACGCACCTTCGTCATCATGCCACCACGACCTAATGCACCGGCACTTCCAGCAGCCATATTATCCAGTGTTTTACTGGCAGCCGGTGCTGTACTTACTAGCTTGGCATCCTTATTAGTTCTGGGGTCTGCATCATAAAGACCTTGCTGATCTGTCAAAATGACTAAAAGATCTGCCTCAACTAGGTTAGCTACCAGTGCTCCTAAGGTGTCATTGTCGCCAAAGCGTATTTCATCTGTAGCAACCGTATCATTTTCGTTGATGATTGGAATAACACCTAGCTCCAACATAGTACGTAAAGCACTTCTGGCATTTAAATAACGCTGCCGATTAGATAGATCAGCATGGGTGAGAAGCACTTGTGCGGGAGAGATATTATGCTGCCGGAAAAAGCTTTCATAAGCCTGAATCAACCCCATCTGCCCTACTGCCGCAGCCACTTGTAGCTCATGAATGGCTCTCGGTCGAGAAGCCCAGCCCAGTCTAACCATTCCTTGAGCTACTGACCCAGAAGAAACCAGCACAACTTCTATGCCTTGCTTACGCAATGTAGCTATTTGCTCTACCCACTGCTGCATTGCTTCAGTGGCTAAGCCTTTACCATTTGCGGTGAGCAGGGCACTGCCTATCTTGACAACCCAGCGTTTCGCTTTAGTCAGTTTTTCTCTTTGATTATCTTGCTGCATGAAAGTTAACTACATGAGAACGTTAGCCTGAACTTGACAAATAAATCATTGCCTGACAGCCATTTAATTAGCCAAAAAAATTGTTAATTCGTGAAAGGCAGACAAACACGAAAACAGCCTTTATTGTTTAGGGTACATATAAAACTTCTACATCATCGTCATCATTATCATCATCGTCTTGCTGTTTAGCCGCTTGCTTACGCGCTCGCCGCTGCTCAACCAGAATGCGCATTTGCTCTCGAGCTTCAGCTTCCATTTGCGCTTTAAAGTCTGCTTCTTCAGCAGCTGCATCAGGGTTAGATGCTTCTTCTTCAGCTTTGGCTTCAATGTAATTCATAATGTCCTGACAAAGCTGCTCAGTACCTTTTCTAGCCAAAGCTGAGACAGTATAAACAGGCCCCTGCCAGCCCAGTGCATCCACAATATTTTGCTTTATTACAGCCAAATCTTCTGCAGACACAACATCAACCTTATTCAGCACCAACCATCGCTCACGCGCCGCTAAAGCTGGGCTAAATTTTTCCAGCTCCTGAATAATTGCACTGGCTACCTGCACAGGATCACTACCATCCATAGGTGCAATATCAACCAAGTGCAGCAAAATACGGCAACGCGCCAAATGCTTCAAAAAGCGTATACCAAGGCCAGCTCCCTCAGATGCACCTTCTATTAATCCTGGAATATCAGCAATCACAAAACCTCGGTGCTGCTCGATTTTTACCACTCCGAGGTTAGGCACCAGCGTTGTAAAAGGATAATCTGCAACCTTGGGCTTCGCATGAGATACTGAACGAATAAAAGTAGACTTGCCTGCATTAGGCATCCCAAGTAGGCCAACGTCAGCTATAACCTTTAGCTCTAAACGTAAATTACGCTTCTCGCCTGGCGTCCCTTTTGTTGTCCGCCGAGGAGCACGGTTAGTACTGGACTTAAAATGAGTATTACCTAAGCCATGATGACCACCTTTGGCGACTAACAGTTTGTCACCCACACTAGTCAGGTCACCAATAACCTCTCGCGTATCTTCATCAATAATTGTGGTCCCAACTGGAACTTTCAGGACAATATCACTGCCTTTTTTGCCAGAGCAGTTGCGACCACGGCCATTTTCTCCACGCTCAGCACGATATTTAGGCTGATAGCGATAATCTACAAGCGTGTTGAGGTCATTATCAGCTATTAAATAAACACTCCCCCCATTACCGCCATCTCCTCCATCTGGGCCACCTCTCTCGACAAACTTTTCACGCCGAAAACTCAAGCATCCATCACCACCGTTTCCAGCCTCAACATAAATGGAAGCTTCATCGACAAACTTCATGTTTTAACCACCTTTCACAGATCGCACCCAAATAGGAGACAGTCATCCTACTCGCGCCAAAAAATATTGCCACCATCTTTTCTATACCTAAAGCGAAGGATTTTTAGGGGCAGCCGTCAAGTGATGAAGCCCCAGAAGCTTATATAAATAAGTGACTGAGGTAAAAAACGAAGGCAACAAACCCTAAAGTTGATTCGCGAAGGGTATACTTGAGTTTAGGTGTTGAAATTAAAAAGCCCCGACAGAGCGGGGCTTTTCTTAAAAACTGGAAGGCGATTTTATGCCGCTTCAATCCGTACATATTTACGGTTTTTAGGGCCTTTAACCTCGAAAACCACTCGGCCTTCAGCTTTAGCAAACAAGGTGTGGTCTGTACCCATACCTACGTTTTCACCAGCATGAAAACGTGTGCCACGTTGACGCACGATAATGCTGCCTGCTGGTACCAGCTGTCCACCAAAGCGCTTAACACCTAAGCGTTTACTCTGGGAATCGCGTCCGTTACGGGTACTACCCCCGGCCTTCTTGTGAGCCATGCTTCAGTCTCCTATCGTAGATTACGCACTAATGCCAGTAATTTTAACTTGGGTGTACCACTGACGGTGACCCATTTGCTTGCGATGGTGCTTACGACGTCTGAACTTGACGATTTGCACTTTTTTACCGCGACCATGCGCAACCACTTCAGCAGAAACCTTGGCCCCTTCAACTTGAGGTGCACCGATTTTGATTTCTTCACCGTTAGCAACCAACAGCACTTTATCAAACTCGACAGCCTCACCTGTGGCTACTTCCAGCTTTTCTAACTTTAGGGTATCCCCTTCAGCGACTTTATACTGTTTGCCGCCACTTACGATTACCGCATACATGTATCTATCTCCGAAAATCCACAGCCGCCTTTTTGTTAAAGGCATCCAGTTAGATCTGGAATTTATAAAATCGAAAATACCTATGCGTAACACACACTGAAACAAGCGTAACGCATACTAAGATTACTTCCCATAAACAGCTACAACAGCACATTAGCAGTGGCATATATCTGCCTAAGCTTGATGTTTATAGCGTTTATAACAAAAAGAAGAAATCTAGGATTTTCGCGCGTGAGCGCGCAATTCTACGGAAATCACTTGAGTCAAGCAAGTATTACCTGCTTTCATTTTAGCCTATAACTTTAACTCGCCACTGCGTCTAACGAGCGCACTGTTAAGTCAGGCTAGAATAGAAAGCAGTTAGCAAACTATGTAAGATAAAGCGTACTGTAAGTAAAAATCATTCCCAGCGGGTATATCTCACAGGGTATCCGCGTTATCATTCTTGACAGAATGTTTATACCCCCCTAGCATGCGGGCGGTTTTCTTTAATCGTGCACATAAAATCTCATGCCTGAATCCAAGCTTGTTCAAGATATCTACGCAGTCGTCGCTGATGACTTTACTGCTGTTGATAAGTGCATCAACATCCAGCTCACATCACAAGTTCCTCTGGTCACTAAAATAGCTGAATATATTGTTCAAGCTGGTGGTAAACGACTCAGACCTTTGCTCGTCCTTCTTGCAGCCCGTGCATGTGGCTACCAGGGGGAGCAGCAAATCTCTTTGGCCGCTATTATAGAGTTTCTCCACACTGCCACACTTTTACATGATGATGTGGTAGACACTTCGGATCTAAGACGAGGCAAATCCACCGCAAATGCTAAGTGGGGTAATGCCCCCAGCGTCCTCGTTGGCGACTTTCTCTATTCCCGCGCTTTCCAGATGATGGTGCAGTTAGGGCATATGGGCATTATGGATACTTTATCTTCAGCGACCAATGTCATTGCTGAAGGTGAAGTCATGCAGCTAATGCGTATCAGAGATGCGAATACGTCAGAAACAGACTATATGCAAGTCATTCATGGCAAAACCGCCATGTTGTTTGAAGCGTCTACTCATACAGCTGCGCAATTAGCAGGAAGTGATCCCGAGGTATGTGAGTCACTACGTCGTTTTGGCTGCCACTTGGGTATGGCATTTCAGCTGGTTGATGATGTGCTGGATTATCAAGGTGATACCAAAGCCATGGGTAAAAACATTGGTGATGATTTGGCTGAAGGCAAACCCACACTGCCCTTGATTTATACTATTCAAACTGGCTCTCCTGAAGCAGCCCTGCGCGTTAGACAAGCTATCCAAAAACCTGCGCAAGTAAACATTGAAGAAATCATTGCAATCATCACTCAAAGTGGCGCGCTTGATTACACTCTCGAAAAAGCCTCTGAGCAGCAAAAGCTAGCAACAGATGCCTTAGCTATCCTTCCTCCTTCCCTTTATAAAACAGCCCTGCTTAACCTAGCTACGTTTGCCATTAAGCGGAGCTATTAAAGTCTGCAGCATAATACTATTGCCGCCTATTTTTTAAGGCGGCTACAGCCAGCATATTGCTGCTCATCACTAGGCAGAAAAATGATAAAGTTACACCATACAGAATGCCTTTTACCTTGCAGCCATACTGATTAATATACGTACTACCCTTATTAAGCCTTCATTAGAGCTAGTGATCTATTTTTGTGATCAGCGAGCGTGACAGAACAACAGTTTTCGTATAATTATTCCAATCCTTTTGCTTTTTATCACTTTTTTTCAAAAGAGCAGTGTCAACCCCTACCAACATAAAACTTCCTCTGTATAATTTCGCTCTTTTTTTGGGGTCTATTCAGTAACGAAGGTGTCACCTTGTTAATCTTCACGGTAACAAACAAGATCACTGGTCAGGTTTATGTTGGTACAACACGTAACCAACTTGAGGTGCAATGGGCAAAAATTATTGCCGCGGCCGAAATGGATCTTGATTTTCCTCTATACAAAGAGATTCTTCGCTACGGCACTGATGAGTTTAGTGTTGAAGAATGGGATTACGCGGAAAACAGAGATGAGCTTGCTGAGCTAGAGCAAGAAGCCATCAACACGTACAGCGCATTGAGCTTGAAAGGTTACAAACTTGGCTCATCCAGTACGATTTCTCGCCCTATACGGAGAAAAGCACCCGCAAAAGCTAAACCCACCACGAGTGAGCAAGCAGTAACAGCAAAGCAACAGCCAGCACCTGCTGCGCCAGCTCAACCGCCATCGCCCTCAGCCGAGACATTGGCTAAAATAGAAGCTCATGAAGGACCTTCTATTTTACAACGGCTAACAGCTATGGCTAAGTCTTATGATGCTTACACACATCATAACGGTCGCAATACCGCAGAAACGGCTGTACCGCCAAGTAAAGAGAACACTGCTACATGCAGTCTCGCGCCATCTTTTGAAGAAGCGCCTGCAACACCAAAGAAAGCGAAAGAAAAAACTGCTTCAGCACGGACACAAACAACTCCAGCTGAAGATAATGAAAGCACATCTACGGTGGGATCAATCCTTAAGCAGCTAACAGAGCACGCGAAAGCTTATAATAGTAGTGCAAAAGCAAAGGATGATAATCAAGTAACTCAGTCACTATCAGAGATAGAGCAATCTTATGACCCAGTGGCAGCAGTTACACCTCCTGAACCTGAGCCAAAACCATTAACAGAAAAAGAGTTACGTATGGTTGCTGCAATTGAGGCTCAACGTGAATTGACCAAGCAACGTACACCCACTGAAATTGAAAGCGAAAAGCAGTCTCAGTTAGCAATAATCGAAAACCTAAATGAGATGGCTGAACAACTTAAAGCTCAGTATTTACGTCCTCAGAACTGCTGGCAGCCTTTAAAGCAGACCGCTTAATTTGAGCGCATTTAGCCTGTTTTTTTTAATTTGGCTACTGACTATCACTTCAAGCATATCACTAGACGTTAACAATCCCCCCAGAGCAGGATTTACCTGCTTCTGGGGGACACTAATTTCTATCTTTTCATCAAACGAACTATTCAGCTGGTCTTCTAGTCAAAGCTCTTATAGAGCCAAGAGTAGGCAAGCAATGTCCATTCTCACAGACTCATCATTGAAGCAACTGCAACAGGCTGTCGCTGAGATGCAGCAGATGGAAGCAGCATTAGCCCTCAGCCACTACCAGTGCAGTGAGGTCATCAAGCAAATGCAGCAGGTTCGAAAAGCCTTTACCTTTAGAGTTCCCTTCACCGCGGCGTCTTATCTTGCTCCTCCTGCCCCTTCAATCTTCGATACAGCATTACTAAAGAGTGATTGCAGCCACCCATCCAAAAACAAGTAGTGGCAAGTTATAGTGAAGAAAAGTCGGTACTACAGTATCCCAAATATGATTGTGCTGCCCGTCTGCATTCAAACCTGCTGTTGGACCCAGTGTTGAGTCAGAAGTAGGCGAACCTGCATCACCAAGGGCTGCAGCTGTACCAACTAACGCTACAATAGCCAATGGCGAAAATCCTAACTGCATGGCAAGTGGCACATAAATGGCGCTGATAATTGGAATTGTTGAAAATGATGAACCTATCCCCATGGTAATCAGTAGCCCTACCGCTAACATGACCAATGCCGCTAGACTTTTGTTACTACCAATCAATGCCGCGGAATTATTCACCAGGTTAGCTATGTCCCCTGTCTGCCTAAGAACTTCTGCAAAGCCTGCGGCAGCGATCATAATAAAGCCCACCATTGACATCATTTTCATACCATCAACAAAAACCCCATCAGAGGCTTTCCAGTTAATGACACCACTCAACGAAAAGACAAGAAAACCAATCATCGCACCAAGAATCATTGAGTCAGTTAGTAGCTGAACAACAAATGCAGCAGCAATGGCAACAACAGACATACCTAAGCTTTTTGGTGAATATGAAACAGAAATACTCTCAGCTTCCTGAAGTTTTTCAATATCGTACTCACGTTTACCACGATACGTGACAAAAACAGCAACCAATAATCCAGCCAACATTCCCAGAGCCGGAATCAGCATAGCTTGTGTGGCATTAATTCCTTCAATGGCTAACCCATTATCAGCCAAATTTGCCAGTAGTATTTCATTAAGAAAAATACCGCCAAAGCCTACAGGTAAAAACATATAAGGGGTAATCAAACCAAATGCCAGCACACAGGCAATTAAACGGCGATCAAGATGCAGCTTCGCCATAACCATAAGCAGTGGAGGAATTAGCAAAGGGATAAATGCAATGTGGATAGGAATAATATTTTGAGAGCTGATGGCAACCAGTACCAAAACACCAATCAACCCATACTTCAAGTGTTTTACTTTTTGTGGATGGTCTCCATTATTCCCTAACGTAGCTACGGCTTTATCAGCAATCAAATGAGGTAAGCCTGATTTGGCAATTGCCACCGCAAAAGCACCTAACAGCGCATAACTAAGTGCAACCTGGGCTCCTCCTCCTAATCCTTTACTAAATGCATTAATTGTCTCTTCTAGTCCTAGCCCCCCTAGTAGCCCTCCGGCAATAGCCCCAACAATAAGTGAAATTACCACATTAGTGCGCAGTAAACTGAGCACTAACATAACCAACACTGCAACCACCACTGAATTCATAGTTCGTTAACCACTTCATTAAGTCTGTTGTTTGTCAAAAGAGCAAGATCATAACCGATCAGCATTTGATCACCAAGACTGAAAACCCGCTAAAATACAGACTATTGATCTCTGAACAGAAAATGAAATGTGTATACAAAGTTTCTTTCTAAACGTTAAATACAGGCTATGTATAGCCTCCAACCAAAGAAAGACAGAAAAAGCTAAGCCGTCTGCGATTAACTTATAACAATAATTTTTTGAAATAATTTCATTTTGCCGGGAAACTTTTTATCACTACCCCTGTCTTACTAATTACCATGATGCAACCAGATAGGGAGTTATCTGGTTTTCATTGAGTCTCCCCGGATACAGGCAGCTTGCATGAAAATGCAACTGTCTGTTTTTTTATGGCAAGAAATGAGTTGAAACGACTGAACCAGCATCACTATACAGTTTCAGTAGGCGTATTTGCACAAGTGTGCTCACGCACCTCATCCACAAGCTGTTGGAAGTCAACCAGTTTTACAGGTTTCGTTAAATAGTGATCCATTCCCGCTTGCAAGCACTTCTCGCGCTCTCCTTCCAAAGCATTAGCGGTTAAAGCCACAATATAGATATGTTGTTGACCAGACTCTTGCATTCGAATTTGTCGAGTAGCTTCATAACCATCCATCACGGGCATATTGCAATCCATAACAATAAGATCAAAGTCCTGACTCTGCCAGGTATTGACTGCTTCGTGCCCATTATTTGCCACACTTACCTCACACTGTAACTTACTCAGCATTCTTGCAGCCACTTTTTGGTTAACGGGATTATCTTCAACCACTAATACTTTGAGCTGACCAACGCTTGCATTTGTTATTTGGCTATTGCCAAGTCCCTCGGGCAAGTCTATATCAGACTGAATGTGACGGGTAATAAACCCATGAGACTTACTCATTAAGGCATGCCGGAGCGTTATAAAGTCTTTATACTTAGTTGGGTGTGATAAATACCCCCTAAAACCCGCCACTTTAAACTGGCTCGCTTCGCCACAACGTGGAAACAGGCTGTACCAAATAGTTATTAACTGACGTATAGCAGGATGAACCGCGTGAATATTCTGCAGTAGTTTAGGATAACTCTCACTCATCAGCTCACTACTGACAAGCAAACACTGATACTCCTGTACATTATTTTTACCGACCCAATTCGCTAGCTCTGTTAATGAAGCTAAGTGGACTAAATACAAATTTACCTTTTTAGCTAAGCACGCAATATAATTATAAATAATAGGGCTTTCACCCAACCAAATACCTCTAAATACGGTTTGCAAACTTTGCTCTGGCTTATTAATAACAGCCCCAGTAGCACATACGGTGGGTAAAGATAGCGTTAATGTAAATCGGGCAGGATTATCAACGGTTGCGTTTTCCAGTTTCCCCCACATTAATTCCGCTAACTGTCGTGCTATAGCAACGCCTGTTGAGTCTGTACTTTCATTTTTTTGAGTCACTGACGTATAGCGCTCATCAAAAAGATCCCAAGTGATTAATTGCCCACTATCATGAATAATAAATTTAACCACGGCTTCATCAACACTGGTGTGACCTTTTATATCTAGCGCAATATAACCTTGATCTGTGTGCTGAATAGTATGACTGATTAAGTTAAGTAATACCTGACGAATTCTAGCAACATCCCCATCTAACTGTTCAGGTAAATAATTCGCAACATCATAAAGTAGAACTATCTGCTTTTGTGCCGCTCGAAAAGCACTTAAAAAAATGACTTCTTCAACAAGCGAGTGCAAACTAAAGGGTTTCCGCTGAATAGATATACGCCCTGTTTCAAGGGTCGTGTAATCCAGCATATTATGAATCATTGCTAAGGTGGCATCTCCTGACTTAAACGCGTAGTCAATATATTCTTTCTGTTCAAGTGTTAATCGTGTTGCGTCCAGTAGGCTTAACATGCCTAAAATACCGCTTATGGGTGTTTTGAGTTCATGTGCGACATTAGTAACAAACAAACTTTTTTGATAGTTTGCTAGCTCAGCAGCTTCTCTGGCTTTTACCAAGTCATACTCTACTTGCTGTCTTTGCTCTATTTCTCGCGTTAGTGCTTTATTGGTTGCTTCCTGCTCAGCTACTAATCGTTTTGTGTTTTCCAATAACGTGACTGTTTGTTTACTTTTTTCAATTAGAACATTTGCAGCAAACGCTAAATCTCCTATTTCATCTGTACGATGCTTACCCGGAATATCTATATCAAGCTCACCAGCAGTTAATTGCTTAAAAGCATGAGTTATTTTTTTGAGCGGAATAACAATAGTCAAAATAAGTAAAGTCGCTATTAATACACTGAGTAAGCTGACTACAATGACCACAAGCCATTTACTCATTATGACTTCACGAAATTTATTGTCATACGTTAAATTTAACTGTTCAATCTGAAGTAACGATTGTCTCAATTGATCTCGATAGTTGCTTTCAATAAGGTATAAATCATTTGTTAATTGCTGCCAAGTTGACTGTACCTTAAGCTGTACTTGGATTAATGTATCTATATCATTTGCTAAACCAATTACAGGTAATTGATCCGACTTATTTTGCAGTCTAAATCGCTCTAATTCCTGTATATATTTACCAGCATTTACTAACCACAAGTTACTCACACTATTGGACTGGTAAACTACAGTTTCAGATATGAGCCATTGTTTTAAAGCTAAGAGGGTTTGTTTTTCTTCAGCACTTGATAACGGCAGTAAAGGTCGGCTCATTAAGCTATTAACATCAATGAGTAGTTCTGAGCGAAGTTGCTGAAAGCGCTCATTTATAGTTTGTAATTTATAAACATGCTGAAGGATTGAGTTAAATAACGCAGCTTGTTTAGTCAGACTATTGGCTATAAAGGGAGGATTTACTAACTCTATATTTTCACGGCTTATGTACTTATTACGAATGTCCAAAACAATTTTTCTTAGCTGCTCCAAAGTGACCTGATGAGTATAATTTTCTGTTTGCAAAAGAGCTCGAAGATTACGAACTTCTTCATCAACACTCTGTAACATTTTTATACTAGCTTGACTCTTTCTAACCTCATGCAATAACTCACTCACGCCATTCACACTTTTTAAGCCATTTGTAACCAACAAGCCTACAGATAGCAACAAACATAAAAAGAGTGCATATATTTTCCCTTTAATCGTTAAACCATTTCGCATAAGGTCCATTTGCTGTGTGTGCACCCCCAACAATAGGTATTCCTTGCTTTATTATCTTTTATATTTCTCTATGATTATCGGTTTTCAAAAAACTTTAAAGTCATTGATAACGTTTATATACCCAAAACAAAGGTTTTTTAGGAGCGGCCGTTAAATGCTCCTCGGCAATAGCTCCTGCATTGCTCTTGACTATATGACATCCATGTCATTATGCATAAACTGCATTCCCACCATCCTTGGAGCGCTGACAACAAGCCCTAAAAATGATTCGTGAAGGGTATATTAAGCCGGGAGTTTATGTCCTTTATACTATAGTAGTCTACTTCAATGACACTGAGTTCTATATGTAATATAAAATTAATACAATATAAACTCCGCTTAATCATTATTAGACCATTTCAACTATCTCAAAACACTTTATAGCATTGTTAGGGTCTGTTATTTTGCTCCTATAATTTAGCTTTCAACTACAGGTTCACGCATGGTGACAAACTCTTCTGCTGCAGTTGGGTGTATGCCTATTGTTCTATCAAAAACTGCTTTTGTCGCACCAGCTTGGATTGCGACAGCCAGTCCTTGCATTATTTCTCCAGCTTCCGCACCCACCATATGACAACCAATGACTTTATCAGTCACTTTATCCACAATAAGCTTCATCAGCGTTTTTTCATCGCTACCGCTAAGTGTATGCTTTAAATGACGAAAACTGGTTCGATAGATATCCAGCTTACTGTAACGATCCCTTGCTTGCGCTTCTGTTAGCCCGACGGAGGCAATATTAGGGTGAGAAAACACAGCAGAAGGTACCAATGAGTAATCTAACGGCTCATAGCTGCCTTGGTACCAGTGACGAACCAAGCTCATGGCTTCAGCCAGTGCCACAGGCGTTAGCTGCACTCGATTAATAACATCCCCCAACGCATATATTGAAGGAACAGAGGTTTGAAAGTGCTCGTTAACAACAATTGCACCTTGTTGGTCAGTTTCAACGCCTACCTGCGCTAAATTCAAGCCCAATGTATTTGGTACACGACCTGTAGCGTATAGCACCAAATCAGTGTTAATTTCACCACCTGTTTTTAAATGACACTGGAGAGTGCCATCCTGCTGTTTATCTAAACGAGAAATATCTTCACTAAAGCGTAACTGAATACCTTTTTTCTCAATTTCATCACGCATGAAATGACGTACATCGTCATCAAATCCCCGCAAAAAAAGCTCTCTTCTATAAATTAGTGTGGTTTCAACACCCAATCCGTTAAATATACTCGCAAACTCCAGTGCTATATAACCGCCTCCAACAACGACTGCACGCTTTGGTAACGAGTCTAAATAAAAGGCTTCATTTGACGTAATCGCATGCTCATGCCCAGGAAACTCAGGAACAAAAGGCTGCCCACCTGTCGCAATTAAAATTCGCTCAGCAGAGTAATGACCATCACCCACTTCAACAGTATGTTCATCGATAAAACGTGCTTGACCATTAATGATGGTAACACCAGCATTTTCCAGTAAGCGCTGATATATGCCATTCAGCCGTTGAATTTCCTTATCTTTATTCTGCCTTAACACTGACCAGTCAAAGTCTTTTTCACCAATAGACCAGCCGAATCCCCTGGCATCATGAAAGTCTTCAGCAAAATGTGCTGCATAAGAAAACAGCTTTTTGGGTACACAGCCTACGTTGACACAGGTTCCTCCCAAAAAAGTTGACTCAACAACTGCTACTTTTGCACCCTGCGATGCAGCCATACGACTGGCTCGAACCCCACCAGATCCTGCACCAATAACCAGTAAGTCATAATCATAATTCGAGTTCGCCATAAATAGCATCTCTTTTAATTGCGCAGATAAAAACAAACTTCAGTATAATGCCGCCATTATAGGTCAGCCACCAAATGCAGCAACTCCCTATATGCATGAGCTGAATCTGTTCAAATATATTTATTGACCGGCAACATGATGAAAACATTTAGTAATGCCATAACTAACTTACAGCTTACCCGCTACCCAATAAGCTCCCAAGATACTTTGCAAGCTTGGGATGCTGCCGATGAATACTTGATTGAATTTATTGCACAGTCAGCTAAAAGCTGGCAAAACCCCATCATCCTTAATGATCAGTGGGGCGCACTTTCACTCACGCTTCACCAGAAACATCCGACGGTTATCAGCGATTCTTTTCTCAGTCATCAAGGCATCATTCACAATGCTCAAGTCAACCAGATTGCCAGTGCAGATGTCTCAGTGCTCACACCATTATCAGAACTATCTGAAAGTTATGACCTTGTCATACTTAAAGTCCCTAAAAATAATTCATTGCTCATTGAACAGCTAACACGTTTATATTCCTATCTTTCTCCTAATACCACATTTGTTTCAGGAGGAATGATAAAGCATCTCCCCCCAACGCTTATCGAAACATTAGAGCAGTTTATAGGTCCAACCCAGGCATCGTTAGCACAAAAAAAAGCACGCCTTTTCCACACTGAAGTCAATACTGGCTCAGCTATAAAAAAGTCTGCCCTAAGTTCTTACAAGTTTACTTTTCTTAATCAAACACTCACCGCTTATGGTCATGCCAATGTCTTTGCTCGACAGAAGTTAGATATCGGTACTCGATTACTTTTACAGCACTTACCGTCTTTAGCCCTAGAAAAAGCCCAACACATTGTTGACCTAGGCTGTGGTAATGGTGTGCTTGGTGTCTGTGCAGGCATCATAAATACTGACGCCAGTATCAGTTTTACTGATGAATCATTTATGGCCGTTGATTCAGCTAAACGGACGTGGCAGAACAGGTTTGCTAATAGGCAAAATGTGCAGTTTATTGTCAATGACTGTTTACAAGGTATAACAACGAAAGCTGACGAAATTCTGTGTAATCCACCCTTTCACCAACAGCATACGGTCGGAGACCAAATTGCCTGGCGCATGTTTAAACAAGCAAAACAGAAGTTAGTAGCAGGTGGTGCTTTGACAGTCATAGGTAATAGGCATTTGAATTACCATATGAAGCTAAAACGGCTTTTTGGAAATTGTACATTGATCGCCAACGATAGAAAATTTGTAATTCTTCGCGCTACAAAATCACTTTAACTAAAAAGGACCTGCGCCAAGGTCCTTTTTTGTAAAAGCAAGTATAGCTCATGTGCAGGGTATCATTTTGTTATCGACTTGCCACTTTCATTGTCTTGGCTTCAGCTAATACTTCTTGTAATTGTTTTGGTAATTGCTCTTGAAAATACCTTTTCATGCTTGATGTTAAAGCAGGCAAGTTATGACTGGCTACCACTTGTGGCAATGGATCAATGCCTAAGGAATTTACTACAAGACCAAATTGTGTTTGCATCTGAGCATACTGAAAGTGCTGATCTAACGATGCTAGCAGCATATCCGCTTTTGCCTGAGTAAGCTCTAACCGAGCAGCCATACCAGTATCTCCTTGCGCTCGGTATTGGCGATAACGCTGGTTTTCAATATCTGTAGCCGCTAAAGATAACTCATAATCTTTTTTTGCAATTAAATAACTACGCACAGCCAGCTCCATTTGAGCTAAAATAGCAGAACTTAATGCCCTACGTTGTAAATTAACTAATTTATTACGTGAGTTTTGTAGTGCATTAACATCGGGTATCGTTGCTAGCTTAACTAAATCATAGGAAACCTGTATACCCGCCTCTGCCCAACTTTGATTTAATAAGAAACTGTTGTCATCATAGTAGCCGCCCAGGGTAAATGATAAACCAGGCAGTAATTCCAGCTTAGCAATCGTACCCTCTTTCTCAACTATACGGGCATTATAATCCATTTCTCTTAGTTCAGGCCGGTAACGTAATGCGGCTAACTGCAACGATGCCAATTGCTGTACATTAAACGCAAAAGGGCTTTCATTTTTAGGCATCGACATAACCCGGTAATATGTACCTGGGGGCAAGTTCATCAGTCGTGCCAAGTCAGCCTTAGCCAAAGCTAATTCATCGGTTTTCTTCAACAAGCCGCGATAAGTTTTTAATAAATCACGCCGGAACTCAAGGGTTTTTATTGGCCGCTGTAATCCATCAGCCTTCATTCGCCTGGCTGTATTAAGTGAGTTTTCAATGTCACGAATGGCTGTATGTAGATTTTGTTCAATCGCTTGTGCAGCAACCACCCGCCAATAGGCTTGCCGAACCTCTTGCACAATATTCTGCACAACTTTGCGACGTTGCTCTTCAGCTATAAGTACTTTATCTGCATGCTGTTGCTGTCGGAGGTAACTAACACCAAAATCCAGAACGTTCCAAACAACCTGAGCTTGAGCTGTCCAGAGTTCTTTATCCTGTGATGTTGAAGTTTCCAACGACTCCACGCCTCTACTCACGGAAAAGCTATTTGAGGCATTTTCATTATCCCGATGTTTATAGCCTGCGGAAGCCGCTAATCTTGGAAGCAAGTCGTACTTAGATAGATCAAGCTCTCTATTTTTGACTACTTGAGAAAGCATTTTCAGTCGATGATCAATATTATATTTTACTGCTCGGGCCATTGCTTCATAAAGGCTAATTTCCCCCGACACAGGTATCTGCTCTCTAAACATCTGATCAATGTCGTTCATTACTCGTTGTGCTGTTTTTTCTGGGTTTATAGGTTCTGGTGTCACTACGCACCCCCCCAATGTTAATAACCCCAAAAAAAGCATCCATCCGTGGATAATTTTCATGGCGCAACTGTCCCCGCGAATATAACCAATTAAATGTTATTCAATTTATACCCTGCATTATGAGTATTATTACAGAAAAACTAGCATTGGCATCGTCCACCCCAAATCATTTCAGATACCAAAATGCAGGTAATAAGAACATTTTTGTCTTATTACCTACATATAACAACTATAGCTAACTCACTGTTTTTTTTAGATAGAAATATAATTTATTTTTGTAACGATTTACTAACTCACTTTTTTATGATCATTTTTTAAATCGATAACTTGCTCACTTTCTTGTGCCTTTTCATTTAATGGTGTACCAAGCAGTGCTGCCAACAATGCTTGTTTTTGATTTGCATTATTCGCAAGTTGTAACTGCTCAGTAAAGTTAGGTCTAAATGTCGTATCATTTGCAGAAGCATCATCACGGCTGCTATCAGGGGTATCACTATCACCAGGGGTTCCACTATTTGCAGGCTCTTCATCTCCCTGATTATTAACATCATTACTGTCAGTATCTGCTGGCCCATTATCTTGATTAAAACCAGGCGGAGTGCCAAAGTCAGTTGGTGAAACAAATGGTGTTGAACTACTCACTCCAAACCCACGACCGATAGCAGTATAAAAATTATAGGTCGGTGAAAATGTTAAAGGAGGTGCTACCTGTGTACTGGTTACAATATGGCTCAGCGTTGTATTATAGGTACGCTGATTTGCATCGATAACATTATTTACCGCAATCGCTTCCCTTGGTAAAACCACATTGACTGTCGGTGGTTCTGGCAGTAGAGGGTTATCTGGCTCAAAAGCCGGTTCACCAGCTCCAATAGGCTCATTATTTACCCTCGGTCTATCAGCGCCAATGTTATTACCATTTTGCTGGGTATAGTTTAAGGATGCATCATCAGTAACCGTTATGGTAAAGGATCGTTCGTAGGTTCCTCCTGCACGATCAATCGCTTGCACTCGAATGGTATACACACCACCAGACAAATTAGCAGTATTTGCCGCTTTAATTACATTATTTTCAACCACAAATAAGCCATTATGGTCACCACCTACACCACTGACTAATGCATAAGTATGTATATCGCCAATATCAGCATCTGTCGCTGATAATGAACCCACAATGCCTGTTGTTGAGGACAAGTTTAAATCTGCATTCGATAAACTCATGGCAGTCGGTACATCATTTACTGATGTAATACTTACCGTAGAAACAACCGAAATATTCTTCGTATCACTACCACCATCTGCAGTACCTCCATCATCAGTAATTTGTTTCAAAGTCACTACACGAGATGTTGTGTTGGGGGATTGACTATTATTTTGATAGGTTATGCCATCAACCAACGTCTGAGTTTGTGCAGTTGTTAAACTGCCTCCAGTTAATACAACTGTTGCGGTAGAACCAGAAAAAGTCACTGCATAACTTAGTCCATTAATAGTAGTGGAACCGGAAGCACCATTAACCAGTAAAATCGAAGCACCATCAATATTGATTATTTCTTGAGAAATATTCGTGATGTTGGTGATTGTTAGGGTTAAGCCTGTGATATTTTGGCCAGCTTCGACTGTGCTAACTGTTGTGCCATTAAATACATTAACCGCACTGCCATCTTCAACAAAGTTGGGATTATTCGCATTAGCGCTTAATGTGGGGGCATCATTATTACTAACAACAGTTACTGTAGATGCAATAGCCAATGATGCCGTATTATCACCACCATTTGCAGTACCACCACTGTCTTGAATACTGGTTAACGTCACCACCCGATTGCTGGTACTGGGGGAGTTACTGTTGTTCTGGTAACTCATGTTGTCGATCATGGTTTCTGCCGCCGCGACCGATAGATTACCCCCGGTCATGGTCACGGTGGCGGTGGTGCCGATCACCATCACACTGTAATTCAGACTATTGCCGGCCGTACTGCCGTTAGTGCCGTGGGTGAGGACAATGGTGGTACCATCGATATTAATGCGTTCATTACTGCCATTGGTCACGTTGGTGATGGTAAAGCTCAGCCCAGTAATATTCTGCCCCGATTCCACGGTATTGATATTGGTACCGGTAAACAGGCTGGCGGCGGCCCCCCCTTCGGTAAAGGTCGGGTTGCTGGCATTGGCGGTTAAGGTAGGCTCATCATTGACGCCCACCATGGTCACCGTCAAGGCCACGGAAATAGACGCCGTATCATCCCCACCATTGGCAGTGCCACCGCTGTCTTGAATACTGGTTAAGGTCACCACCCGGTTGCTGGTGCTAGGGGTATTGCTGTTGTTCTGATAACTCATGTTATCAATCAGGGTTTGCGTGGTGGCGGTGGACATCGTGCCACCGGTCAATGCCACGGTGGCCGTCGTACCCACCACGGTCACGCTATAACTCAAGCTATTGCCCGCCGTGCTGCCGCTGGTGCCGTGGGTCAGCACGATGGCCGTGCCGTCAATATTGATCACTTCATTAATACCATTCGCTACATTGGAAATGGTAAAGGTAAAGCCTTTGATGGTTTGCCCTGCTTCCACGGTACTGATATTAGTGCCACTGAACAGACTAGCGGCGGCGCCACCCTCGGTAAAGGTCGGGTTGCTACCATTAGCGGTTAAGGTGGGCTCATCATTGTTTTGTACGACAGTGACAGTAGATGCCACCGCTAGTGAGCCGGTGTTATCCCCACCATTAGCCGTACCGCCACTGTCCTGAATACTGGTTAAGGTCACTACCCGGTTGCTAGTGCTGGGCGAGTTACTGTTGTTCTGGTAACTCATGTTATCGATCATGGTTTCGGCTGCGGCTACTGACAGGTTACCCCCGGTCATGGTCACTGTCGCCGTAGTACCGATCACCATTACGCTGTAATTCAAACTATTCCCCGCGGTGCTGCCATTGATGCCATGGGTCAGCACAATGGTGGTGCCATCAATATTGATCCGCTCATTGCTGCCATTGGTGACATTGGTGATGGTAAAGCTCAGCCCCGTGATATTTTGCCCCGATTCCACCGTATTGATATTGGTACCGGTAAACAGGCTGGCTACCGCGCCCCCTTCGGTAAAGGTCGGGTTACTGGCATTGGCGGTTAAGGTCGGCTCATCATTTACCCCCACCACCGTCACAGTCGAGGCCACGGAAATAGACGCGGTATCATCCCCACCATTGGCTGTACCACCACTGTCTTGAATACTGGTTAAGGTCACCACCCGGTTGCTGGTGCTGGGGGTATTACTGTTGTTCTGATAACTCATGTTATCGATCAAGGTTTGCGTGGTGGCGGTGGACATCGTGCCCCCGGTCAATGCCACGGTGGCCGTCGTACCCACCACGGTCACGCTATAACTCAAGCTATTGCCCGCCGTGCTGCCTCTGGTGCCATGAGTCAGCACAATCGCCGTGCCGTCTATATTGATCACTTCATTAATGCCGTTGGCCACATTGGACACCGTAAAAGTAAAGCCCTTGATGGTTTGCCCTGCTTCGACGGTACTGATATTAGTGCCACTGAACAGACTGGCAGCAGCCCCCCCCTCGGTAAAGGTCGGGTTGCTACCATTAGCGGTTAAGGTGGGCTCATCGTTGTTCTGTACCACGGTCACGGTGGAAGCCACTGCCAGAGAGCCCGTATTATCTCCACCATTGGCGGTGCCGCCACTGTCTTGAATACTGGTTAAGGTCACCACCCGATTGCTGGTACTGGGGGAGTTACTGTTGTTCTGGTAACTCATGTTATCGATCATAGTCTGTGCTGCTGCGGTAGACATATTGCCACCCGTCATGGTGACTGTGGCAGTGGTGCCGATCACCATTACACTGTAATTCAAGCTATTGCCCGCGGTACTACCGTTAGTGCCATAGGTCAGCACAATAGTCGTGCCATCGATATTGATCCGTTCATTACTACCATTGGTGACATTGGTAATGGTAAAGCTCAGCCCCGTGATATTTTGCCCCGATTCCACCGTATTGATATTGGTACCGGTAAACAGGCTGGCGGCTGCACCACCTTCAGTAAAGGTCGGGTTACTGGCATTGGCCGTTAAGGTCGGTTCATCATTAACCCCAACCACCGTTACCGTCGAAGCAATAGCCACAGAAGCCGTATCATCTCCACCATTCGCGGTACCACCACTGTCTTGAATACTGGTTAACGTCACCACTCGGTTACTTGTATTCGGCGTGTTACTGTTATTTTGATAGCTCATATTGTCTATCATGGTTTGCGTCGCTGCAGTTGACAGTGTGCCTCCCGTCAAGGACACAGTGGCAGTCGTGCCAATCACCATCACACTGTAATTCAGACTATTAGTCGCGGTACTGCCACTCGTGCCATGGGTCAGTACAATTGCGGTACCATCAATATTGATAATCTCACTGCTGCCATTAGTCACGTTAGTGATGGTAAAAGTCAGCCCTTTAATGGTTTGGCCTGCTTCGACGGTACTGATACTGGTACCACTATATAGACTGGCCGCAGCGCCACCTTCGGTAAAAGTGGGGTTACTGCCATTACTGGTTAAGGTAGGCTCATCATTGTTTTGCACCACCGTGATGGTTGAAGCAATGGCTAATGAGCCCGTATTATCCCCACCATTGGCGGTGCCGCCACTGTCTTGAATACTGGTTAAGGTGACCACTCGGTTACTGGTATTGGGCGAGTTACTGTTATTCTGGTAGCTCATGTTATCCACCAGAGTCTGAGTAGCTGCCGCCGATAAAGTGCCACCAGTCAATGATATGGTTGCCGTGGTACCTATGACACTGACACTGTAATTCAAGCTATTACTCGCGGTTGTACCATTTGTGCCATGAGTCAGTACAATGGTGGTGCCATCCACATTGATACGCTCATTACTACCATTAGTGACATTGGTGATAGTAAAAGTTAAACCACTCACTGTTTGCCCTGACTCAATAGTGCTGACACTCGTTCCACTAAACAAGCTAGCCGCAGTCCCTCCTTCTGTATAAGTGGGGTTGCTGGCATTGGCCGTTAAGGTAGGCTCATCGTTGACAGCCGTCATCACAACAGTTCGAGTATCTGAACCACTGGCTGCATTTTTGTCCGTAGCGGTAAACGTAATGGTGCGATTAGAAGTGCCTGGATCTTGAGTCGTAGAGTCATAACGAATGGACTGCAACACTTCCTGGACATTGGCATTGGTAGCATCGCTGTCAAAGGTAATAGTTAGCTTGGTACCACCAGTGACAATACCGCCACTGGCGCTGAGGTCACCAATATCAATACCATTAGCAAAAATATTGGTACCACCAATGGTAATTGCGGTACCGTCACCATCACTGTCAACAATACTGATTCGATCACCCGCTTCTGCATTACCAGTAATTTGCACTGATAAAGAGCCACCATTCCACTCTGCATCGCCATCTGAGTCACTGACAGTTCCCGCACTGTCTATTTGGGTCGCAGCATTGCCTTCGGTATAAGCTAAATTGGTATTATTAATGGAAACTGCGGGTGTCGCATTCGCAGGAATTTCAGCACCAACTTTTAAATTATCCATGAAGATCCAGTGAGTATTTGCAGTAACCTTCACCTCATCAACGGAACCCCAGTTTAATGTCCAGGTACCAGAACTGGTATCTGCCGCATTAAAGCCTTGAGACTCTACTTGTACTCCATTACGAAAACCATAAAAGGTTATGGTGGCATTGGCAGGGTTACCTGCTGTATCAATGACATAATCAATACTGGTGAATTTAAAGTTGGAGCTGTCACTGGTATAAAAGCGCGTACCAGTAGTATTCACATCATTAGTTAAACTACCTTCATGGGCATAAATTCCCGTTTCGCCTCCAAAACCATTAAACCGCCAACCATCATAAGAAATATCATCAATCACTGTGCCATTGGCGATTACTGCAGTATCAGACAGTCCCAATCCGTCATAATTAGTTGTTTGGTCACTGGAAATAGGGAGTGCCATTAAATAATCATATGACGCAAGTACTTCTGCATCAAAAGGTGAGTCTGTTGACACATCACCTGTTGTATACTCAAAATGCCAGTTTCCACCTAATTCATCACCACCAGTATCATCCGTAGAGGCTGCAATATCAGCATCTGTGAAACCTGCCAAAGCTTGAACAAAAGCTTCACCTATAGAGCCTTTCCCTACGTCACAGCCATACAATAAAATGTCGCCTTGCTGGCTAAGTGCAGCACCAATATCTGACAAGTGCTGTGTATAATCAGCAATATTATCTGACGAAACAGTTATATTGCCTAATTGCAGCTGTCCATCATCACCATGCGAAACAACATGAATAGCATCCAGGTTACTATATTCAGCCAGCGCGTTAGCCATTTGCTCCAGACCATTTTGTTGCGCCTGAATAATGACAACATCAACAGACTCATCTAACCCTTCCACTAAGGACTGATAATCTGAAACTCGACTGTCAATGAAGATAACTGTTTTACTTTTATCTGACGCTTCTTCGCTATTTTCTGTTTCATTATTAGTTGTTACAGGCTGCATCAATGCCTGAGCCAAGTCTTCTGATGAAGTATCCTCTCCAGTTGAGTTTGTGGAACCTTCATTAGCACTCGCAGTATCTGCAGCTGTTGCGGCAGCAGCACCATCAAATAAAAACCGCTTTTCTAGTGCAATTAAACATGAGGCCGATGAGACACTATGCAACAATGAATCTTGAAAAGGCGAAGAGTAAGTCTTTTTTTTGCGCAAGAGCGTATTTACTCTGCCACGTAAACCATGTTTGAAGTATTTATGAAGAAGAGAACGATAGGGAAAACGATGCTGACTTTTAAGTTGCATGGTTTCGTGCTCCTGCAAATTTCGCGAATTAACTAGACAATCCAGTCTATAAAAGTTTCGTGCATAAAAAGGTGTAACATGCACATTGAAAAACTTTCTATTTTTTTAGAGCCTCTATTTTAAGAGCATTGCAATCTCATCATTATGAGCAACAATAATATAAAATAGAACAAAAGCACCAAATGTTATATATTAACCATCGGTTTTACAGAAGCATCCATGCAAAAAATCAAGGTTACATTGAAACCTCTCCTAAATAATAGATAGCAAGTAACACCAAAACTATTAGCCAAGGCCAGTGCGCAAACCAGAAAACTTTTTTCGGCGTGTTAATGTTAAAACTCAGTCTAAATATTAGACCAATAAAACACTACAAACAATCACCAAAAAAGCGTATAGCTTTATGACGCTAAGACAAAGCGGTGATATTTTTCATTAAAACTTAATACGCTCAACCAAAACTCATTCCCAAAATATAAACTCAAGTAAAAATAGCTTCATATAAGTAAAACGCCTGACCACCTTGATCTTCTGGGCACTCATGACCAATTGGCACCAAAAAAATATCAAGCCGCCCCATTTTTTCATGTTCCAAATGATATGTTTTTTGTGGCAACAGTATTTCGTCTCTGGCTTTAAAGAGTAAGGAAAACTGATCTCGTCCGTCTTTTTTAATTGCTCTATATAACTGTTTAACTTCAATAAGTTCTATAGAGAAATCAACACCAACATCCTTAACAATAAACTTCTCTTTAATGTGCTTACCAAAATCATCATGCTTTAGCTGGGCAAGTGTATCAACCTGCATAGTACTCTCTCGTCCCTTCGTCAAAGGCATACCCTATATGTTAGGTATACATGCTGTTATGTGTAGTTTTTAAGACCGAAATATGAGTAAAAAATTGTCAAGTTTAAATAGGTTAAACCGGGGAAAAGCCTGGATTACACCTTTCGAGCACACCGAGAACCTTTCCCTGTGAGCCTGGTTGCCGCTCCAAACCCCATAAAGTTTATAAGGAATAACTGTACGTTTTTATGACACCCAGTGTTCAATAACACCTAACGTTAAAAAAAACAATACTCATAACAAAGGGTTTAAAAATGCATCATAAAGGATATAACACGGCATATAAATTATTATATTTTTTTAACTTCGGTTTGGATAAATCCCCATTAATGCGATACAAAAGTTGACCGCTAAAAATGGCTGTCTGTTTTCATGAGCTTGCCCTAAGCCTGTTTCAGTTAAAGCTGAAGAGGACAATGGCATTAAGTTATCAGGGTTATTATAGGTATCTATAGGATAAAAACGCCCTCCTCGCCCTGGAACACCTCCTTTTGCTAAATAGGCTGCTGTGGTTTGGGTTTCCTCTGCATCAGCATCCTCCGCGTACATTTGGTGTGTATGGGCAGGTATAGTGGCTTGAGTCAACACGACTTGTTCCGTCCCTCCTCGTTCAGCCAATAATCTGGGTGTCAGCCCTGGACCATTTCCGGGATGCATTGGCGCCCTACCTTGTAAATTAGGTAATCCCATCGTAGTACGACCATCCCCACCATATGTAGTACCTATTAAAGAGAATAATGCCGTATTTTCTGCTATTGATAACAACCCACCATCACAATATGCCCAGCCTCGTGGTGCATAATTACAGCCCCATAATTGAATTTGTGCAATAAATGGTTCTGACATAGTTTTAAGCTCCTGCCTTTATAAATTAAGGTGACTCTAAAAATAGTAATTTTGTAGAGCTGCCTTTAGTTGCGCTGGGGGTAAATACCTTGTAATGCAATAATAAAATTGACGCAAAGAAAGGGCATAACATTATTATGTGGCTGGCTGCCTCCAGTATTGCCAACCTGACTTGCTGACATGGCAACTAAATTGGCATTTGTTGCTGAATAAATGGGTTGACCATTAGCCAAAACCCGACTTTGAGGTTCTATACTATCTGCCGTATTATTACTTGCTTGCAGCTGGTGAGCATGTGCAGGCATCTGGGGAACAGTTAGGGTCACTTCCTCTACCCCCATTCTCTCTCCAATACTGCGCGGCGTCAGCCCTGGTCCCGTTCCTTGATTAACGGGTAGTCGGCCACGCATATCGGGTAATGCAAAAGTACTTCTGCCATCCCCACCATAACGACTCCCTAGTAGAGAAAATAACGCACCATTTTCAGTTACAGGAATCAGGTTATTATCACAGAATGCCCAGTGAACAGGAGCAAAGTTACCAGCAAAAATTCTGATTTCACCAATAAAGGGCTCAGCCATTATTTTTATCCTCTGTTAATTATTGGTCCTAGAGCGTTAATTTCTAGGAGGAAATAATCCGGTTAACGCAATACAAAAACTTATCACCTGAGATGGCTGCATATTAAAGTGAGCTTCACCACCTCCAGTAGCCATTAAAGAATTTCCCATCTCTACTAAGTTGGTTGCAGGACCATAAATATTTTTACCTGATGGCTCCATGGCTAATACTTGATTACTTGGCTCGTTCGTTGCGCCCGGCTGGCTGTTGGCTTGCATTTGGTGAGTATGCTTAGGTAAGTTTTCAACCATTAACCTGACAGTTTCATTACCTCCACTTTCCCCTATTCGATAGCCATTTCCCATATGAATGGGGACACGACCCTGTAAGTTAGGCAAACCAAAGGTGGTGCGGCCATCCCCACCAAAAGCAATACCTAGTAATGAAAACAAGCTTGGGTTATTCGCTATTGGTAAATTTTGTCCATCACATTTGGCCCATGTTCTGGGGGCAAAATCAAACCCAAACATATTTATTTGGCTAATAAACGGTTCAGACATAAAATGACTTCCTTATTTGTGTTGTTTTAGTTTATCCATGAACTGGATATAAACTCTTCACGAATGTATTAAGCCATCATCTCCTTTGTGGTTGGATACCATACCATTCGTTCATACGGTGGGTAAAAACCATCAATTTTAAATCCTAATTTTTTATACAGTTTTTTTGCAGTCCAGTTTGCTTGATGAACACTTAATATCAACGAGGAACAACTTTTAGCCGCGGCAAGCTGCAGTGCTCGTAATACACTCTCCCCATAACCTTTATTCCTTGCTTCTGGGATAAAAGCTATATCAATGAGATGAACTGCATCATCAGAAAAATCAAGCGTTACTCGACCAATAGATTGCTGTTGTTTTTCAACAATAAAATAGAAAGCATGTGGAAACATATTTTCATATCCAAGGGTTTGAGCATGGCATTGCTGCTCAATAAGTGTTTCCACAAAGTCTTCATCTCCATCAATGAGTCTTAGATCATCACGTGTAGAGCGATAAAGTGTATTAATGAAGTATTTATCAGAAGAAGTCGCAGGACGAAGTGATATTCCTCTCGCGAGTCCATTCAGGTCCATTGAGTTAACCATTACTACTCCATTTAGCATTCTTATTTTGGAGGTTACGTAGTATACGTAAGTATAGTGCGAATATTTTTTTTGCCTATGCGCTGTTGAAGAAGAGGAGATTATCTCAGAGTAATCGCAGAAATTGTTTGTAAGAAATAATGATTGCGCTAGGGCCTGTTGCACCTAGCCTTGTGCCAATAGCTACCAAAGACAGGATAATGCTCATTGATTTTTTAAAAAAAGTGTCAAAATCAAAAGCTAGTCTCTCTGATAAAAACTTGTAAAACATGATTAATAAATGATTCCATCATGCTATATGAATTTACATCTACGGATACTTGCCCTTTGATGATGTGCGCTAACTTGGTCTGCAATTGCTGTTTTGGTTTCAATGTTATTAGAAAAAGTGCCTCTTCATTGATAAGTGCACCGTTACTTTCAACCCTTACAGGAATATCACCTCCATGAATAGAAGCAAGATACGGGTTATCAAGAGAGTGGCTATGCATCATGCTGACTGATGCTATCTCACAATCAATAGGCTCAAGCTCAGGAATATCTGGATAAAATCTTGCTGAAGCGCCAGTAACGACTTTATTAAGATCCTTCTCGGGTACATAGGCTTCAATCATTCCACTTTGAGGGTCAACTACTAATGCCATCTGCTGTTTTGAGTTAATCCAAGTACCTTCCATTAAACCATCTTTTAACTGTAATATTTCTCCAGCAATTGTAGCCTGTATTGACAGTTTATTTTGCTTTTCTATCAACCCCTGAAGTTTACTTTCTGCTTCTGCTAACTGCTGAGCAATGACGGGAGTCGCATCCAACATTTCTGGCGTTGAGCCACTCCGCTTCAATAAAAGCTGTAGCATATTATGACGAGCTTTTACCCGTTTTATCTCATAAAACAAACCAGGCGTTGATAAATTAAATAACTCATCACCGACTTTAACTTGCTGGCCATGCTTAATAGCAACCTGACGTATTTGTGCATCAACAGGGGGGTAAATACGCTGAAATACGGTAGATGTATATATACCAGGCAGCTCAACAGACGAAAACCAGGGAAAGCAAGCTACAAATAGTCCCAAGCTAACCAACAAAGGTAAAATCACTTTACGACGTCTAGGCAATTGTTCTCTAAGCTTCCACCAAACTTTCATTTCATTCACAATAGGCTTAATCAACAAAACAGCAACTTCAACAATAAAAAGAATGATACCTAATAGTTTAAACGCAATATGATAAAGAAGAAGTGCTATACCTAAAAAAAGGAAAAAACGATAAATCCATGTCAAAAACGCATAAACTATCAAAGTGTAGTGCCGAACTTTAGGAAAGATTTCTGGAGGCTCGGCATTTATTCCAAAGAGCCATTCTCGAAGCCACCACTGTGCTAATGCAAATGACCTAGGCTGCAAATTAGGCGTATCCAGCACATCAACTAAAACATAGTACCCATCAAAACGCATAAATGGGTTCAAATTAATCAATAAACTGAAAACCCAGGTCGTCGTTGCTACAATAAACATAACAGACTTTAGCCCCCCTTCAGGAAGGAAGCTCCACAAAAATGTGGCGACACCTGCAATGGCCAGTTCTGTAGCAACACCGGCAATACCAATTTTAATTCTTTGATTTCTTTTTCCTAGCTTCCATGCCTCTGTTGCATCCGTATATAACACAGGCCAAAGTACCATGAATGCAACGCCCATTGAGGGTACTTTTAAGCCAAAGTGTTTACAGGCATAGGCATGCCCAAATTCATGGGCTACTTTAATACAGCTTAGGGTAATAAAAAAAGTTAGCGCACCAGAAAGACTGTATAAGTGACTAAAACTATGAAAAAAATAGTCCAACTGACGTAATACTAACAAAATACCCAGCAGTGTCAGTATTAAAAAAAACATAAGCACTTTAGTTGTAAATAAGTGACGAATATAAGGGTATGTCGCTATCAAAAAGCGATCAGGCCTTATAAGTGGAACTCTAAAAAACAAATAATTTCGCAGGAACCAGCTTTTCCAGCCTCTATTGGCTGTCAAGTGTCGATCAATAAGTATTTGATTTGCTTTCTTATCTACAACTTTAAGCAATTCATTTTTAAATAAAAATAAGAGCAGTTTTTCGACATCTTCCAGTTCAAAAAATTTTTTACTATTTTTATTACAATATATTAAAACGTCTGCCACTCGCAGACGTTGCCAATAAGTCAGTAAGATAAACTCTCGCTCACCGATATAATAAAACCGTTGACTAACAGGATCGTGTAAGGTCCAGGAAGGCTCGCCAGTTGGTGCTCGTGGCCCAGGTAGTAGTTGAAGTTCCTGACGTAGTTCGGGCAAGAGGCTGTTTGAGTCTAATAATTTTTCACTCATTATAAGCCAAACCAGCGTCTGGCTTCAGAAAGAGGTCTTCTAAAAATGTAATAAATTAAAGGGACATGATCAGCATAAATTTTCACAACACCTTTCAGACCAAGCCTGGGTAACTGTTCCTCTGCTAAAAAACTTGCTTTTAAGCGATAAGCCAATATATCCCTCGGCGATAATTCAGCCTCATAACTCGTTTGTTCCAGTTTTGCCGGAATTGAGTTTAATGGGTCAATATTTAAAAATAACCTTACTTCTGCCCCTGACTCCAAATTAACCGCATCATCAACAGGTAACCAAATGTCCAACCATGTGTCATGGATATCTGCAATAGTCATAACTTTCTCACCTACAACAACTGGCTTACCAATCCAGTCATTCGGGTCACTAAAAACGACAACACCACTATGTTGAGCCACAATTTTTATTCGCTCCATAAGTGCTTGTTGATAATCCACTTCTGCTTTTTTCTCTGCTAATATTGCCTTTAAGACTGCCAGTTCAGCTTTACTTTGCATATTGGCAAATGCCTGTTGACTGGCTCGCATATAGTTTGCCTGCGCAACATCATATGCTTTTACTGCCAAACTATGTTGATTACGAATGACCGTGTCATCTAATGTGAAAAGCAAATCACCTTTTGCCACACTCTGATTAGGTTTTACTTTTATTTCTTTTACCACACCTTCCAGAGGTGCAGTGACTAATAATGGTTGACGTGCAACCACTTGGGCAGAGGCTAATACGCTTAAACGTACAGGTATTACACTCATCATTAATAGAGTCAGAGCAACCCACTTTTTCCGCCCCGCAAAAATATGCTTAACCTGTTGCTTAAAAGTGCGTTTGGGGGTTAATACTTGCCAGGTATATGCATATGCTTCCATTAACCTCATCAGTATAACTTTATCATTTTGCTCCCATAACTCCCTTCTAATCAGCCACACGCCACCTAATAACTGTCTGTCCTTGCCAAGTAAAGGGCACCACAAAACATGCCCTGGACACCAATGACACCACTCACTTCTTAACTCATCAGTTAACATACCTGCTTTTATTTCCAGAATCTCTGTTAAAGAATGGTGATCTGCAATATGTTTAAGAGCAGCTTGTAACCAAATAATAAACGGTGACTCTTTATCAACTGTTGACAATGATGAAGCTGTTACCGCAAGCAATGACTGGGCAGTATTAACTTTGCTTTTTTTTCGGGAATTAGTTTGCTGACACGCAAATAAAACAGACTGATCATAAGGAATAATGCGAATGGTTTCATTGCTAATGGTGAAAAATAGTTCAACTTCTTTTTCTAAGAGTTTCAACTCACTCTCTAAAGAAAGTAGTTCTAAGAGACGTTGAAACTTAGGGTCATTGTTAACGTCATTGTTCTGCTTTAACCGTTGACTCTGCTTACTCAATTGAGCTTGCGGGGTATCCATACACTATCCTTGTAAAAACCCATTGAAAGCTACAAAATCCCCTAAACTTGATTTGCGAAGGGTATATACTTATTGTGAAGTGCGTCTTTTCACCAATAAACCTTCGCTATAAGAGTATAAGACGACATTAAAGCCCTTGTTTAGTGAAATCAGCTGTACCACTCATACCTGCAATAAGTTCTGGAGGCTGATTAGCAATATATGCCTTGACTGCGACAGTCTGACTGGCAGAATCAACTTTAGGTATAATTTTTTTTATTACACCTTGATAGCTTTTTCTTGTCTCATCAATTGTAAGTTGAAAGTATTTTCCTACACTAAGCCAGCTTAACCATTCAGAAGGAACAAATAAGTCAAGTTTCAACGGTTCATTATCTATAATCGAAATAAGCGGTGTCCCATAAGTCACATTTTCATACTCATTTGCAATTCGTTCTACCACCCAACCATTAAATGGTGCATAAATAGTACAGTGCTTCACCATCACCTGGTTGTAATCGTACATCGCTTTTGTTTTCTCAACATCCGCCTCAGCAATAGCCAAATCTAAACGACTACCTGCTGATAAATTATTTAATTTTCTTTGTATTTGGTAAGTTGTTTTTGCTATTTCATATTGGGCTTTACTAGACTTTAAATTTGCTAGCGGTTCGTCACAATCAAATGTCACTAAAATATCATTTTTTTTAAAGGACTCACCTTCTTTAATATTTAACGATGCAATACGGCCATTCATTTGACTGGAGATCTTAGCTTCTTTATTAGGGACAAGCAGCGCCCTCACTTGTTGATTGGTATCCGTTCCATCATTGACACCTTCGGTCGTTTCATAAGCCATACTCTTTTGTAAGAAACTGACTTGCAACAATAGTGTGATAACCAGCAAAGAAACACCGTAAACTTGTATGTCCATCTTTTTATTAATAAATATCCTTGCAGTATAAGTTTTAGTACTCACTTTCCTTGGAGGGTGTCACAACACAACAACCTCTTTGATTTATATCACACTCGTCTTATAACTTTGTCACTATCGTTTATCATATGTAATGCCTTTTTTTTAATATGATGACTTATTCAAAGAATATCTGACATAACATATTCATAATTAGACAAAATTTATTACATATACCCTTCACTATGGGTATATTTTGTGACTCACTACGGAATATTTTATATGCCTATAATGACTTATTAGCATAAATGTCAAGTTAGTCGCCTAGTATTATATTTATTAACCTGACAACGTGAACGCAACCCCTTCTTAACTCTTAGTTTTTAAAAGTGAACGCAACTTTTTTCGCAGCAAATATTAAGTCAAAAGCAAAACTATATCTATAACGAAGGGTTTTTAGGGGCAGTGGTCAAGAGCGTTGACAACAAACCCTAAAAATGATTCGTGAAGGGTATATTTTCTTTAGTTAAGCACATGTGACTTTCGTTTTGCTGTTTTGTAAATAAAAAAATGAGACTTTCCTTATGATCAAGCAACATTCTCTTTTATCGCCACAATTAACGAAAATCGCACTAATCAGTTCACTCTTTATTGCCCAGGGTGTCATGGCACATGGTTATGTTTCCTCTCCTGAATCCAGATCTTACAAGTGTAAACTAGGGCATAATACAAATTGCGGCCCTGTTCAATGGGAGCCCCAAAGTGTAGAAGGCCTTGATCGTTATCCAGAGTCAGGCCCTGCTGATGGAAAAATAGCCAGTGCCGGACTAAGTCAATTTTCCCAGTTAGATGAGCAAACAGCTACTCGTTGGCATAAAAGCAGCATAAAGCCAGGACCCAATAAGTTCTCCTGGCACTTTACTGCAAACCATGCAACACGTGACTGGCGATACTTCATTACCAAAAGTGACTGGAACCCTAATCAGGCTTTAACCAGAAGTTCATTTGAAGCAACACCTTTTTGTGCAATTGATGGTAACCAGTCCCGTCCACCCGTTGATGTTACACATGACTGTAATGTGCCTGAACGTAGTGGCTATCATGTTATTCTTGCTGTTTGGGATGTTGGGGATACTGTGAATAGTTTTTATCAAGCCATAGATGTCAATATATCTGGGAAAGGAAATCCTGATCCAGATATTCCTGACGCTCAATGGCAAGATATTGGTGATATTAACCCAACAATGAATCTTCAATCAGGCGACATGGTTAAAGCGCGCTTTTTTAATAAAGATGGAGAGCAAGCCAACTTAACAACATCTATTACCATAAACTCGCCACAAGAAGGACAAAAAAATAACTGGCCTCATTTGCTTGCTACAGAAATCAATAATCAACATAAATCCCTTGCGGCTGGTCAACTGGGTAAAGATGGTAAAGTCGTTCCTGCCATGGGACAAAATAATATTTACGCACTAAAAACAAGTGATATCCGTCGCGCAGAAGTACAAATCGTTAAAGACCAAAAGCCCGATCCACAGGTTAATGTTGGCGGATTAAAAGATAGCTATATTATTCAAAGCAATGAAGCAAATGTAGACTTCACCCTAACCAGCACAGAAAAACTGACTGTTGACAATATTGTATTTGATAAAAATAATGCACAAGTTGCATTTGGCTCAACTGCTGTTAACAACAGCACAGAAAGCGTCACCATTAATATTAAAAATGCCAAACCCGGTAACTACACCCTTGTTCTCAAAACAAAAGCCTTTTCTTTAGTACAACAAACCTACCAGTTTAAGCTGGTTAATGACTCAACTGATCCAGGCGATGATGGAAAAGATGGTCAATATGATTACTCATTTCCAGAAGGCGTGAGCAACTACAAAGCAGGTACTAAGGTAATTCAGCCTAAAAATGGCAAGATATACCAATGTAAACCTTTTCCCTATAGTGGTTACTGCAAACAATGGACTAGCACCTCAAATAATTTTGAACCGGGGGTTGGTTCTCACTGGAAAATGGCTTGGGATGAAAAATAAACAGCCTTAGCTATTATATGTCTACAACTAATGGTAAAAAAATGGGGTAGCTAATACCCCATTTTATTTCGTAAAACTTTCAGTTACAATACTCTAGACACTTTTACGCAGCCATAGCCCCCCATAGTCACTCATCTGTTTATACACTTGAGCGACTTTTTGAATACTTAAGCTTAACCCTAACTTGTCAAAAAGTTTTTCCATTAAGTGTTGATTAAATTTTTTACGTTTCCATGAGACAATTGAAATTACTGTTCTATCATTACTTCCTTTTAATAGCTGATCCTCTAACTTCAAGACATTAAGTGCTGATAATGAAGCATTTAAATGAGTATGTGTGGCTTCTTTTTTACGTGACTGACAGTGGGTGAATCCTGTATATTGTT
>NZ_AUAF01000010.1 GCF_000428585.1 Zooshikella ganghwensis DSM 15267 | reverse complement strand
TTCTGATTTTACCGTAAAGTATTTTTCTTCTTCCTTTTGGCACAAAAACCAAATGGTACTTACAATCCCATTTAGAATGACTTAAGCTTTGATATGACATGTGCATTGTTTCCTTTTATGTGGGCCGCCAAGCCACTGGAAACTTTACACATGTCTTCTTTCTCCATAAAACTGAATCTAGAGGCCAAGCCTTGAGAGTCACACTAGTCAAACTAGTGGCTTACCTGTCAACGAGTTAATCACCATAGTTAGAAAGCAATCGGTTAACTAAAGGAACAATATAAAAAAACATCAAGGGTACAAGGATTACAGTCATTATTAGTGACTTTAATTCAAGTGAAAAAGATAAATCTAATCTCTGTATGACAAATAGAAAAGTCGTTACTATTGGATAGACAAATGCCCATATACAAAAGACGTGTAACAGTTGTTTATTCATTTCTTCAAATCCATCATAAACTTACAGATTACATCAAAGTAACCAGGAAGAACTGACTCTAAAAACTTACATCCCTTTTCGGTTAAAGATACTTGTTTTGCTCGACGGTCTGATTGATCAGCTTTCATGACAATTAACTTTTCATCCACCATACTTTGCAAGGTTCGGGTCATTACAGGGCGAGATACATCGATACGGTCTGAAATTTCACTTACAAGTAAACTATCTCTTTCTGGTTCGCGGTCAATAACGATTAGAATAAGAAATCTTAGCTGAGAAGTATCATGGTCGGAGAAATATGCTTCTATTTGACGGACTAACAGACTGGCTTGACGCATCATCAGTAGAGCAGTTTCAACAGAATCTACGATTTCCATAGAGTGCTGCTTAGCATATCCCTGAATCATTTGTCTTGTTGGCAATTCCTTTAGAAAAAACATGATATTGCCTATCCCAGCTTAGATAGTTTGGTAATTTCTACAGGCTTTGCCAGCCACTCTTTGTATGATTCGAATACCGGCACAACATAAGGCATTGAGTAGTGGTTATCCAATGCAGCTTGATCGTCCCATTCTTCATATAGATACAGTGAAATATCACCTTCGTGAACGATGAATTGTCTACAACCTTTCTCTTTCAGAGTAGGCGTTATGATTTTCAAAATAGCAGTCTTTGCATCTTCGAAAAACTCGGCTTTCGGGGTTATTCTGGCAAGTATGAATAGTTGATCTGACATAACTGGCCCCTCTATAAAATTTAGTTATCATGATAACTAAATACCCGAAATATATCAATACACATTCCCAGCCCAGGGCAGGCTGTCGCAATGGTATAAATATTCTTCAAAATATACTTTTAACCCATATAGCTTTTCGCACATCAACAAAAGTTACTCTCATGACCCCAAGGTAATTACTGCTGCGATGACTGAAATTAGAAGCTCAGTTCGTTCACTATAAAAAATAAGCAGTAGCTATAGAGGTGCTGGATCTACGAGATCGCACCACTCAGCTAAATAGGGGGAAGAGAAGTTAATTTTATATGGTTTATAGCAAATCACTAAGGTTGACTGTTCTGTCGAACAATAGAACAGTTACGCGGATTGAACAATTTGCTGAAACTGCGTTAAAAAGCTTGCACCTAATTCTGGCTCAACCATGCGGATAAAATTAATTTTCCCTTGGAGTTGGGACAGCGTTTCATCCTCATGTAGTGACTTCCCTTTTGACAGATTATGTAGCATTGCACGTACTTCTCGTTTTGTTGCTCTAGGTACACGAGGCTGAGCGTGCTCATTAACCACTAATCCTGTAATTTGCTGACAACTTCCTGGCCGTAGAATACGTGTTTTTTTACTATTAATATTCAACCCTTCGTCTTTAACAACCTGATGCACAATACCTATTAGCTGTTTTATATTTGGCTCACTCTGAGAACCTGACCAACTAAATGTTAAATCATCAGCATAACGACTATATCGCCACCCATTTTTTTCAGCAAATGCTGTTAAGCGACGGTCCATGCTTTTACATAATATATTGGTCAATGATGGACTTGTCGGTGCCCCCTGCGGCAAACAACGATCTGCTAAAGCAATAAAATAAGTTTTATGCTCATGCTCAATACGTTCACGAGGCGCTTCTGTACATAATAATGCTAATAGTGTCGCTACTTGCTCTTTATACCCAACTTTACGGAATATACCTTTAACACGCCGCCAAGAAATAGAAGGGAAAAAGTCTGCAAGATCAAATTTAACTACAAGTTCGCTTTGTGTATGCTGTTGTGCATTCGTCAGAATAGAACGGCCACCCACAAAACCGTGAGCAGCGCCATGAATCAACATACGCTCAACAATGTTTAATAATATCCAACGTTGTGCTGCTTTTAACTTTGGCTTAGGAGCCCAAATGGATCGTTCTCCTCCACTTCGCTTGGGTATAGAAAACTGTTGATAATGACTATACTCAGCAGCGTTACGGTGGTAAGTAAACCAACGCAGTTCTTTTATCGTTAGTTGTAACTGTTCAGCAAGCTCAGCTGGAGTATGAATAACGGGCAATTGATAACCCACCAATGCTTTATCTGCATTTTCTCGGTCATACTTATCCCAGTCGTCATTATCATGCCAATAAACCTGATCACCTAAATAAACAATGTTATTTTGTTTATAAACCTGCCAAGCCTCTTGGTTCAGCTTTTGTATTGCTTCTGCTTCTTGTTTAAGCTGCTGTTTATACCGAGCAAGCTCTTTAGCCGACAGTTGTTTTGCATCCAACCGCTTAACCAAATAACCTTTTTTCTGCAGCTGCTTGTTTACATACGCGTCAATACTACCTGCGTGCTGTATATCCTGCCAAAGTTGCTGAAAGTCAGTCATTGGTCATACTACCTTGCTGTTGCATCAATAAAGCCACGAGCTAATAGACGTTGCTTTTGCTCATTAACGGCCGACTGCGCTGCTTGCTGAGTATTAAATACCCACTGCTGCATTCGTAATGAAGTACCTGCTTTTCCCCAACGCAGTGTTACCCGCTGCTGGTGACGTTGAACCAAGTAAACATGCTCGCTCTCCGCAACACGACGGGTAAAATAATGGCGCTCATAAATAGGGTCACTTTCAGGCTGCTGTTGTTGTTGAAAGTGTGTCATCCGCAAGGCAACAATATGTGCACATGGTCCCTGGCTCATCCCTTGTTTAACGAATGTGAAACAACTGCACTCTGCTTTACTGACATGACCTTCCTCAGTTACCTGAATCATTGTACTGATGGGTGATTTACTGTCAGCATTTAATGTCGCTGTTAACTCAATAGTATCACCTGGTAACCAATGCTGTTTAACATCAGAAACAGCACTCGTATCTAGTAAATTCATAGCATCAGCAGACACATCATCACGATAACGAAGCTGGTGGCTGTCCGGTATTTGATCCAATAAAGGCCGATAATAAAAACACTGTTGCAGCATGTTAAAACTAATTAAACCATGCTGAATGCCATGTTGAGTCAACGCAAGTATGTCTGGTGAAGATAGGCTTAATTCAGTGGCCAACGCATCCAAACGACGCGGTTGCTTTTGTAAACATGATAACAATGCATCGAATTGTTCAACGTTTATGGTTTGATGTCTTGGTAACAATAAGTCAAAGCGAGCAGCTTGAGACCAGTTTGCTGCAGTAAAACCACTTAATACCAAGGTTATTCCAACTCCTTCACCTTGAGCTTGCCAAATACTGGGTAAACCACTACCTAATAAATGAACAGAGATGTGTTTAGTATGAGACAAAAATGACTGTAAATGCTGTAACCGACGACGCCCCCATATTCGAATAACCTTAGGTTCTGAGCCTGTCCAGGGTTCTGCAGAAGACTCAATGACTTTTTCCCAAGGTTCTAAGACCAGTTTTGGGTATTGATTTGGCACCAGCTCAATTTTAATTCCACGCTTTTTACCTTTAACATCACGATTTAAACGTAAAAAATGCAGCACGTTATAAAGATCAATGGGGGCCAGCTTAAAGCTGTCACCTGGCAATTGCATGGCTGATTGAATCTGCAATAATCCTCGTAACCAACTATCAGGCAAGTGCGTTTGCTTTGCTAATACTTGTCCTTGCTGCGCTGTTTCCAGCCCAATGGCTTGCTGGCCTATATGGATTTCAGTGGTTTTATATTGCCGTAACTGTTGAACACCCTGAAAAAAATGTGCTGAAAAATCAACATTGGTGGTACCACAACTTATTGGTGACAATAACTCCAACTGGCTATGAGCAATACTTAACTGAGCATAACAACTCTCATCTTTACTAAATACTTCAAAAGTCGTGTAATCAGGATGAACACTTACCACAGGGTCTAATACGCAATAAGCGAGCAGATCATTTTCAGCCAGCCAGTCAAAATACGCTTGTTGCGCAGATAAAATATGACGACGTTGATTAGTACGCTGTAATTCTTTAAACGCTAAATATTGAGCGCGATCTTTTGGTTTGTAACGTAAATCACTACTGACTACCTGATATAAAGCAGATAAACCACTTCTCATGACTGTCGAACACATCAGTCGCGCATGAAGCTTAACAGGCTGTCGAGTCAGAGTACTGAATAGTGATAACTGTTGCAGCTTTTCCGAGGTATGAACACTACTGACCTGACTATAGGTCAACTCAACAGCTGTCGTACTTATTTCCATCACTTCAGCATTTTGGCTATTTAGTGGAGATAATGACTGCTGTGCCTTGTCACTCATACTGATCTCCTATTTCCAGTGATTTATCACTCGCATCATCGCCTAACACATCCGCTACACTCAGCTCAATTTTCTTACGTTGGCGAGCACGCTGGCTACTACGCAATGCACGATATGCTGTTTTTTGCAGAGAGGGTGATAGTGACTTGGCTTTAATGAGTTTTTCCAATGCAAACTCCGCATCTTCAGCTTGTAAGTAACCTAATGCCAGGAGTGCATCAGCACGCTGCTGTGTAATTAGCTGCTCATTGTTTATAAGTGCCAACAGTGACTCAATAGAGTGTTGTTGTTTGCCCGCCAATGCTAATAAGGGTTGCTGCGTGTCTTCTTCCAATCTTTGCAGTAACTCCAGCGAAGGCTGTCCTAACCAATTTTCTGCCAAAGCGTCAAAAGCATTAGTGGTGCTGTCAGCTATAGGTTCATTATGTACCTTACTCAATAATGTAAATACTTGTTGCTGCAAACTACCTTGAACATGATTTTTGAGTGACTCCAGCAACTCAATTAACGGTTCACTCATGGTATACGACTGTTGCAGCTGAAGCTGTATTACTCGAGCCATTAACGACTGAACAGCTAAATACTTTGCAGGTAACTGGTAGACCGTAGTAAGCACAATATCCGCAGCTTGGTGTTTAATTAAACACCAGACACCATCCCGCAAACAGTTCTTTAGTTGTTTTTGATCAAAGTTTTTCTGGTCTGCTTCAACAATGTGGAGTGGTAGCACTGAACGCCGGAAATATGTTAATTGCCGCTGACACATTGCTTCCACTGCTGCCAGTGCCGTGCTTGAAGGGTCACTCAAACGTCCTATCAACCTAGCAGCCATACCATTCACATCAGGATGCTCGTGAGTAATACCCTGTAATAATATGGACTCGTCATAAATGGGATTAGCTAAAAACCCTTGACTCAATAGTTGTTTGGTTTTAGCGCTACACTCTGCTAACAGCAGTAAACGCTTTAATCCATCCCCATAACGAGCAACACGAATTAATAATTTTTCATCCCAATAGTTTGCTTGATTTTTAAGCACCACATAATCAATTTCGCGTACCTGGTTGTCAGTAACAGGCCAGATATGCTCCGCCACTTCCATTGCTACACTGACAATACGCCTATTATCGTCCAGCTCAACCAAGTTAAATAAAACTCTCAGGTGTTGTGTATCTTGAGCAAATCGCATTTGCCTTAGCGCCTCAACACGATACCGAGGTAAAAATGCTTTATTTTTAATACACGCTACCAGAGCAGCCCAAGACTTGGGAGAATCAAACCACCTTAATGCTTTAATTGCGCGATCAATTTGTGATGCGTAATTATTTTCGCCTTGCTTCACTATTTTGGTTAGTAAGCTGAGTACTTTATCAGCTTGGTCTGTATGCTTGAGGTAACCTACTGCTTCTATCGCATCATCTTGTAGCGCATGTTCTTCATTGGTCGCAAGATCCAGTAATAAATCAACTGTATCTGCATCACCAAGACGACCTAAAGCAATGACTGCACGCTGGCGATTTTCATACGCTGGGTCCATATCAATGGCCGCTAACAAAATACGCTTACCCGCCCGATCACCCACCATTGCCAGGCCTTCTGCAGCAATAAAGCGCACTTGTGCTTGTCGGTGTGCAAGTAATTGCTGTAATAATTGGGCACTTGCCCCACGGTATCTTACACGCCATGTATAGTGTTCAAGTAAGCGATAAAACATCGCATCAGGCAAACACGGCATTATATTCGCGAGCAGGGAATTAATATCAGCAGACTCAGCAAACTTTAAAGGCTTTAAGAGTTTCTCTAAACGCTCAAAGTGACCTAAATTGACTAGCGTTTGCACCAGCTGCACAAGTAACTCATCACATAATGGATATTTCGTAGTTTGCAGTTGCTGAGTAGGTGTAATTTTTAAGGCTTGGTCATAACCACTGATAGTGGTCAAAGCATCCGTTACTGCTCGCGTATGCTGGTGCTTATTTAAAAGCTTAAGTAGTTGTGGTGCTAACGTTACCTGTCGATATTTAGCAACGATGGTCAGTAAATCCTCAGCAGGCAGTGACTTTGAGCGATTACTTTCAATCATTTGCATGACTGGCCCAACAATTTCAGGCTGATTAACCTGCCGTAAGGCATTCACAATTATGCGGGCTTCCCTTTGCTGCTGGCTATCGGCTAATAAGTTGAGTAGCACCACCATTGCCTGCGACTGCCCTTGTGGAACAAGCATTTTACCCGCTTGTAAATGAGCATCTTGTTGTGATGACAGTAATCCTTGCTGCTGATAAAGTGCAATAGCCACCTGCAAGGCTGTATCCCGCCAAGCTCCCTGCATCGCCTCAACTAAAATGGCAATTAATTCAGATTTGCCTTCTTCATAACTTTTAAGTAACCATTGAACAGTATTTGATCGAAGCTGAGCTGAGCTGGCTTTTGTACCTAGCGCAGCAGCTTGTACTTCACCTTTAAACTGAGCGTATAAAGTAAACGCCTCAAACTCCAAACCATCCGTACGTTCTTGTAAACACTGTTTTAACACAGCAACTTCTGCATAACTCACCCTTTCTGCAGCGATCAGTTGAAGACCTGCTTTAGCAATATCTAAGTACTGGCTCTGTAGGGCTTCCCCTATCAGCAATGGCTTTTGCTGAGTACGAGAAGACAGTAATGCCCAAGCACGCTGGCGAATATCTGCATATTTATCATGTAAACACTGAATTAATATGGGTTCAGCTTGTTGCCACCATACGCCAAATTGATCTGTTAATTTGATGATGGTTTGCAAAGTAGTTAGCCGTAAAGCAACTCCTTGTGATGACAGCAATTGTTGATGACTCAATAAGCCATACAAAATACCAAGTGCCCACTGTTGTAGGCATTGTTCACTCGTTGGAGGTATATTTTGTTGAGACTGTGTATCAGCATTAAGCAACAATTGCTGAATATCTTCTTGATAACGCTGTTTGAATCGCAACCAAATTAATCGTGCACGTTTTGGTTCTTCTGACACCCATGAAAATAACTGGTAAGCAAAGCGTGCTTTCAATGGCAGATTATCAGCCAAAAGAATAGCTGCCATGATGTTAAAATCATCCAGCGTTAGCAGTGTTTCAGTTGTTACATCTGTTGACAAAGTAGCCTGATCATCACCCATTTTTTTAGTAGAAGACCCAGACAGTTCACTACTCTCTTGCTGTAGCCAACATACAACACTTTGCTCAATGGTTTTCTGTAGTGCAGGCTTATCATTAAATACAGCTAATGCTTGAGCAACATAAAGGTGTAGCTGTAAATCACGCTGATTTAATAAGTCTAATAATGGAGTCGGGTCTAAGGCTTGTGGACAGGTATGGGGTAAAACCCCCAATAAAAAACCAAGTAGCGGCTGGTTCTGAATGACATCAGGTAATGTATTTCGGACTGTTAATGGCTCACTATGTCCTGCAACTGTTTTATTTAGACACAGAAAAACCGCCAATTGCTGCCACGAAGTCAAGGCTGAGTTTTTCTGTTCAAGAATACCAGCAGCCTCATGCTGACCCAACAACACCAAACCCAAAGCCGCATAGGCTTGCTGCAAAGTATTATCGACTTGCAATAAGCGTTGTAACAAACCTTGCTCAGCCGGCGTAGCACACCAACTTAATGCATAGGTTGCTGTGGTGGCTAGTGGCTGATGCTTATCTTGTAAATAAGGTTGAATATAAGGTATGGCGTCTGCAGAACCAAGTTCAGCAAGTGCCTCAAGCACTTCTATTTGACGGTTCTGCCATATTATTTTGTGCTCTTTACTTTCAGGTGCTTTTTCAGCCAGTAACTGACATAAAGCCTGTTGTGCGCGCTCATCACCAACCATCGTCAAGGCTTTTGCTGCAGCTATAACACAGTCTTTATGGGTTGAGCTTAATGCAACCGCAACTTCATCCCAAGCTTGAGCAATAATGAGAGAGTCAATTGCCTGATGACGTAGCTCGGGATCTTCATCTGCAATAAACGACACCAGCAGTAATTGTGCCGCATCAGAGTTTAAATCAATTAGCTGCTTTAATGCCTGCTGACGCAAATCCCTATGCAATGATTCTGCCGCATGCTGTAAGGGTTTTATTGGCTGATCTTCAAATTGCTTTTGAGCTGCAGCAAATGCCTGTGAACGAACCTCATAAAACCCATCATTAAACAACTGGATCAACAGATCTGGCTGCCAAGCACTCCTTTTATGTGCTAACAATTCATGTAAGGCAATAAGATGGCAGTCTTCAAAGTGACTATCCAATAATAAAGCTACACCTTCAGCTTTACCTTCTGACCAGGCTGTATTCAAACATGCCTTAGCGGCCTCTTGTCTTACTCGCTGATGAGGGCTGCTGATACCTTGCAATAACCAATACTTACGATAAGACGGCTCTACATCCTCAAGCATAGCCAACAAGCGCTGTAATCCTTGTAGATGCACATCTTCTGCAGTTGATTGCCATGCCAATGCAATCACTTGATAAGGCTCATCCATTAAGAGCTGTTCAATGGCACTGAACGCAGCCATACGTACACCACCATCTTTATCATTCAGCAACCATTGGAGATGTGAGAGTGCATGCTGATCTTTAAGTAATGACAGGGCATAACATACATCTAGACGTGTAGACTGCGCCTGATGATTAACCAATTGCAACAATACAGGAAGTGCACAGGGATGCTGCTGATGCGCTAAACAGCGAGCTGCTAATAAAACAATATCGGTATAATGAGAAACCGAGGCAGGCAGCAAAATATCTATATCATGCTGTGTAAGTAAAGGTACATTCGCAAACTGTTTTTCAAGCGACTTATGATTATTTTGACCATTCAGAGAAAAATCATTTATATCGGTTAATTGCCGTGCAATATATTCATCTGCTTGATATAAAAAAGCAGCAAGCGCTTTACGACTGAGAACCATAACCCAAAAAGCCGTATTTCGAACATCATTGTCCTGATCACTTAAACGCTGCCTTACAGCAATATTTACAGCAGAGTTCATTAATTGCTGCTGTTGATAGCAACGAATAAGCGCTGCCCTTCGAATATCAGAAAACTTTGTATTTAATGCATGTAAATAAATTTCAATTGTTTCACTTGTTGCTTGTTCAAGACAGTGCAGAGCATAATGTCGTATTCGATTATTATTGTGATTTAATGCTTCCATTAAAACACTTTGTGACTGTCCTTCTTCATTAGCATTCACCCACTCAGTCAATAGTGCTAATGCGGCAAAACCAATATTTTCATACTCTGTTTGTAATGCCTTTTGCGCTAAACGAATATCACCACGTTGCGTAATAGACTGTAGTGCCGTAAATGCATTGAGCCTAACGTCATCATCACTATGCTTAAGCTGTTTTAACCATAAGTTCAAACAACTAGGGTGACGTGCTTCAGTAAGGTATTTTGCTGCTAACCGCCTAAGCTCAACGTCCCGCTCACGCTCAACAACGTCTGCCAATAAACGAAGTGATTGTTGATCAAAGTGTTGGGCCAGCTGCTCAATACCTTGCTGTCGATGCTTTATATCACTTGCAGAAAGATTAAACTTTGCTTCAGCTATAGCGTCTTTAATGACTTTTTGCGACTGACCAAAACGGTGTTCAGCTGTAAGGGCTATTAATTGAATGGTATGGTCTTCACCCGCAACAGCTAACCAACCTTGTTCTGAATCTTGCACATAAGCCAAACCTACAGGCACTGGAATCTTACCTGTATAAGTCACTGATTGTCCTTTCGTCATTGGCCAGCTTTTTAGTGTTTTATCACTGGCTGCTGTAAACAGGCGATTTTCAGTAATGAATAATTCTTTAATCGCTTGCTTATGCATTGCGCTTTGTCCTCGATCCAGCAACGCAATGTCATCATGCCCAGTATGAATATCAATGCAATAAAATGTTTTATCTTGGCCACAACTGTATAAACGCCCATCCGTCTCACTAAAAGCTAACGCAGTAAAAGCCTGTTTATGAACTTCCTGTTGGAGATATAGCTGCCACCCTTTTTCTTCGGTAAAAGCATAAATAGTGAGTAAACCTTGTATGCTACCCACAGCAATATATTTTCCTGTTTTATCAACAGCCAGTTTTACACCTGGTTCCATAAGCGTCAGCTGTTGCTGTAACTCACCATTTTTTGTGCCAAGCAACCAAATATACTGCTGCTGTAAAACAGCTAATTGCTTGTCGGCGATAACAATCGTATCAATCTCTATTGATTCAGCCGGAGAAAATGGCACTGGTGTCAGTACATCGTCAGCAAGTGATTTTTTCCACAGCTGATGTTGGCTATCCATCAACCATAAAATACCTTCATCAATTGCTATATGCTTAGCACCGGTCGCTAAAACATCTCTTTTAAACTGCTTAGTTTTTACGTTGTAGTAATATAGCCCTGTTGGTTGCCCTTCACTATGCTCTGTCACCCAATACAACTGATTATCATGACCTAACAGAGCACGAATAGCACCTCGATAGGGTAAATAAAGCGTCTGGCTCATAACTTCTTCCTGCTCTTTTTTAATTAGGCAAACTGCGTTGGATGAGCTAGGCGTATTCGAGTCAAAGCAACCAAACACGCCTCTCGTTCCATTTTACTTAAAGAGCGACTAAAACATTGTAATAATGACCAAATAGCTTGGGCAAATGGCAAATCACGCTCAGCAAATTCCTGAATAGTTGCAATCAACGCACACTTACTTTTTATAGAGGAAAATGCCGTAGAAAAGGCCTCTTTCTTTTTATTCATACGGGTAGGAGGAATGGTAAATAATTCATTACAAACTAACTGCTGCCAATCATCTAAAGGAATATCAACTGAACGAATGCCATTACCTTTTCGGTAGTGAAGCCATAATTGATGTATTGCAAAATAGCGCAATTGTCGATCTGGGCTATCAAGTAATAATAAAAGCACATTTGCGGTTAACTGCCCGAGTTGTTGCAATGCATACAGGCCAAGCGTTCTTGATACTTTATGGTTTGACTCACATAACACTAACCAATCAACAACCTTATAGTGACTTAAATCCAAATGGCAAGCTTGCAGGATGGCTGGCTGATTTACTATGCTGTCCTGAATAAAGACATTTACTTCATGGTGATTTTGCTCAAGTAATTGAACCAAAGTTTTGGTAGTGGGCTGCCATGCTTGCCACTCTTGTTCAGCAAACCGTAAGGCAAAAGTTCTTAACTTTCGGTCACTGTGTTTAAACAAAGGAAAAAAGCGCTGTAATGTTAAAAACTCAACAGGAATTTCTGCACCTGGATCAACGGGGCGATCAGTTTCAATTAAACAAAGCTGTTGGTGATGACGTATTAAATAATGGCGAGCAAATTCGGCTAAGCTTTGCTGTTCAACTTTAGATGCGGTTGCCCACTGCCACAATACCTCACATCCAGCCATTATATCTTCAGCTGAAGACTCAACTTCCTGTCCTGATGTTTTTTTCAAAAATGCAGTTTCAGAAATAATGGCTATTTCTGCACCTTGAGCCTGTAGTTGCTCAGCTTTAACCTGCTTGCTACCTTTTTTACCATTACCATACAGCGGCGAACCTTCATCACCAATGACTAAGTAATTTAATTTTCCATTAACTGCACTAGCAACTGTACCTCCCAGCTTTTTAACCAATGCTTGTGCTTCACTTCTTGTCATTGTTGCCAGCTTACCCGTAAATAAGAAGCGTTGACCTTCAAAATTTACTGACTCATCCGCTTGTGCTATTACAACAGATTTGGCTTCAGATAAAGCTGTAGCTTGAGCTGAAGTGTTACTGGCAAAGTCAGCCGGCAAGAAATTAATTGTGAGTATATCAACTGCAAACAGATGGTATTCCTGGTTAGTTGATGATGCTAATGTAAGTAACCAATCTAAACCTAGTGTTTTCGCAGAAAACTGTCGTACATCCTTAAGCCAGTCGCGAACCTCTTCTGCTAACTCTTCCATAAACCGAGTCACTGCAGGCCACTTTTTATCTTGGTTTATAAGTTGTGCACGCCACTCAGCTTGCTGCCAGTCTGGTTCATAAACCAGTGATTGGCAAAATGCAGCACCTAATGTTGCTGCTTTTAATTTACCCTCATTTATCCAGTCGATAATGGTTTCAGTGGCTAAAGGATGGAGTAAAAGCTGCTGTAAGTAATCTTGTGTTAACCCAGATAGTTCAAAGTTCTTGATGTTCGATAATGCAAAGTCAGCAACATAGGCACCTAACGGCTGCTCTTCGTCAGTATTGTTAAGTAATAACTCCAAGAAGAAATTCAGTGTAATTTCAGATAAGCTGTAATTATCAACTAAATAATTAACTGCAAAATTAAAGGCTTCATAATTATTTGATAGCAGCTGTTGCTTTAACCAAGCTAAAGTAATTTCTTTACGCGTATACAATTTTTTAATCTGCGTAGCTGCAAACTCATGGGCATACTTATCCGCAAGTAATGCACCCCAAGTTGAAAGTGAAACGTGCTTACGAAGATTAAACAGCTGAACCAAAGTCTCAGCAAATGCACGGGTATTTTTGTGCTGTGACTGTAGTAACTCAAGAAGCTGGTCACAGGTTATTTCTTTGCGATTAACTTGAAAGAAATCAATTGCAAACTGTCGTGCATCTGCAACTTGAGAGTTAAGCAACCCCCACATTAAATCAAACAGCCCAAGTTTTAGTAGTGATTTTTGTTCATAAGCGGGTGCATTGTGTATTAACCAAATGACAAACTTATCAATTTCTCTACTTTGACCCGTTGGCAAAGATTTCAGCCATTCACACGGTAAAGACCGTAACCCAGTTATAAAGTACTTTTGTAACAGTTCAATAGCAAAAAGCCTTACCAGCTCTGCATTTGATAGTGATAGTATCTTGATAAGAGGTTTTAAGTGTAATTGCCAAGCTTCAGAAAAAGCACAGTGTTTAATGACATTTTGTCGGTCACGGATATGACGAAATTGATTTCGTGAATACTTTTTACTCTCATGGTAAAAAATATGATTAGCAATCCAAGTTGCGGCCCAAGGAGTATCATCTCGATAATGAATTAATACTTGACCTGCCGCAACAGGATAAAGTGATGGCCAACGCTTGCTAATATTCCTTAATGTACGCCACACCCGTCGTGCAAGATAAGCTAATGTTTTACTACTTACCTCATCAAAATGGCCTTGGCTAGCCAGAGCCATATCAACACGAGCTGCTAGCAATCCGTAAACTTCGTAATCTTGCTCTAGCTCAGCCAACTTAAAGATAAGTTTAATTGCCCGCCATACACCATAAGCAAAAGGTAACTCAGCTAAAACCTGTAATAATATTTGTCTATCTAGCACACTCTTACTTTGCCAAAGAGGCAGCACTAATTTATATATCAACAAGCGTCCATGAGTCTCAGGTAATTTAGTCACTTGCTGAAAATAGTTTTCACGAAATTGCTGTTGTTGCTCGACTGTAAGCTGTAGATAACTAGGGGAACGTAAATGTATAACAAACTGCTCAGCTAACATTAACTCTGTACGTTGGTTCTTATTTGAGAGCGGCTCTACAGTTTGTTGTTGCGCTATATATTGACTAAGAAATGTAGAAAACTGAGGGTCTTTTGAACGGAGGGCTTGTTGAAGTGTGCTCAACGATAATAATGCTGACAAGGTAACACCTTTATAATACTACGGGCTTGTCCATTTTAGTTTTTATCACTTGCTTAGCCAGTATACGAAGGCTGTTATTTAGCAGTACAAAAACACTCACTAATACTTGTGAGAATAATCTAACGCTCAATCATTATGTGGAGATAAAATTAAACCTAACAACTTGACTCAATGCTTTACTTAAAGCAACACGCTATCAGTCAAACTGTTAGGTTCTACTTGCTGTGTATCTACTTCATGACTTGGGACATGGAAGGCTCACTGGATCGCGCCACTATATACCGTTATGGTAACTAGCGTAACCGCGATTGCGTGGTTGGCTCAGGTCGCTGGTTACCATAACGGTATATAGTGGCAAAGCGAGCCTGAAATAGCCTTCCTTGTGTACAGTGCATAGTAATAAGCAAGAACGGCGCATCACCGCTCCGGTGTTTCCACCAAGCTAGATCATGACCAGCAAGTACAATGTTTATATACCAGTTTAAAATATAGACTGCAACTATTATAAGACAAGTTGCTGGTGAGTATACATAAACTATACAAAAAAGCAGAAATACATCAGTTATAGTAAAACTAAAAAGGCTACCCATAAACTCAGTAGCCTATCAACCATTACACCCTAAGTAGTTACATTCACATCTAGTGTTGAATAACACGACAAATTTCATTAACCACTGTCCGAGGAATTTTGTTATCCGTGGTAATAATATAATCAGACACTTCCCTATAAAATGGATCACGAATTTTCATTAAGTTCGCTAAGACGGCTTGAGGATTTTCATTTTGTAACAGTGGACGCCGCTTATCTCGAAAGGTACGTGCAAGCTGTTGCTCAACACTTGTATACAAATAAATAACCGTCCCTGTACTTTGCAGTAGCATTCTACGGTTCTTTTCCCGTAGAACAGCACCGCCCCCTGTGGCTAAAATAATTCCATTTTCGTGAGTTAGTTCTGCCAGCATCGCAGATTCACGCTCACGAAAGCCTTCTTCACCTTCTACATCAAAAATCCAAGGAATATCAGCGCCTGTTCGTGCTTCTATTTCTCTATCAGAGTCCTTGAATTCCACATCAAGTGCTTTAGAAAGCAAACGCCCGATGGTGCTTTTACCAGCACCCATCGGGCCAACCAAAAAGATACTCGTTTTAATCATGGCCTACATGTCAATTAACGTTGGGTTAACGCATTATCAACAATTTTAGGTGTAATGAAAATCAGTAGTTCTTCTTTCTTATTATTATCCGTAGTTCTGCGGAAAAGCCGACCTATTGCAGGCAAATCCCCTAAAAAAGGTACTTTGCTATTTACTTGCCTGTTTGTTTCTTCAAACACTCCACCTAACACTAAGGTTTCACCATTAGGTACTAATACTGTTGTATTAACTTCATTGGTATCAATAGCAGGAGCGCCATTAAACTCTGTTTCTGCAACTGCATCTTTCGTAACATCAACTTTAAGTGATATATGCCCATCAGGTGTAATTTGTGGAGTGACCTCAAGAGATAGTACTGCTTTTTTAAAGGAGGTTGATGTCGCACCACTAGAACTTGCTTCTTGGTATGGAACTTCCTGGCCTGTTTCTATCCTAGCCGTTTGCTTATCTTGAGTTAAAACTTTAGGTTGAGAAATTAACTCTCCTTTATTTTCAGACTCAATAGCACTCAACTCTAAATTCAATATGGCACTATTAGACACAAAACCAATACTAAATGTGCTCGTAGCAGGAGAAAGAGGCAAGTTCACCAAACTTGCATTACCTGGCGTTGATGAGCCTGTAGTATTATCGTCTCCGCTACCACCTAAACGCCATTTGCCGCCTTTCTTTATCTTACCACCACTCCAATCAATCCCTAAGTCACTTGATACATCAACATCTGCAGTAACAATCCTAGCTTCAATCATCACCTGCTTGACAGGAATATCTATTTTTGTAAGCAAATCTCTTAATTCATCTAGCTTGACTCGAGTATCTTTTATTAAAAGACTATTAGTACGGTTAACAACCTGCACTGTACCTCTCTCAGAGAGTAACTGCACTCCGCCCTCTCCAGAACCTTGAAGAATGCCCGCTATTTCATTTGCATCAGCATAATTAATTTGCACTAACTCTGTATATGTTGGAGCAAGCTCTTCAATTTGCTGGTTATTTTCCAACTCTTGTTTTTCTCGAGCAGCGATTTCTTCCGCAGGGGCAACCATTAACACATTACCAACCTGTCGTTTATCTAAGCCTTTTGCTTTCAATACCAGGTCAAGCGCCTGGTCCCAGGGAACATTTTGCAGACGCAGTGTAATATCACCTCCAACAGTATCACTTGCAACCAAGTTTAAATCCGTAAAGTCAGCTATCAACTGAAGCACTGAACGCACATCAATATTTTGGAAATTGAGAGAGAGTTTTTCACCGGTATATAGCGCTCGGTCTCTTCTTAATTGTTCTACTTCTTTAGCTGTCAGAGACTTAACACTAATAGTCAACGTATTATCCGTTTGGTAAGCTAAATAATCATACTCACCTTCAGGTTCAATAGTAACTACCGCGTGACCACGTTCTACTGTGGCATCAATGTAATGAACAGGCGTTGCAAAATCTACTACATCTAACCGATTACGTAAATTCGCTGGAATTTGCGTTTCAGGAAACTCAAGACGAATTCGTCCCCCCTGATCGTTCATGTCTAACGGCACATTAGGGTTTGATAATTGAATAATGATATTACCTTCACCTTCTGTACCACGCTCAAAGTCAATGCTACTAATTGCCTTGACGTTCCTGTTATATAGCTTTTTTCGAGCCTGCTTATTACTAACAGCAGGTGGAGTCTGTGTATATGTTGCTTGAGAACCTGATCGCGAGGTCTGCTGCACCGCAGCTAGATCCTGGCCATCCGTTCCTATTAAAATATATAAATTATTCCCGTCAATCCGCGTCGCATATTTAGCCGGCTGGTTTAAATTAACGACTAGGCGTGTTTTGTCTTTTGTCTCTAAAACCGTAATACTTTTTGTATTACCAAAACCAATTTCGTTAAATTTCTTTGCTAGCGCACTTTGTGTGCCAGGTAAATCTATAGAAATTCTTGCAGGGCGTTCTACTGTGTAGCCTTTTGGTGTTGGTACTGCACCATCAAATTGCAGTTTTAATTCAACTTTTTCCCCCGGAAGAGATGCTACATCCAAATCTGTAATGACTGATGCCAACACCTGCCAGGAGTTGAAAGCCAAAACAGTGGCTATTGCCAAACCAGCTTTTTTTAAGCGTATGGTGTTCATACTTACCCACCAATGTTATTGAATACCACGATTATCACTGAGTCTTGAATAGCCTTAACCAGAGCAGCTCAACATTAATAAATAAGCGAATTCATTCCACCATCGCCAGCATAGTTTTAATAAAAAAATATGCATTAATGTTTAAAAGCCAGTCCTTAAAGGCGGGCGAATCCATGCCTTACACATTACTGTGTAAAGTTAGCGCAGCCAGCACTGGAAGCAGCGAATTGAATAAAACAGACTTCCCCCAAAGATGTGCTTTAATGGCCTACCCTTCATTTAACGCAATTGTTCTAGGGCGTTCTACCCACTTATCTTTACCACTTGGGACGATTTCAGTTACTTTTATTTCTGTCTCCGAAATTGAAATAATTTTGCCGTGATTTCGTCCTAAGTAATCTCCCTCTTTAACTCGGTGGACACCTCCCCCCCCACGAATCAAAGCCCAAAAACCATCATCATTACTAATACTGCCAACCATCTGGAATGTTTCTATACCATAATTTTCCAAGTACTGTTTTGGACGGTTAAAATCTGGTTTTACTGAAGAGTCTTGCTGCTCTTCATTTTCAGCCACCTCAATAGGGGCAATAAAAGGACTACGTAAACCCGATGCACTATAAGTGAATGCTTCATAAGGTTTAACAATTGGAATAGGGGGTATATTTCCTTTTGGTCTTGCTCTTACTTCATCCATAAAAGATTGTAAATCTTCATACTCCCTACTCGTACAACCAGCCAGTATCACAGCACTGCTTAATAACGCTACCAGGGAAACTTTTGTGTAACCGCTCATATCCAGCCCCTAGTTTCCTTCTGTCTTATCGTTATAACGATAAGTCTTAGCAATAATACTCATCGTCAGAATTTCAGCATTATTTGGCTGTGGCTTTATATCAAAATTATGCAATGTAACAATTCTTGATAAGCTAGCAACAGCACTCACAAAATTACCTAAATCGTGATAATTACCCTGTACATTTATTTGAATTGGAAGCTCAATATAAAACTCTTTGGTAATTTCCGCTTGCAAGTCAATTGAATTAAAGTATAGACCACTTCTTAAACCTGCACGGCTAATGTCTTCTAAAAGACCAGGAACTTCTGTATCTGTAGGCAGCTGTTTAACTAAATCCCCTAACGTGCGTTCCATTTCAACCATTTGCTCTTTGTAAGCATCTAGGTTTGCGGCCTGAAAGGCTTTTATTTTAAACTGTTCTTTTAACTGATCTTCTTCTTTTTGAACTGTTTCGTATTGATTATTTAATTCTTCTAAATGAAATTTATAGCCTAAAAAAAGCACACCACCAAATAGAATAATTGCTACAACAATTTTTATAGGTGCTGGCCACGCTCCAACATTTTCAAGATCAAGTTCATTTATATTTTTAAAGGAATCAGCAACACTCATGGTTACTCCTCCTTATCTTTTTTGTCAGCTTCAGGTGTTGTCTTCAACACCGCCATTACAAAGTTGTTCATAGATTGATTCGCTGGATTTCTTTTTACAGAGGCTAAATTAGGCTCTTTAAACCATTTAGAGCTATCAAACTGACGCATCAGGGTTGAAACACGATTATTAGACTCGGCAACCCCAGTAATCGAGAGTCTATCACCCGCAAGTACTAAGTGATTAAAAAACACGCCATCGGGTATTACTCGTACAAGCTCATCAAACACCCGAACAATAATCGGTCGGTCACCTTGCAGACGCTTGATTACATTCATCCGTTCAAGTAGCTGTTCTCGCCTTTTTTTCAGCTCTTTAATTTCAGCTATTTTAGTATCCAGTGCAGCAATTTCTTTTTTCAGAAACTCGTTACGCCCCTGCTGGTTTGAAATAGCACCATTGATCTGTCGGTCCCCTAAAAATACAAGCCCTGCAGCCACTGCAACCGTTATTGCCAATGCTGTGACAAAGTGTTTTTTCCGCTCTTCTCTTCGCTTTTCCCGCCATGGAAGAAGGTTAATTTTTGCCATCAGTCAAAACTCCTCATGGCCAAACCACAGGCAATCATCATTGCTGGCGCATCATTGCTCAAAGCTGTCGCATTAACACGGCTAGCTACTGCCATATCCGCGAATGGGTTAGCTATTGTTGTTGAGTTACCTATTTTTTCCTGAACCAGCTTATCAAGGTCACTCAAGCATGAAGTGCCTCCAGCAAGAACAATATAGTCAACATCATTAAATTGGCTGGATGAGTAGAAAAATTGCAATGACCGAGACACTTGTTGTACAACAGCATCTTTGAAAGGAATCAACACCTCCGATTCATAGTCATCTGGTAAACCACCTTGCTTTTTAGCAAGTCCAGCATCCTCAAACGATAAACCATATCTGCGCTGAATTTCTTCCGTTAGCTGTCGTCCACCAAATAACTGTTCACGGGTATATATAGTTTTCCCTTCATTAAGCACACTTAAAGTAGTCATGGTGGCGCCAATGTCCACAATGGCTACAGTCTGATGCTCATCATCCAGATTTAATTGCTTGGCTATTTGCTCGAATGCTCGCTCCATTGCATACGCTTCAACGTCCACAACTTTTGCAACCAGCCCTGCATGTTCAAGCACAGCCTCACGCATCTCTACATTTTCCCGCCGACATGCCGCTAGCAGCACGTCAACCATTTCAGAGTTTCGCTGTGAAACACCTTGAACTTCAAAATCTATGGCTACTTCATCAAGTGGATAAGGGATATACTGATCAGCCTCTACGGAAATTTGGTTTTCCATTTCATCTTCAGAAAGCGAGGCATCCATTTCGATGTGCTTGGTAATGACTGCAGAGCCTGCAACCGCTACCGAAGAGTCTTTACAGCTACTACGCGACTTTTTGAGTGCTTTGGCAATAGCTTCACCAACAGCATCAACGTCATTGATGTTTTTTTCAACAACCGAGTTCTCCGGTAAAGGCTCTACACCGTATGCCTCTACCTTAAAACGGTTACCACTACGACTTAGCTCTAACAACTTGACAGATGTGGAGCTAATGTCTACCCCCAAAACGGGCTTTGATTTCTTATTGAGGAACCCTAACACGGATAATTCCCTATCAAGACGGCCACTTACAGTTAAAAGCTCATTATTTACATTAAATACCAGACTTTACATTCGCGCAATTATGTGAAATGCAAAAAAAGTCCTTATAATCGATACTAAAACAATGCAAAATTGATTAACCACTTCGCTAACTCCTTAATATGTCTAGAAAAAAACGAGGAATACTGTGACACTGATCAGATTTTTTATTTGGACCACTTTTCTCTTAATATGTGGCACATTCCTCATTTTGACGAGTGTATACCTATACCTTAGCCCAGCATTGCCATCAGTTGAAAGTTTACGTGACATTAATTTGCAAACCCCATTACGGATATACTCAAGCGACAACAAACTGATTGGCGAGTTTGGCGAGCAACGGCGTGCACCTATTGCTTTTGAAGATACCCCCAAACAAATGATCAATGCGTTTGTCGCCGCAGAGGACAACCGCTTCTTTTCACACAACGGTGTTGACCCCAAAGGCCTTGGTCGAGCCGTTGCTCAGCTTCTAAAAAGCGGCGCCATCCAGTCAGGTGGTAGTACCATCACCATGCAGGTTGCCCGTAACTTCTTCCTTAGTCGGGAACGGGTGTTCTCCCGTAAGTTCAATGAAATCCTGCTTGCCCTTCAAATCGAAAAAGAACTCAGCAAAGGCGATATCATTGAGCTTTACATGAATAAGATCTACCTGGGTAACCGAGCTTATGGTATTGCCGCCGCGGCTCAAGTTTATTATGGCAAACCCATTGATCAACTCAGTTTAGCTCAATTTGCAATGATTGCAGGTTTACCTAAGGCACCTTCTGCATATAACCCTATAGTTAATCCAGAACGAGCACTTGAGCGCCGTAACTGGATTTTAGGCCGTATGCACTACCTCAGTTTTATAAGCCAAGATGAGTATGACTCAGCTGTCGCAGAACCTATCACTGCCAGCTACCATGGCTTGAAAATTGAGTTAGATGCTCCCTACTTGGCAGAAATGGTTCGCCAGGAAATGGTCGAGCGCTTTGGGCCAAATGCTTATACTGATGGCTACACGGTTTACACTACCGTATCCAGTAAGCTACAAAATGCAGCACAGGAAGCCATTCATCTGGGTTTATTAGAGTATGAACAGCGCCATGGCTATAGAGGACCTGAGAAACAACTACCTCCCACGGAGTTTGACGAAGAAGCATGGCAAAAAGAGCTTAAGCAAACGTCTATTGTTGGTAATTTAGAGCCAGCCATAGTAACTCATGTTAGCCCAGATGCGATTGACGTAATGATGAAACATGGACCAGCCAGTGTGAGCTGGGAAGGACTGAAATGGGCACGCCGCTATCGTAGTGTCAATTCTTTAGGGCCACAGCCTAAATCACCCGCCGAGGTAGTAAATATTGGCGACCTGATCAGACTATTTAAACCCAAAGGAAAAGATACTTATGAGCTTGGACATATACCTAAAGTTCAAGGCGCTTTGGTATCTCTTAACCCCAAAGATGGTGCTGTTATTGCTGTTGTTGGAGGGTTTGATTATAGTCACAGCAAGTTCAACCGAGCAGCGCAAGCTGCACGACAAGTGGGCTCCAACTTCAAGCCATTTATTTACAGTGCTGGTTTAGAAAATGGCTTTACTGCTGCAACAACCATTAATGATGCTCCAATCGTCATGCCTGATGCTAATTTGAAAGTTTGGCGTCCGGAAAATGCGGGGGGTAAATTCTTTGGCCCAACACGACTACGAAAAGCACTTTACTTATCTCGTAATCTTGTGTCTATCAGGCTCTTGCAAGCTATGGGCGTTGACAAAGCCATTAGTTATGTAACTCGTTTTGGCTTTGATGAGAAAAAGCTGGTCCCCAATCTGTCGTTAGCATTAGGGGCTGCTGACTTTACCCCAATGGAACTTGCAACAGGCTATGCAGCCCTTGCTAATGGTGGTTATCAAGTAAAGCCTTACTTTATCAGTCGTATTGATCACCTAGATGAAACAGTGTACCAGGCAACTCCCTATAAAGTCTGTAAGACTTGCCAGCCCTCACCAGACCCTTCAAAGGTAACAGATGAAGCAGAACTTTTGGTAACAGATGATGATGGCTCTAGCTTTTATCCCGCACAGCAAATTATGGACCCAAGAGCTAATTACATTATGTATACCATTTTGCAAGACGTCATAAAGCATGGCACAGGGCGCCGAGCACTCGCACTAAAACGTAGTGATCTGGGAGGAAAAACAGGTACGACGAATGACCAGAAAGATGCCTGGTTCTCCGGTTTTAACACCGATGTTGCAACCTCTGTTTGGGTTGGGTTTGATCAACCTAAAACCCTTGGTAGAAGAGAATACGGTGGTACAGCTGCACTGCCCGTCTGGATACGTTTTATGGGGGAAGCATTGGCCGGCAAGCCTGAGCACCCTCTGCCACAACCTGATGGTTTAGTGCGTGTTCGTGTTGACCCAGAAACAGGTATGGCTGTAGCGGCAGGAACACCTGGAGCTATGTTCGAAATATTCTTAAAAGAAAATGCACCTGAGTATGACCCATCTGTAGCGATGCCAAGTATTAATGATGATGCACTCAAAACAGAGGAAATTTTCTAGTGAAAGGTGTCATCTTCGCCACTAATTAAATTGACCCTCACTACAATATAAAAAATAAAAAGGCACCATGTGGTGCCTTTTTTGTGTATTTGCTTCAGCTAGTTAGATTTGTGTAATTACATCAATGAAAGCGACTTGAGATGAAAGTTACTTAATATCTTCAATAGCCTGAAGAGGATAGTGATCCGGGTATACAAGTTTGGCTGCCCCACTGTCTACAGCTGCTTTGGCAACAGCGGCAGATACTACTCCAAGCAGCCTGACATCCATAGGCTTTGGAATAATATAGTCACGGCCAAAGCTGAGCGACTTGCCACCATAAGCATTAATAACATCCTCAGGAACAGGCTCTTTCGCCAGATCTTTCAAGGCATGAACAGCCGCCAGCTTCATCTCTTCATTGATCACTGTCGCTCTAACATCCAGCGCACCACGGAAAATAAAGGGAAACCCTAATACATTGTTTACCTGGTTAGGGTAATCAGAGCGCCCTGTAGCCATAATGACATCATCACGAACAGAGAGTGCAAGTTCAGGCTTGATTTCTGGGTCAGGGTTTGAGCAGGCAAACACAATGGGGTTAGGCGCCATTTTTTTCAGTTGCTCAGGCGATAATAAGTTAGGCCCAGAAAGCCCCAAAAAGACATCAGCACCTTCAATAGCATCATCAAGTGTACGTTTCGACGTTTCATTAGCAAAAGCAGCTTTATACTGGTTTAGATCATGCCGGCCACTGTGAATAACGCCTTTTCGGTCAAGCATGTAAATATTCTCAGGCTTCATGCCACAAGAAATAAGAAGCTTGCAACAAGCAATCGCTGCAGCTCCTGCCCCTAAGCAAACCATAGATACATCACTTATAGACTTACCAGCTAGCTCCAGTGCATTCAACATGCCTGCTGCTGTAACAATAGCTGTTCCATGCTGATCATCATGAAACACCGGAATAGAGCAAAGTTCGATTAACTCACGCTCAATATCAAAACACTCTGGGGCCTTGATATCTTCTAAGTTAATGCCTCCAAAACTAATAGCAATTCGCTTTACTGTGTCGATAAACGCTTGTGGGCTTTCAGAGTCAACCTCAATGTCGATGGAGTTTATGCCTGCAAAGCGCTTAAACAATAAGCTTTTTCCTTCCATTACGGGCTTACTAGGCAAAGCCCCCAAATTACCTAAGCCTAAAATAGCCGAGCCATTACTAATAACTGCAACTAAGTTACCTTTAGCAGTGTATTTGTAAGCATTTTCTGGGTCTTTCGCAATTTCACGAACGGGCTCTGCAACACCAGGGCTATAGGCAAGCGCTAAGTGTCGTGCAGTTTCGGCAGGTTTTGTAAGCTCAATACTGATTTTTCCTGGTTTAGGATTAGCGTGATACTCCAGTGCAGCGGTTCTCAAGTCCTCGGACATGGCGTTGTTTTCCAATTATTTGTTGTTAAATTAAACAGCTTAAAGAAAAGGCATTACTCCCTCAAGCAAGCAATGTTGCATAAACATTTACAAAGTTTAATAGTCAATTTTACGTAATCATGTGTCAACGTGTTACTAGATTTGTACATAAAATCCTTTTATTAGAAGATATTTGTTTTATTCAATAACCTTTAGCCACTGTCCTACTTTGGGCTCCCCTTTAGGGTACATATCATTAATTAAACGTAACTGAAGCTCAGCTTGCTCTCGTATTGGACTTCTCTTAGCCAATGCAGAAAATGTCATCCCTGGTGAAGCTTTGATAAGTTTAATTTTATCGCCTTCTGCTCGTTGGTAATCTTGCGGGGGTAACGACTGAAAACTATTTATGATTTGCAAGAACTCAACATCATAACTGGCAAATGTTGAACTCTGTTTAACTTGCCCTTGTAATATAAATACTTTTCCTTCATGAAAGAAAACCGCCAAACGAATAAAGCTCCCCCCCAGTTTCGGCTGGACTATCGCGGTGTAGCCAATAGTATTACCTATATGAATTGACTGTCCTCCTCGCAGTCGATAACGTTGATCTACAAGGGATTTCAAATATGCATCAGGCCTAAAGCCATTTTTGATGGGGCCTTGTTCCATTACAAAAATGGCGGACTTTTCAATAGGGTGGGCAATCAGACGAGCAGGTGTATTAATAATTTTCCAGTGTTGGGGAAAGTGCACTTTAAAGTTCATCGGCCTATGTAAAAACTGATTATTTATCGTCACACCAGTACTGCTACTTTCGCCAAATGCCAGCCCATTTATTTTCTCTAAGTACCTTCTTGAAAATACTTTTCCTTGGGATTTAGTTGGTACATTAGCTACCACTTCTTGTAGTCGTTTGTCGTTATCAGGATGTGTTGAAAAAATACCATGGTAAGTGCTCGCCTCTTTACCTTCTGCCTCAGCCTTCTTGGTAGCCCACACTTCGTGATTTTTTAGTACTTTCACTACATTAATCATGGCTTGCGGGTTATAGCCTGCTTTAGCAAGATAAGAAGCACCCAAACCATCGGCTTCAAGTTCATGCTCCCTACCATACCCTCTTACCACAGCAGTACCCAGAATACTGGTTAAATCTCCTGCAATACCAACCCCTGTATAGGCTGCAACCACTTGACCAAAGACATTACTGGCTGTACTCATACCATGCTGCTGTACACTATGCCTTGCAGTTACATGAGCAACTTCGTGTGCTAATACTGCTGCCAGCTCAGCCTCAGAGTTTAAATACGCTAGCAACCCACGATAGACATAGATATAACCACCAGGCAAAGCAAAGGCATTAACTTCTGGAGAATCAACCACTGTAAATTGGTAAGGTAGTGAAGGGCGATGACTAACACGGGCAACCTTAAGCCCAACTTCTTGGACATAGTGCTGCAACGTTTGAGTATCTAGTATGGCAAGCTGATTACGAACCTTTAGATTATTTTTGCTCCCAACATTCAACTCCTCCTGCTCACTCATCAATACAAAGTCATAGTCGCCTGTTGCAGGGTTTACAACACACCCCGAAAAACTAAAGCAACTCACTATCAGCAGGATTAAAACTGTTCCATTATAAGGTGACAATGAAAAACTAAGATGTTTCATGAGCATTCACAATCGTTTAAAAACGTTGCCAGGTATGAGTCCAAGAGTACTAATATACTCTATTTGATGGCTTTTTTAGTTGTATCACTGCAGGGTGCCTTACCAGCATTAGCCAGCGAGCATAGTGTTTTGGCAGTTTACGCCGTTTATGCTGTCGATCAATTAACCAGCCACGCACTTCTAATGTTGTATTTTTCAGTTTTTTGACCCACTCGACATTGAAGAAAGGCTGGTCTGCTTTCTGTATCTTTAGCGCAATATCTTTACCCAATATGACCCACCAATGATTATCTGTGATAATGACACTTGTTACTTTACCAAGTACAAGCTGAAAGCCAGACTGGCTTACATTACCAGTAGTTGTTGGTGAAAGCTCACGCCAAATATTTTGCCTGTTATTTCTAGCCCTCTTCTCTGCCGCTATAAAACATGGCAATAATTCAGTATTGGGTGGAACCGCAATGTAAAAACCCAATCCTTTGAGCAACAAATGCTTGGAAAGCAGCTCTCCTTGCTCATTAACGATATAAGCCAGCACTCTTCCATAACGATCACGCTGCTGCTTACCTTTAACGAAGAAGAGATGTTTTGAGTATTGTTCTAGCCAGCGTTTAGCTGCTTGCTTTGCTGCTAGAGCAAAAGGCTCTGACGGAGAGTTATCATATCCTAACTCAGGTGTATTAATACCTATTAGCCGAATTTTTTGACCATTTCCATACAACGTATCACCATCAATCACTTTCGGCTGGTGAAGAGCCTGCTGCTTACCTTTGGGTTTACAGTTGAGTCGAGCGGCTGATACGTATGATGCTGATGCAGAGGAATAAGCGTGAAACGCAGGAAGGGTTGAAGCAAGGGCTAGTGATAGAGAGAAAACAGCTGATACAAAAAAGGTGCTGATAACCAGCACCTTCTTTGAAAATCTTGGCGCGTTGGTATTATGCTTTGCGAGTAGTACGCATACCAAAACGTTTCTTGAAGCGTTCAACACGACCACCAGTATCAAGAATCTTTTGCTTACCAGTGTAGAACGGGTGACAAGCAGAGCATACTTCAATGCTAAAATCTTTGCAGACAGTGGACTTAGTTTTAATGACATTGCCACAGCTACAAGTGATGTCAACCGCCTCATAAGTTGGATGGATTTCTGCTTTCATGACGTTTCCTCTTGTATCGTGTGCCGCTACCCGAACCATTTACACAAACTCGTTGCCAGGCACCGCACTTACTATAAATAATATATCAGCACTTAAAGCATGCTAGAGGGTGGCAGCACAAATACAACACCACCTAAATAAAACTGACCGGGCATCTTACCAGAAAGTAAAGTATTGGCAACCTTCAACCATCATTGTTCACTATTTATTCTGCAAAGTAACCCACCATCAAAAGCGATAGCACTACATTTTTACAGAATTTGCCTGTTATGATGTACTTTTTGTAGCGGCCTTCTTAAACCTTTACTGATCATATACTTATGGGCAATTACGCCAAGACAGAGTCAACGCACTATCTTCAGGTTGCCTTGCCAACCCCTTTACGCAGAGTATTTGACTACCTCCCTCCAAAATCTGGTATTGATGCTTTATCCCCAGGCATACGACTCAAAGTGCCCTTTGGGCCTCGAAAACTCATTGGCATCCTTATCGCGATTACCACTAAGACAGATATACCACCAAGCAGCCTGAAGCATGCAGAACACGTGCTGGATGAGCAGCCGATAATCCCTAGAGACTTGCTGGACCTTTGCCGGTGGGTAGCCCATTACTACCATCACAGTCTAGGAGAAACACTGAGCACTGCTATCCCCGTCGCACTGCGCCAAGGTAAGCCAGTAGCCCAACAAACTCGAAAGTTATGGCGTCTTACCTATCCTGCCGCTGAGGTACCAAGCAACATTGCGCGCAATGCCAAACTACAATTAGCCGCCTGGCAATTATTAAAACAGCACTTAAAGGGATTACATGAGCCTATGCTGAAAAGTTTAGGTGTCAGTAGCCAAACACTTTCAGCGTTGGAAAAAAAAGGAGAGGTTGAGTGTATTCTTGAAGAGCTGCCAACACTGCATACTATGCCTCAAAGCATACTGCATGAAGCACCCTTAACGCTTAACCCCGAACAAGCACATGTTGTACAACAGATACTGCAAGCCGCACAACAGTTTCAAACCTTTTTACTGCAAGGGATCACTGGCAGTGGCAAAACCGAAGTCTATTTACAACTTATCGAGCATACGTTAAAAGCGGGTAGGCAAGCACTGGTACTTATCCCCGAAATTGGCTTAACTCCACAAACCTTACACCGCTTTGAGCAGCGCTTTGCTGTTCCCATTGTCGTTATTCACTCAGGGCTAAACGACAGTGAACGCTTTCTTGCCTGGCAGAAGGCCATTGATTATCGCGCCGGCATTATTATTGGCACTCGCTCTGCTGTATTCACCCCGCTCGCGAAACCTGGCTTAATCATCATTGATGAAGAACATGACGCCTCTTATAAACAGCAAGACAGCTTACGCTACTCAGCCAGAGATATTGCCATTTACCGAGCCAGACAAGCTAACATCCCGATTGTATTGGGAAGTGCCACCCCCTCTTTAGAAACCATTCATAATGCAAAGGCTCACCGCTACCGGCATTTACGGCTGAATCAGCGGGCAGGTATGGCCAAACCACCCAGCATAGAATTGCTTAACATCAGAGGTGAAACTTTACAGGCAGGATTATCTTCTGCATTACAACAAAAAATAACACAGCACTTAGAAAAAGATCAGCAAGTACTCATATTCATTAATCGTCGAGGCTATGCACCTACACTACTCTGTCATGAATGTGGTTGGGCTGCAGACTGCCCTGACTGCGATGCCCACCTGACCATTCATCGTCAGCCTGCCCATTTACATTGCCACCACTGTGACTACCAACAGCCTATTCCAGAACGCTGTGGGCGCTGCAATACTGCCAGCTTATTCCCTGTTGGTGCTGGCACAGAGCGAATTGAAGACTTTCTCATAGGACAGTTTGATCCTACTCCTGTTATTCGCATAGACCGTGACAGTACTCGAGGGAAAAGCCGCTTACAGCAACTATTTAAGGACATTCACCAAGGTGAACCTGCTATTTTGGTGGGCACACAAATGCTGGCAAAGGGCCACCATTTCCCCAAAGTAACATTGGTTGCCATTCTAGATGCTGATTCAGGGCTATTCAGTAGTGATTTTCGGGGGTTAGAGCGCCTGGGACAGCTTATCACACAGGTAGCAGGCCGAGCAGGAAGAGGCACATTAGCAGGCGAAGTAGTCATACAGACCCATCACCCCGAAAGCCCAATTTTAAATAGCTTAGTTACTGAAGGCTATGACACTTTTGCTAATACATTGCTTGCAGAGCGAGAAAAGCTCGGTTTACCACCGTATGGCTATATAGGATTATTTAGAGTGGAGTGTAAAAAACATGAAGAAGGAGAACAGCTCCTGCTGCAACTACGAGAATTAATTAACCAATTTTTGCAGCACAATAACTTAAATGGCCCACTCGGTGTTACGTTGCTTGGGCCTCTACCAGCCCCTATGGAAAAGCGACAAAATTGGTATCGATGGCAGATGCTCGTTAGCAGCCCTGCTCGACAACCACTGCATACAGCCATTGCTTTTGCTGTTCATCAACTGGAGGGTGGAAACCAAATGCTGGTTAAGCTTGCCCGTAAACTGCGCTGGTCAGTAGATATTGATCCACAAGATATGATGTAAGCAAAATAGAAAAAGGGCCTTTTTAGGCCCTTTTTTAACGACTAAATATAGCGGTAAAAAACCTTACATTTGCTCCACAGTATCAATACCCAGCACGTCAAGCCCTGCTTTAAGGGTATTAGCTACCAGCGCACAAAGCAGTAAGCGGCTCTGCTTAGTTGCTTCTTCCACACCTGGCTTATTAACTGGGCAAGCTTCATAAAACGTCATAAAGGTACCCGCTACATCATATAGGTAACCACACAACAAGTGTGGCTGACCTTCAGTTACCATGACATCAAGGGTTTCATGAAACTGCATAAGCTTCATAGCTAAAGTGCGCTCTTCTGGTGCTAAAACAGCTAATTCACCAGATAACTCTTCCAGTTGAACACCCGCTTTACGGAAGATACTTTTCACACGAGTATATGCATACAAAATATAAGGTGCTGTATTACCATCAAACGCCAGCATATTGTCCCAGTTAAAAATGTAATCACTGGTACGGTTCTTAGAAAGGTCAGCGTACTTAATTGCTCCCATTGCCACAGCACGAATAACGTCTACTTTTTGTTCTTCGTCTAAGTTAGGGCTTTTCTGAGCTATCAGTGTAGCTGCACGGTCTTCCGCTTCATCGAGTAACTCGGCAAGCTTTACAACACCACCCGCTCTGGTTTTAAAGGGCTTACCATCATCTCCTAGCATCATGCCAAACGCATGGTGCTCAAGTGAGCAGCGTGCTGTTGAAAACCCAGCCTTCTTACAAATTGTGAAAACCTGTTCAAAATGCTGTGCCTGGCGAGCATCCACATAATACAGAACGCGGTCAGCATGCAGAGTATGGCAACGATAACGGATAGCAGCCAAATCCGTTGTTGAATATAAAAAGCCACCATCTTTCTTCTGAATAATGACTCCCATAGGCTCGCCATCTTTGGTTTTAAACTCTTCCAAAAAGACAACTTTAGCCCCTTGGTCATCTGTCAGCAGGCCTTTTTCTTCAAGCAACTTAATGACATTAGGCAAATCATCGTTATAGGCGCTTTCTGCCATAACATCATCGCGAGTCAACGACACATTAAGTCGATGATATATTTCTTCACTATGGTTCAGTGAGATATCAATGAATTTTTCCCAAAGTTTTTTACAGTGTTCATCACCACTTTGCAGCTTAACAACATACTCACGCGCCACTTCAGCAAACTCAGGATCTTCATCGAAGGACTTTTTCGCATCCCGGTAAAATGTTTCCAGGTCAGATAGCTCCATAGAAACTGCATCAGGATTTTCTGCTGCAAGCCGTTCCATATAGGCGATCAACATTCCAAATTGGGTACCCCAGTCACCCACGTGATTTTGTCGAACGACTTTATGACCTAAAAATTCAAAGGCTCGTGTTACCGCATCACCAATGATTGTGCTACGTAAATGACCAACGTGCATTTCTTTCGCTAAGTTAGGCGAAGAGTAGTCAATGACAATCGTCTTTGACTTATCTGCTTTAGGCACACCGACTCTAGGATCTGCGATCCACTGTTGAAGCTGCTGCTGCATCCATTCAGGCTTCAAAAAGACATTAATAAAGCCAGGACCCGCAATCTCTATCTTTTCAGCCACATCAGCCAAACTGAGTTGTCGAATCACATCTTCAGCCAGTTCACGAGGATTCTTGCCAAGCTTTTTAGCTGCACCCATTACCCCATTAGCCTGATAGTCACCGAAACTGGATCGCGAGCTGGTTCGTACCATTGCTTGAGTCCCCTCTGGTGCCCCAGCGGCAACTAACGCCCGGCTAACTTCGGATTCTAAAAACTGGCGAATGTTCATCAGATTTCCTTTGTTTGCTATTACCAGATGCATAAGCAAAAAGCCCGATTAGCAATGCTAATCGGGCTTGTGTTACATACCACGAGCACAGACCGACAGGCTTGCCATCATAACTGCAATAATGAGAAGCCTCGTCGTAATGGCAGCAATGCAGATGTCCCCCAGTAATAAACTATGGGCGTAACATCTCCATAAAAATTCTGTATTGTCTTACCAAAAATATATTTCATAGCGCGTGCATACTAGCCGAATCTTGGCACCAAAACAACTTTAGTGCTCGGCTACTGATTATTCAAATAAGCTTTGGCATAATGCACACTAGTTGTTGCCTTTAGAATACATCTCAAATGCCTTATCTGAATAACATACCTCAAAATTTAATAATCAAACTGAATACAGCTGCAACAAATGTAGTCTATTAAGCTAACAAACTATATATACCTCAAGTAAATGGTAGATTCTGTATATGGCATTCAATTCGTAAACGAGGGAAGACTTTTTTCAATTTTTTGATAATCTTTTCACATAGGTAAGTAAGAAACGAAAAACTATGGCAAAACGCGGTGCTAGTCGTAAACCCAAACAAACCCAGCAAGCACGCCCCTCTGGACTCCCTTGGTTAGTCACAGGTGTTGTTGTTGGACTCTTTTTAGCTTTTCTGATCAAGCTTGTCCCTAATGCAAGTGATATCCGCAAGACTGTCACTAGCAGCAACAAGTCCAGCTCAGAGCAGCAGCCAGATAGTCCATCTAAGGCTGTCTTTGACTTTTATACACTACTCACAGAGTCTGAAACAGTTGTACAAAATGTTGAAGACAATGAAGTGTTACCTGCGAAATTAACTCAGCCTGAACAACAAGCACCAGCCCCTAACCCTCCAGAAAAGGCTGCCCAGACTCAGTATGCTCTTCAGGCTGGATCATTTAGAAATCGGCAAGATGCAGACCGCCGACGTGCAGAACTTATATTGCTTGGACTAACAGCTCAGACCCAACCCGTTAACATTCGCAACGGGGAAACCTGGTATCGAGTACAAGTAGGACCATTTGCAAACAAGCAACAAATGGTGAGTGTTAAAGGCAATTTAGCACAGCAGAATATTGACTCTATTGCACTCCAGCTAAAGTAACAACTACCCCCTCGTATGTTGTCCTTGAATTATTCTTTAATTACCCCATATTGAAAACATACCCGAGCCTGCGATCAGGCTCGATGATGACGCACTGAAACAGCCGAAGTCAGCAGCTTTCTTATACTGAAGAGAAATGTATCTTTGCCCGTGCCAGTCTTACGCCCCAATCACAAGCTAGGGTTTTGACAGTTTTCAGGCAACACGAAAATGTTCAGGTAGCGTTATACCCATGCAAGATCAGAGGAGTTCACATTGGAACAGTATCGAGGCACTACCATCCTGTCTGTACGTCGTAACGGTAAAGTCGTTATCGGTGGTGATGGCCAAGTGACACTGGGCAATACCGTCTTAAAGGGAAATGCTCGCAAGGTAAGACGGTTATACAATGGCAACGTGATTGCGGGTTTCGCTGGCGGAACCGCAGATGCCTTCACGTTATTTGAACGTTTTGAAGCGCAACTCGAAAAGCATCAAGGACACTTAGTACGAGCAGCTGTCGAACTCGCTAAAGACTGGCGTACAGACCGAGCACTAAGACGCTTAGAAGCCTTGTTAGCGGTTGCAGATGCTAAAGCCTCACTCATTATCACAGGTAATGGTGATGTCGTTGAGCCTGAAAATGGGTTAATCGCCATTGGCTCAGGAGGTCCATTCGCCCAGTCTGCCGCTCGTGCTCTGTTGGAAAGCTCAGAATTATCCGCTCGGGATATTGTTGAAAAAGGCCTGGAGATCGCTGGAGATATTTGTATCTACACTAACCACAATCGCACCATCGAAGAGCTTGATTGTGAGTAAGCGCTAGACCAGGGCACAAAAGCACGACACGTCGTATTGTGAGTAAGATTTACCTTTTTTAGATATTACAGGTTTACCATGTCTAATATGACTCCACGGGAAATTGTTCACGAGCTGGACAAACATATTATTGGCCAGGCTGAAGCCAAACGAGCTGTCGCCATCGCCCTACGTAACCGTTGGCGTAGAATGCAAGTCAGTGCTGAGCTACGCAATGAAATTACCCCTAAAAATATCTTAATGATTGGTCCAACTGGGGTGGGTAAAACCGAAATTGCACGCCGTCTAGCCAAGCTGGCTAATGCCCCTTTTATTAAAGTCGAAGCAACCAAGTTTACAGAAGTAGGCTATGTGGGACGCGATGTTGAGTCGATCATCCGCGACCTGGTAGACGCTGCGATTAAGATGAAACGTGAACAGGAAGTGGAGCGGGTAAAACATCGTGCACTGGATGCAGCTGAAGAGCGTATTCTTGATGCCCTACTACCTCCAGCCCGCAGCTTTGAAGACAGCGCTAAAGAGCGTGAAAGCTCAAGCACAAGGCAAGTCTTTCGGAAAAAATTACGAGAAGGCGAGTTGGATGACAAAGAGATCGAAATTGAAGTCAAAGATTCCCCTGTAGGTGTTGAGATTATGGCTCCTCCAGGTATGGAAGAAATGACAAGCCAACTACAAAACATTTTTTCAAATATGTCTTCTGGCCGAAAAAAAGCGCGCAAACTTAAGATTAAAGATGCCTTCAAGTTAGTGCAGGATGAAGAAGCTGCCAAACTGGTCAATGAAGACGAGCTTAAAGCAAGTGCCATTGAGTCTGTGGAACAAAACGGTATTGTCTTTCTTGATGAAATTGACAAAGTCGCCAAGCGTTCTGCCGGCAGCAATGCTGACGTATCTCGTGAAGGAGTACAGCGTGACTTGCTGCCGTTGATCGAAGGCTGCACCATCAACACTAAGTTTGGCATGATCAAAACCGATCATATACTTTTCATTGCATCAGGTGCATTCCACTTGTCCAAGCCTTCAGACTTGATACCTGAATTGCAAGGTCGTCTGCCCATTCGAGTAGAACTTAACGCGCTGACAGTTCAAGACTTTGAGCGTATTTTGACAGAGCCTGATGCTTCACTAACAGAGCAGTATCAAGCACTTATTGCAACTGAAAGCCTGAATGTTGAATTTACCAAAGATGCTATCACTCGTATTGCGGAAGTAGCATGGCACGTCAATGAAAGTACCGAGAACATTGGTGCTCGCCGTCTACATACCGTAATGGAGCGGTTACTAGAAGAGATTTCCTTCAGTGCTGCAGACTTGAGTACCGAATACAGTGATAAGCCTCTTGCCATTGATGCTAAATATGTTGATGAGCACTTAGGCAAGCTTGCTCAAGATGAAGATTTAAGTCGTTACATTTTATAACGAATTAACGAAAGCAAGCACAATATGCCCTACCTGAATAAGCTTTATAAACTGGAGCTTATTCAGGCGTTTAAAAAAATATTCTAGCCTTTCTTACTAAGTTTCCTCATCACTGCATTGATAAGCATACTCACTAACGCCTCTCTCCCAATATGCCTAGGAGTAGTCTACAATCAACGCGGACTATCATCTGAAATAAGCACAACTACCAGCAACATTATGAATACACCCTTGCTGATTGATATCAAACTCCACAAAAAGTCACGTAAAATAAGTCTCTCCTACGACAGTGGCGAGCAGTTTGAATTATCGTGTGAACTGTTAAGAGTATTATCCCCTTCAGCTGAAGTGCGTGGTCATGGTCAAGGCCAGGCTGTATTACAGACAGGAAAGCGATTAGTAAACATACAGCAAATTGAGCCTATTGGTCATTATGCACTAAAAATCACCTTCGATGATGGCCATGATAGTGGACTGTATACCTGGGACTATTTATACGACTTATGTTGTCATCAGCAAAAATACTGGGACACATACCTGCAACAGCTCCATCAGGCTGGCGCCAGCAGAGACCCAGATGTTAGTGTTGTTAAATTTATTGAGTAAAGGTCGTTAGTCTCCACCTTATTTATCCCCATCATGGTATAGATAAGCTTTCTTCTTTATAGGAAAATCTTTACCTTTACTCAAAAACTATTTTATTTTTCCATCAATAGAGGCGCGTATGTCTGGAAATAATAAGCCATCAGATGGCCAACAGAACACGACCCATTTTGGATACAAGCAAGTTAATGAGACAGAAAAAGCTAAGTTAGTTGCTGATGTTTTCCATTCTGTAGCGCCGAAATACGATTTGATGAATGATCTCATGTCGATGGGCATTCATCGTATCTGGAAACGTTTTACTATTGAGCTAAGTGGTGTACGTACTGGCAATAAAGTATTAGATATAGCTGGCGGTACAGGTGATCTCACCCGTAAATTTGCCAACCTTGTGGGCATGGATGGCCAAGTAGTGCTCGCGGATATCAATGACTCAATGCTAAAAGTAGGCCGTGACCGACTCATTGACCACGGTATTTGCGGTAATGTTGAGTACGTTCAAGCTGATGCTGAAAAGCTACCCTTTGCCGATAACACTTTCGACTGTATTACGATTGCTTTTGGCTTGCGTAATGTGACTCACAAAGAAGAAGCACTAAAATCCATGCATAGGGTGTTAAAACCTGGTGGGCGCCTATTAATTCTTGAGTTTTCTAAAACCAACAACCCAGTTATGAGTAAGATGTACGATGCCTACTCATTTACGGTACTTCCATTGCTAGGTAAATTAATTACCAATGACAGTGAGAGCTATCGTTATCTTGCAGAATCTATTCGCATGCACCCTGATCAAGAAACATTAGAGCGAATGATGCAAGAGGCCGGGTTTGTCCGTACCAGTTACCATAACATGACTGGAGGCATTGTCGCGTTGCATAAAGGAACAAAACCATAGCAACAAGTGCTTTTTTTCATCAATAAAAACAGCTAGAGCAATTGCTCTGTAATTAATGAGTACGCATTTGTCTAGCGAGCACTATTACCCTGAATAGTTTATTTACAACAAATAAGTTGCGAAGTAGAAGGGAGTCAGAAGTATGAGCATAACTGTGAATACAGCCCTGCAAGCCGCCATGGAGAAGGTGGTTAATGAGTTATTAGCACTCGACCCACTGACTCAACAGCGTCTTGCCCAGTTTAGTGGTGAAACTCTGTGTATCCAAAGTACACAGCCCAAGCTCACCTTTTATATCTCGTTTACATTGCAAGGTATTAGCCTGCATAGTCATCATGAAAACAGCCTTACCGCTTGCCTCACTGGTGAGGGTAGCGACTTGCTTCGTCTCCTGCTTAATAAAAGCACAGCAGATAGTACATTAGGTGAGCACTTACAACTTGCTGGCAACACCGACTTTATCATGGCTGTTCACCAAGTCATTCAAGAAAGTGAGCTTGACTGGGAGGCTCTAGTTGCCAGGTTAGTAGGCCCACTCTTAGCACATAAAGTTACCAATGGTTTAAGAAGTGGCCTTCATTGGCTGCAATATACCCAACAAACATTACAGCAAAATATCACTGAATATTTGCAAGAAGAGCTGAAAGAACTTCCTCCGCGCAATGCGGTAGAAATATTTCAAGAAGACCTGATGCAACTTCAATCTGATACAGACCAACTTGAAGACCGGCTTGCTCGCCTTCAGAAACACTTTAAAAACGCCCCGCAACAGGACTAGCCGTGGTTCAGATTCCTCGCCTGCTAAAAATCATTTATGTTACTGCTAAGTATCGCTTAGATAACCTCATCGACGATGCCCCACTACCCTTTTACTTAAGGTTGGCTTTTTGGTGCTTACCATGGCGTTGGTTTGTCCGTAATCAGCGCCCGCGTGCAGAGCGACTTCGTTTGGCTTTGGAGGAGCTAGGCCCAATTTTTGTTAAGTTCGGTCAGCTACTTTCTACACGTCGAGACCTGCTTCCTGATGACGTTGCCCAAGAACTGCAAAAGCTCCAAGATCAAGTCCCCCCCTTTGCCAGTGAAGGGGCTATCAAAATTATCGAAGCAAGCCTCCAGCAGTCAGTTACAGAGGTATTTACTTCATTCTCAGCAACGCCGATGGCTTCTGCTTCAGTGGCTCAAGTGCATGCCGCAGAATTGCCTGATGGCCAGCAAGTTGTGGTCAAAGTCATTCGACCAGGTATCCAAAAAGTCATTCGCCAGGATATTGCCTTACTCTACTTACTAGCAAGAATCATCGTTTTAATCTCTCGCGAAGGCCGGCGACTTCGCCCTCTTGAAGTTGTTCAAGATTATGAAAATACGATTTTTGATGAGTTAGATCTGCAGCGTGAAGCCGCAAATGCTTCCCAGCTTCGCCGTAACTTTGCGGATTCAGACAAACTCTATGTGCCTCAAGTTTATTGGGACTTTACTTCGACTCAAGTTATGGTGATGGAGCGGATTCATGGAATCCCTGTCGCCAATGTCGAAGCCTTGCTAGCCCAAGGAACCAATATGCGTAAGCTTGCTGAGCGAGGTGTAGAAATTTTCTTTACTCAAGTCTTTCGAGATAGCTTCTTTCACGCAGATATGCACCCAGGAAATATCTTCGTTGCCACAGAAGATCCAAGTAGCCCTTGTTACATTGCCATAGACTGTGGGATATGTGGCTCGCTGACTCCGGAAGATCAAAGCTATCTGGCTCGCAACCTGATTGCTTTCTTTAAACAGGACTATCGTATGGTTGCCCAGCTGCATATTGATTCAGGCTGGGTACCCAAAAATACCCGAGTAAATGAGCTAGAAGCCTCTATTCGTACAGTGTGCGAGCCAGTTTTTCAAAAACCACTGAAGGATATTTCGTTTGGGCAAGTGTTGCTTCGTTTATTCCAGACGGCTCGCCGTTTCAATATGGAGGTCCAACCTCAGCTGGTACTTTTACAAAAAACACTGCTCAATATCGAAGGTCTAGGTCGGCAGCTTTATCCCGAGTTGGACCTCTGGTCAACGGCTAAGCCTTTTCTTGAGCAGTGGATGAAGAAGCGCATTGGCCCTATGGGTCTTCTAAAATCACTACACACCAAAGCACCCGACCTACTTGAGCAAGCACCACTGCTCTCACAAACAGTGGTTAAAGCCGTCGAGGGCTATGTTTCACACCAGCATCATTACCAGCAGCAGCTTGAAGAAGCACGTCATAAGCGACAGCGCCGCAGAATTCAACAGTGGGTTGGCTGTGCTACCCTGGCAGTGGGCCTGATTGGTTTGTGGATTCCAGACTGGTATAACGTCATACTAAATGCAAGTGAAGCCCACTTATTACTTGTAGCACTGGGTGTAGTATTACTGGTTAAGCAGGACTAAATGCAGCATGATAAATACAAATAGAAATCACGATGATTGGTTAAGCACTATCAAGTGGGATGCAAATGGACTGATACCTGCCATTGCTCAGGATGCCAGCACTGACCAAATTCTCATGATGGCCTGGATGAACAAAGCGGCCCTCCAGCAAACAGTTGAAGTGGGTGAGGCTGTCTACTGGTCTCGATCACGCCAGAAGTTATGGCATAAAGGTGAACAGTCTGGCCATACTCAACAAGTCCATAGTATTTTTTTGGACTGTGATAGTGATGTCATTATTCTAAAAGTGACTCAACAAGGAGGTATTGCTTGCCATACTGGCCGGCTTAGCTGTTTCTATCGTCAGCTAGACACCAGCCAAAAAGCACCCCAGTGGCAGACCGTTGCTCCTGTTTTACAAGATCCAGAAGTCATCTACTCGAAAAAGTAGATAGTCTGCCAACAAAACTTTATCGGCGCTAAAAAAATTATCAGAGCCTATGATGAAATATCTTTCAGCTAAAACCTGTTTACCAAGGTCCAATCTATGAGTGATGTGCTAATTGCATTAGGCAACATATTAGAAGAAAGAAAAAACGCAAGCGCTGATAGTTCCTACGTTGCGAGTCTTTATGGCAAAGGACTCAATAAAATATTGGAAAAAGTCGGCGAAGAGGCAACAGAAGTTATCATTGCCGCTAAAGATGCAGAACAAGCCCAGTCAAAAGCGGATGTTGTCTACGAAACAGCCGATCTTTGGTTTCACACGCTTGTCATGTTGGCTCACTTGAATATAAAGCCGGAAGAAATATTACAAGAGTTGGCCAGACGTTTTTCAATTTCTGGCTTAGACGAAAAAGCTTCACGAACAGGTAACAAATAATGACAGACTGTTTATTCTGTAAAATTGTGGCTGGAGATATTAAAGCAGACATTGTTCATGAAGATGAGCACTGTATTGCCTTTAAGGATATTAACCCAAAGGCTGCCACTCATTTATTAGTGATCCCTCGCCAACATATTTGTAACCTTTATGATATAAAACCTGAACATGATCACTTGCTAACCCACCTCATCAAAACCATTCCTATGATTGCCAAAGCGCAAAATCTAGATAATGGCTTTAGAGCGGTAACCAATACAGGTGAAGGCGGTGGCCAGGAGGTTTTCCATCTGCACTTTCATATACTAGGTGGTGGGCCATTAAGTCCCCTATAATACAGCATCGCTTTTGCTGTTGAAATTCGTTAAAAGGAGTAACACATGGGTAATATTGGTTGGGTTCAGCTGTTAATTGTACTGGTGATTGTCTTACTGTTATTTGGTGGTAAGCGATTACGCAACTTAGGGGGTGACCTAGGTTCTGCTATCAAGGGTTTTAAAAAAGCCATGGATTCTGATTCAGATACGAACAAAGATGCTCCACCTCAAAAGCTAGAGCAACAAAATCAACAACAGGACAATACCTCTTCAGAAACCAAACAAGAAACAACCAAAGAACACAACACTGTAAATAAGCAGTAGTTTTGGGGTTTTACTTTGAGGATACAACGTGTTTGATATAGGCTTTGCAGAGCTTCTGCTTATTGCCATTATTGGCCTGATCATATTAGGTCCTGAGCGACTCCCCCATGCTATTCGTACTGTAACTCTCTGGGTTGGCAGAATTCGTCGTGGTTTTACAGCAATGAAATCCGAAATCGAGCGTGAAATTGGCGCGGATGAAATTAAGCGCCAACTTCATAATGAGCGGATCATGGATGAGTTAAAACAAGCACAGCGAAGCTTGCAAGAAAATGTTGAGGATGTAAAACACGGCTTGGATAACTCTATTCATCCCACGCTTTCCGAGCCCTCTTCTTCATCAGTGCAACCAGCTGCAACTGACTCAAAAGCACCACCGACAATTAAGCCTTATACTGTTTCTCAGTCTGCACCTGAGACAGGCAAAAACGAAGTGCCGGCAGAAAAGTCAGCTCATCAATCTGATTCCTAACCGTACGATATAAGTTGTGAAAACCCATGAGCTCGCAAAACTCAAGTACTGAAGAGATCCATAACAAAGATAAAGAACAACCTTTTATTGAGCACCTAACGGAACTACGAAATCGCTTATTAAGAGTTTTTATGGCAATTGGGGTAGCATTTGTGATCCTAATTCCCTTTGCCAATGTTATTTATGAGTTTATTTCTTTGCCTTTAAGGGAGCTTCTTCCAGAAGGCAGCACTATGATTGCTACCGAAGTGGCCTCTCCTTTATTAGCACCTTTTAAACTCACCATTATTGCATCCATTTTTTTAACTATCCCTTATATACTTCATCAAGCGTGGAGTTTCATTGCTCCAGGCTTATACCGGCATGAACGCCGGTTAGCCGTTCCATTACTTGCCTCTAGTGTGCTGTTATTTTATCTCGGTGTGGCCTTTGCGTATTTTGTTGTATTCCCTTTATTATTCGATTTTTTTACTAAAATAGGCCCTACCGATGTAGCAATTATGACCGATATCAACAAGTATCTTGATTTTGTGCTAAAACTATTTTTGGCATTTGGTACTGCGTTTGAAATACCTATTGCTACTGTCTTACTTATTTGGTCTGGAATTGCATCTGTTGATAGTTTAAAAGCAAAACGCCCTTATATTATTGTTATTTGCTTTGTGGTCGGTATGCTACTGACACCACCAGATATTATTTCACAAAGTTTACTTGCCATACCCATGTGGTTGTTATTTGAAAGCGGGCTATTGTTTGGGAAAATGATTACACAGCGTTCATCTGCCACAACATAACCACCGAATGATAATTATAAAAAAATGAATTTAATATTGCTGTTCAAAGAAGACTTTATCAGTGTAAGCCATGTTCGAATCACTGATCGAAGACGATGGCATATTCAAAATATATTGACCAAACAGGTTGGTGATAAGGTCACTGTTGGCCTATTGGGAGGAGATGTCGGCCAAGGAACTGTCACAGCAATTAATGAACAGGGAATTGAATTAGCCATTGAATTAACGTCTCCTCCACCGCCGCCATTGCCTCTAACCTTATTATTAGGGCTACCGCGTCCCAAAATGCTCAAGCGAATTTTATTTTCAGCAACCACACTGGGAATAAAAAAGATAATACTCATTAACAGCTATCGCGTTGAAAAAAGCTACTGGCAAAGCCCATGGCTAAAACCTGAAAAAATGGCGCCCTTTTTCCATGCAGGCCTAGAGCAAGCACGAGATACCCTTTTACCTGAAGTTATTCTCGCAAGGCGCTTTAAGCCTTTTGTCGAAGATCAGCTCCCTTCACTTTGTGCAGGTAACCAATGCTATATCGCCCATCCTGCAGCTATCTCTACACCACCAACCAACCTGACGACGCCCAGCATTGTTGCTGTTGGCCCTGAAGGTGGATTTATTGAGTACGAAGTAGATATGTTAGCTGAAAGAGGGTTCGAGCCTATTAGGTTAGGTGAGCGTATTTTAAGAGTTGAAACGGCCATTCCAACACTGGTCGGCCGCATGTTTAATCTAACGTAATACTTTTTTTAGGGCTTATTATCAGGCCCTAGTACATTAAAACTCCAACATAAATGTCACTGGTCCATCATTGGTCAGTGATACCTGCATATCAGCAGCATATGTACCAGTGGCAATTTGGGGGTAACGCTGGCGCAAATAATTTACGAAGTAATCATACATTGCTTCACCATGCTCTGGAGAAGCCCCAGCACTAAAGCTAGGACGTAAACCTTTCTTGGTGTCTGCAACTAAGGTAAATTGCGAAACAACGAGTATTCCCCCACTGACTTGTTGAACATTTAAATTCATTTTCCCTGCATCATCACTGAACAAGCGATAATGAAGTACTTTTTCTGCCAGCTTTTCTGCAATGGCTGGGGTGTCCTGCTGTTCAACGCCTAATAACACTAAAAGCCCATGATCAATAGCACCAACAATTTGGTTTTTTACTTCTACCTGAGCCTGAGAAACACGCTGCAACAATGCTTTCATAACTAATTTACTTCGTTGATTGATACACCCAAACTAATACTAAACAGTCACCACTGACTGAGCCTAACGAATCAGTCTTCACCCCACTCATGCTTCAGGCGTTTACCAATTTCATCTGTTGCACGAATTAATGCATCAGCAATACTCGGCTCAGCCGCAGAGTGTCCAGCATCACGCACAATGTGTAATTCGGCAGCAGGCCATGCTTCCTGCAGAAGCAATGCATTATCCAGCGGACAAATCATGTCATAGCGACCATGTACAATAATGCCGGGAATATTGGCAATTTTATCAATATCTCGCATGATTTGGTCAGGCTCTAGAAAACCATTATTAGTAAAATAATGGCATTCAATGGTTGCTAGGGATGTTGCTCGATGCGGCTCTGAAAAGGAATCAAGTACTTCTTGATTAGGCCGTAGCGTTGCACAGTGCCCTTCCCAGACAGACCAGGCTTTTGCTGCAAACATACGGGCTAACTCATCATTTCCTGTTAATTTACGATAGTAAGCACCTAATAAATTCTCTCGCTCATCGGGAGGAATAGGTGCAACAAAGTGCTGCCAGTAATCAGGAAAAATACGGTTTGCACCCTCTTGATAAAGCCAGCGAATATCTGTCTCTCGACACAAGAAAACACCTCGCAACACCATTGCCATCACATTAGACGGATACTGTTGCGCATAAAGTAGTCCAAGTGTAGAACCCCAGGAACCTCCAAAAAGCACCCACCGGTCAATATTTAAAAACTTTCGTATTGCTTCAATATCTTCAATCAACGCTTGTGTATTATTTGCTCTCAACTCAGCATGAGGCGTAGATCGTCCACATCCTCGCTGATCAAATAAAATAATGCGGTAGGTTTGAGGATCAAAAAAACGTCGACTATGTTTATCACATGCAGCCCCTGGGCCACCATGTAAGTACAAAACCGGGATACCGTCAGCATTGCCACTTTCTTCAAGATAGAGTTGATGTGGTTCATCTACTTGCAATGTATGACGAGCATAAGGCTTAATTGCAGGATAGAGCGTATACATAGTTTTTCCTTTACCCAGGCCTGACCCCTATATGATATACCCTTCACGAAACGTCTTTATGAAAAGATGTGGCCAATGTAATCAATGGCTAAGCATGTATTTACATGGACTTACGCACAAACTCGTTTAACCTAATTTATACCCACATTTTGGGTACACACGCACTCAATATACGCTTACCTCAGGTTGTTTGCTGACATTCCCACTAAAATTCGCTTTGAGTATAACTAAATCGCTATGAATAGAAAAAGTACCTTTTTTTCGCAACTAATAAAAGCATTACTCGCATTAACCATCAGTATTCTTTTAAGTGCATGCAGCTCCTCTCCTGATGAAGAGATTATTGCAGAAGCTATCAACAGCATACAAGAGGGACTGGAAACCAAGAATAGCAAATTAGTCCTTAATACGCTTAGTGATGACTTTGTGACGAATAAGAACCAGGATAAAACCTGGGCAAAACGCATCATGGCGCTTTATTTTTTTCGTCATAAAAATATCACGATTCTAATTACAAAATCAGACACTGAAATAAATAAGCAACACCCTAATGAAGCTGATACAGAGGCTACTGTTCTAGTGACTGGACAAGCTGGATGGATACCTGAGTCTGGCAAAATATACCAAGTCAAAGGCCGCTGGAAAAAAGTTGACGACCAATGGTTATTATCTTATATGGAAATAAAGGACTAAATACCAATCCTCAAGATCTATACCCTTCACAAATCATTTTTAGGGTTTATGGTAAACTCCCCTAAAAAACTTCGTTATGGGTATCTATTTTAATTTAGTAAGTACTAAATGAACTCTATATACCGAATGTTCATACCACCCATCAATGAGCAAATAAATAAAAACTACTGTTTATTACCCAAACTATCTACAAACCAGCAAGAGAGATTGCATAGCAAGCACCATATTGTTTTACTGGATACAGGTATTAATGTAAGCCATCCAGCCTTTAATAACAGTCAGCTCATTTTAAAAGACTTCACTTATCCACAGGGTAACTGTCATGATGAAATAGGACATGGTACTCATAGTGCAGGTATTTTAGTAGGTCGTGATGTTTCCGGTTTTTGTGGTTTAATACCCAATTCCCCTCTAGTCATAGCCAAAGTCATAGGTAAGCACTTATCCAAACAAAAAAAAGTTAATGCTATATCGAGGGCATTAACATGGTGTACCAAACATGCTGGACTTATCATTATGCCGTTAGGCGCAATGGGAAACCATCCAACAATAGCGCATATTGTTAAACAATTAAGTCAACAACATATTCCCATATTTGCAGCAGCGGGCAACTATGGTCGTGATACGCTTTTATTTCCTGCAATACTTCCAGAGGTTTTTGCTATCTCTGCTTGTAATAATCAAGGAAAAGCGCTGCCAGAATGTTACCAGGCGGAAAGTCATTATTACTTAGCACCAGGAGAAAACATTGAGTCAACGGGTTTAACACGTTGGCATACCCACTCAGGAAGTTCCCAGGCCTGTGTCATTGCCGCAGGGTTGACAGTTCATAATTATTTAAAAAAATAATTTTTTTTGCACTTTTCATCTTTAGTGCTAAAACTAAGGCAAACCGTTTCAGTAAATCTAATAAATCTTGTGACTTAACCTACCCTAAAGTCATTCCTAAACACTAACAAGCACTCTTGCAGAACTGATTTTATCAGTCAGAAAGAATAACCCTATAAATTGATTTGTAGGGAATTTACTAACATAAGGAAAGTGAGGACTACATGAAACAGGAACCGATTATTAACGACAACATTACACTCGCCAACAGTGAAATAAAAAAAATCGTTGAGCGTGTAATAAATAGTGCAAAAATTGCTGCTGAAAAAGTTGCCGTTGAGGAAAGCTTTCATCCATTAGAGCGTAGCTTTGAGGATGTTTTCAAATCACGCTTTGACGAGTACTCTAAGGAAAAGAAAGAAACCATTAGGCGAAATCTAAAGCCCATTTACACTGCCGATAAAGCCATTAGAACTAGATTATACGGTGATCTAGGTGCAATAGATGTCAAAGCAATGGAAAGTGTTGAACATGAAGTGACAAAACTGCCTAAGCTAAAAATTGATCCTCGTCTACTGGGTATTTGGACGCCTTCCCCTGTATCTGATATCAGTCAGCCAGAAATAGAACGTATGCGTTCAACACAACCTCAAATCCTAAATAGTCATAATATTTTAACCTCAGATGCCTTGTTAGGTGGTGGTCGTGTATTTACTGATTTACAAGCTGAATTTGATCATGATGATTTTGAACCTCAAGCTGTTACAGACAAACTCGCACTTTATGTACGTCGTGTGAAGTGTGTTGATGAAACAAATCCAGAGTGGTGGGGTTCCGATGAAGTATCTGTTGCTGGAACATCTGTAGATGAAACAGGTGATACCAAAAAAATAAATGAGCACTTTGTTGGTGGAGGTTTTGATGACGGTGATAGCCGTTGGTATAACCCTCATTGGCGTTTCCACTGGTTTAGTATGCGTGAAGGTGACAGCTGGCCAAAATCCTATTACATTACGATGATTCTTGCAGAAAAAGATAATGGTGGTTTAGCCGCTTTCTTACAAAAACTATGGGAAAAAGTAGAGTCTCAAGTTAAGGATGCTGTTGCCGCCTATGTGGGTGGTTTAATTGGCTCCAGCTTCGGTCCACTAGGCACCCTCATTGGTGCAGCTGTAGGTTATGCGGTTGCCAAAATTGTTGACTGGTTTATCGATGCTTGGAATGATGATATCTTCCCCCCCAAAACAGTCAGCTGTACTGTTCCCTCTTTTGGTGCTCGCTGGACAATTAATGGCGTTTGGGGCTCAACCACCTCAGGCATCCACCGTAGTCATTTTTATGGTCATGGTGGTCACTATTATATTGAATACTACTGGAAGCTTTACGCATAATACGAACAAAAGTATAAACCTCGTTTTAAGCACATAATATTTTAAGCCTATCTAATTATTGGTAGGCTTTTTTATGACTCCCGCTGTAATGAACTTTTATAGCACAAGTTAGCCCTAAATCATCATTCATGGTTTATATTCAATAAGAGAAAAATATCAACTACTAAACTACTATAAACTACTAAATAAGTACCAAGAAGGATTACTCTAACAGGGAGGCTAATATAATGGATACGCTTAAACGCCCCTTTACTCAGTACTTTAAATTTTTTTCAGCAATTTTGTTATCATCTTTATTACCTTTTAATGTCCAGGCAGCCTGTCCAAATATTAACTGCACAAACTTCAGCGATGCCACATGGACTTATATACAAAATACTTATTGTAATAATCCCTGCGTTGCTAATACCAACAGTGCGTTTGATAGTGCACACTGCGCATCAAAACAAACCATGATAGATCTTTGTAATTCACTCATTGCTGACACCAGTTGCTCAGAAACACCTCTTCGTGGAGGAAGAATATTAGGCTCAGCTACACTCACAAATGATTTAGGTAACCTTGCCAGCAATAATTGTTCAGCAACAAAAAAAGGAAGTATGTTATATAACTCTGTAGTTAACCAGGTAACAACAATGTTTCCTGGACCTTAACCAATCAAAACTTAACGTGTTTTATTCATTCCAGGACCTACTACCTTATTTAGTAGGTCAACCTTATAAAGGCCTATACACTCAATTACCTCCTCCACAGCCACCACCACAACTACTTCCACAACTTGAACCACCACTATCAGAACTACAACTTGAGGCACCAGAACTGCCAGCACATCCCGAAGAGCATCCAATGTGACTGGCACAATAGCCATCACCAAATTTGTTTTCTTTGCAGTCCAGTACATACCTAAACCCATTAGGAATATCGAGCATGGTATCTATAGCAAAGATCAAGGGTAACTGAGCTGGATATTTAGGGTTTATTTCCTCTCTTGCGCATGCTAAGCGCCAAGCACGCTTGATACCTTCAGTGGCATCTGTTGAAGATTTCATTGCTTCTGTTGGGGTATGATGAAGAAACTGACCAATGGCCATTTTGCAAAATTGACTGTACGCTCGCGTAAATAAAATAAACTCATGCCAAGCATCATCAACCACTTGTGAAGGCATGGCAACCATTTGACTATTAGCTTTATGGCACATCCAAAAATAATCCCTCAACCCTTCAAAAACGAGCTTTAATTGCTCTCTATCAAGTTGAGGGTACTTTTTACTTACTTTCATTTTAAGCGCATTTTGAAATGGGTAGCGCTCAATATAATGTAGCTGTTGAACTTTCTTCACCTTATGATTAATAACAAAAAAAATAACAGCGATTATAATTACACCTATAGCAAAAATTTCCATAAGCTAACCACTCGCCTAAGGTTCACCCACATAACCAATAACACTCACTACAAGCTTTTATGATCAACCATAACTCGTCAAGTTTATAAACGACTTAATTTCTTGCACCCTAAAACAAACGGCATCAGTTTAACCATATTCCTCGCATCATCAATACCACGATGGTGTGTACCTTCAAGCTGAGCACCAATCAAATTTAAAGCTGTACTCATACCGTACTTGCGCTTAAGACCTTGAGCCTCTGAAAAGGCTTTTTTAATATTGATATGTCCATTAGTTAAAGGATAAGCTACTTGATGAAATTGACAGTCTTGTTCAAACTGTTTTTTATCATAATCACCCCATGAACAGAAAATATAGCTACTATAAGACTGTAACCACTGTTTTAAATGTTCTATTGCTTCAGCAAAACCTGGAGCATTATCTACATTCTTTTGTGTAATACTTGTCAGCTCAGTACAAAAAGGAGTTAATACTGGATTTCTGACTGGACGAATAAATGTTTGAAATTCGTCTACGATGGCGAGTGTCTTTGCCTCAGTCAGGACCGCACCGATTTCAATAATTTCCATTTGATTTCGTGCTATCGTTTTTTGATCACAGCAGGTCGCTTCTAAATCAATAATTAAAAAATACTTATACTTACTCATTGCTTCCATAGTAATACCATTTTAAAAATACTCACCATATTTAGGCTCACATAAAAAAAGCCTGCATAACAACAGGCTTTTTTTAACTCAATATAATACTCATTTTTTTGTGAGTACTTTATTTTTTAGCACGTGCCGCCTTCCGCCGATCATTCTCTTTTAAGAACTTCTTGCGAATTCGAATTGATGTTGGTGTTACTTCAACCAGTTCATCATCTTCAATAAACTCAAGTGCTTGTTCTAAAGAGTGTTTAATTGGCGGTGTTAAAATAATATTCTCATCAGAACCTGATGCACGAATATTAGTTAGTTGTTTCGCTTTTGTTGGGTTAACCACCAAATCATTTTCACGACTATGGATACCAACTACCATTCCTTCATACACTTCAACATTTGGACCAATAAATAAACGACCACGATCCTGAAGATTATAAAGGGCATAACCTAATGCCTTACCAGATACCATTGACACCAAGGCACCATTTGTCCGGCTCGCCACTTCTCCGATTTTAACAGGGCCATAGTGATCAAAAACGTGCGTCAGAATACCACTACCTGAAGTCATGGTTAAAAATTGAGAGCGGAAACCAATTAAGCCTCGCGCAGGCATGATGTACTCTAATCGAATACGTCCACGGCCATCAGGAACCATATTTTTTAACTCAGCCTTGCGATTACCCAGCTCTTCCATGATGCCGCCTTGATGATTTTCTTCGATGTCAATCATGACATGCTCATAAGGCTCCTGATGCTCACCATCCACCTCACGGGTGATAACTTCTGGACGAGAGACACCAATTTCATAGCCTTCACGGCGCATCGTTTCAATCAACACAGATAAGTGCAGTTCCCCTCGCCCAGAAACGATAAACTTATCAGCGCTATCGCCTTGCTCAACACGCAGTGCAACGTTATGGATTAACTCTCGCTCTAAACGCTCTTTGATATTACGGCTGGTGACGTATTTACCATCACGCCCTGCAAAAGGGGAGTCATTGACTTGAAAGGTCATGCTCACAGTAGGCTCATCTACCGTTAGCGCTGGTAACGCTTCAGGGTGGTCAGGATGGCAGAGCGTATCAGAGATATTCAAGCCATCAATACCGGTAATACAGACAATATCACCCGCAGATGCTTCAGCTGTATCAACACGCTCCAAACCAAGATATCCCATTACATTCAATACCTTGGCATTACGCTGCTGACCTTCACTGGAAACCAGTTTGACAGGCATATTAGGCGTTAATTTACCGCGGGTAATTCGACCAATCCCAATAACACCTACATAGCTGTTATAGTCCAACGCAGAAATCTGCATTTGGAAGGGACCCTCCACATTAACATCCGGTGTAGGCACATTGTTTACGATCATCTCAAACAGTGGTGTCATATCATCAGCCAGCTGGTCAGGCTCTAAGCCTGCTTTTCCTTGAATGGCAGAGGCATACATTACAGGAAAGTCCAGCTGCTCTTCAGTAGCCCCCAGGCGGTCAAACAAATCCAGTACTTCACCCACCACCCACTCAGGACGAGCACCTGGACGATCGACTTTATTTACCACCACAATAGGATGTAATCCTTGCTCAAATGCTTTTTGTGTAACAAAGCGTGTTTGAGGCATCGGACCATCAACCGCGTCAACCAGTAAGAGTACAGAGTCGACCATGGATAGTACACGCTCTACCTCACCACCAAAGTCAGCGTGTCCTGGTGTATCTACAATATTGATATGGTGATCTTGCCACTCTATCGCGGTATTTTTGGCTAAGATAGTGATTCCACGCTCTTTTTCCTGATCATTGGAATCCATGATCCGCTCTGTACCCATATCTTTGCGCTGCAGCGTACCAGACTGCTGCAACAATCTATCCACCAGCGTAGTTTTACCATGGTCAACATGCGCAATAATGGCTATATTCCGTAACTTCTCAATCACAAGACAGTGCCTCAATAAGGATTACCCGGTCTTACTGGACTGCAATGAACAAACCAACAGACAAACGCTTAGCTTTATACCCAAGAGTTCTGCGTAAAGTATAAGCTCATTACTAACATAACGACTAAGTAGCGATACGTTTTTACCCTTCACACTCCCTTCTGATGAAAGAATATGTGACATTTCAACCGGCAAATAAAAAGTGCCATATCTTAACCGCAGATATGTCACCTTCAACTAAAAAGCATTAAAAATTTATAATAATGCCCATCGTAGTGGGCATATTTGACAAACAGCGTGAGTTATTTAGCAGGACGATACACTTTAACATTTTTATAGCCCTCATCGAGCAAGTGCAGTGCATGTAATTGGCTCATAACCCCTTTTTCACAGTAGAGATAATAGTGCTGATTACGATCCAGCTCTGCAAATACACGACTCAGCTGATAAAAAGGTACCGTTTTCACTTCATTATCCAGTTCAAGCGGTTTATTTTCCTCTTCATCAGGGTGGCGAATATCTATCACGATAGCCTGTTCAGGTAGCACTTCATCAATTTGCACTTCATGAATCTGCCGGTCATCCTGCATAACTTCATGAATACTCACCGCACTTGCACTATTAATTGCCTGCTCAAGCACAGCAAAGTCAAATACCTGCTCTTCTCTTGAAACTTTTTCGGGTTTAGCCCGAGTTGTAGGGTTAACCGAAATCACTCCACAGTACTCAGGCATATGCTTCGCAAACTCTTCTGTACCTATTCTGGCGGCAGTATCAATGATGTCCTGCTTATCCATTGTAATCAAAGGTCTCAGCACCAACCGATCCGTAGCCTGATTAATAACTCCCAGATTAGGTAAGGTTTGACTGGAGACTTGAGAAATAGCCTCCCCTGTTACCAATGCATGAACATCCAGATTCTCAGCGACTTTATCAGCAGCACGCAACATCATTCGCTTGAGCACAACACCCATGTAGGAGTTATCTACTTTGGTGAGTATTTCTTCCACCACGCCCTCAAAAGGCACGGTAATAAATTTCACACGGTGGGATGCACCATATTTGCTCCAAAGATAGTAAGCAACTTCCTTAACGCCTATTTCGTGAGCATGACCGCCTAAATTAAAGAAGCAAAAGTGGGTGAGGACACCTCGCTTCATCGTCAAAAAGCTAGAAATGGTTGAATCAAACCCACCTGAAATCAGTGACAAGACAGCATCCTGCGTACCTAATGGGTAGCCACCAATGCCAAGGTGCCTTTCACGAACGATATACAGCTGTTTATGATGAATTTCGATACGTACAGTAACGTCAGGGTTTTTGAGTTTAACAGAGCAATCTTGCACACGCTGCAATAGCCCACCACCGACATAACGCTCGACCTCAATTGATGAAAATTCATGATGTCCATTACGCTGGCAACGAACGCAGAATGTTTTGCCTCGTATGGCTTCACCCATTACTTGAAAAGCTTTTTCAGTAATGTCATCTAGATCAACCAAAGGAAAATCAACGACTTCCAAAATATGACAAATGCCGGGGGTATGTTGGAGCTGCTCTCTAATTTGTCGACATACCTGCTTGTCTTGCTGTTCAGTAGATATAATGATTTTGTCCCATGTACCCGTCACATCGATACCAGGATCAATAGGCCGTAATAAGGTTCGGATATTACGTCTTAGCTGCTTAACAAAGCGCTGCCGAACCGGCTTACTTTTAATGGTTATCTCTGGAAAGATCTTTACAACAAAATTCATGGGCAAAATTCATGGATGGTCAATAAAAATGTAGCAAAACATTATACAAAATCTGGCTATTATCAGCACCGTTAATCTATCTTGTATTTTTTCATTAACACCGAAGACACATGCTACTCATTGTATGTTCGAGCATTGAGTGCTCTGATAACGCTCACTCTCGGCCAAGGAATGGATCATCCGTGAATCATTAAATAGCCAGTTGGTTTAAAAAAGCACTTTTTAAGTGCATAAATCAATATATTGCACTAAGTTTGTGCATATAGTGAATCGACTCACCCCCAATTCTGGTGCATTTACTCACCAAATAAGGGTGTTTATCTGAATGGCACACTAATTGCTGTCAAGGTAAACATCTTTTTATGGGGGCTGTTCGCGTTTTACTTAAACTGAGTAGCCAAAATCATTACGGGCAACTCTGCAAAATAACAATAGCAGTGTCCCGCTGGGTATACCCCTCTGGAGGAATTGCAATGTCAGAGCATACGCTGAATCTTATCAAAGAACATGAAGTTAAATGGATAGATCTTCGCTTTACTGATACTCATGGTAAAGAGCAGCATTTATCTATGCCCGTTAGCGAAATTGATGATGAGTTCTTTGAATCAGGTAAAATGTTTGATGGATCATCCATTGCTGGCTGGAAGGGAATCAATGAATCAGACATGATTCTGTTGCCTGATGACAGCAGTTCTGTGCTTGACCCTTTCACTGATGAAACAACCTTAATCGTTCGCTGCGACATCATCGAGCCAGCCACCATGCAAGGTTACAATCGTGACCCGCGCTCTGTTGCCAAGCGTGCCGAAGAGTATCTGAAGTCTACAGGCATTGGTGACACAGCATTCTTTGGCCCAGAGCCTGAGTTCTTTGTATTCGATGATGTAAAGTGGAGAGTGGATATCTCTGGCTGTAACTACCACATCAACTCAGAAGAAGCTCACTGGGCGTCATCTGAAGTCTTTGAAGGCGGTAATATTGGTCACCGTCCTAAAGTAAAAGGTGGTTATTTCCCTGTACCACCGGTTGACTCTTGTCATGATCTACGGACAGCCATGTGTTCTGCAATGGAAGCAATGGGACTGGCGGTTGAAGTTCATCACCACGAAGTAGGTACTGCAGGTCAAAATGAAATAGGCGTTAAATTTAATACACTGGTACGCAAAGCTGACGAAGTGCAAATCCTCAAATATTGCGTACATAATGTTGCGCATGCCTATGGTAAAACCGCTACTTTTATGCCGAAACCATTAGTAGGCGATAATGGTAGTGGCATGCACTGTCACCAATCAATCTCCAAGCAAGGCGAAAATATTTTTGCAGGAGATGGCTATGCTGGCCTTTCTGAAACAGCCCTTTACTACATTGGCGGCATTATCAAGCATGCGAAAGCACTCAATGCTTTCACTAACCCTGCTACTAACTCCTATAAGCGCTTAGTGCCAGGATTTGAAGCGCCTGTTATGCTTGCCTACTCTGCACGTAACCGCTCTGCTTCTATCCGTATTCCTTACGTGAATAGTCCAAAAGCACGCCGTGTTGAAATTCGTTTTCCTGATCCTGCTGCAAATCCATATTTAGCATTCTCTGCAATGCTAATGGCTGGCCTTGATGGTATCCGTAACAAAATTCACCCTGGGGATGCTGCAGATAAAGACTTGTATGATTTGCCTCCAGAAGAGGCGGCAGAATACCCAACCGTTGCGACAAGTCTTGAAGAAGCACTGATTGCTTTAGACAGAGACCGTGAGTTCCTAAAAGAAGGTGGTGTGTTCAGTGATGACCTGATTGATGGCTACATTGATCTTAAACGGTCTGAGTGTGAGCGTTTAGCTCAAACCACTCACCCACTTGAGTTTGATATGTACTACAGCGTGTAATTCAGCTTTTAGGCACAATGCTAAAGGGCTACTATCAAGTAGCCCTTTTTATACGATACAGCTTATCTTCTGTTCAGCTCTCCTCTTCTTCCTTGACACGTCCTTGATATGGTTCATCGTTATAATTACTGGTAAATCCCCATCTAGGACAGAACGCTTATGTACAACATAAATAAAGTGGTGAGCAAAGGGCTACAAACAATCGCTTTTCTGGGTTGTTGCCTCTTATTACTGACAGGTGCAGACAAGATTTATAAAGAAACTGATGAGCAAGGCAATATTATTTTTACGGATGAGCCTAAAACCAAAAACCCTGAAAAAATTGACGTCAAGCCTGTAACAACTATCTCTCTACCCAAACCAGCTGCAAGCTCAAAAGACACATCACAAGATGACAAAGAAAGCTTTACCTATGACTCATTTACCATTACTTCACCTAAAAATAATGAAACCATCCGTGACCCAGGCAATTTCAAAGTAACAGCAAAAACCTCTCCTCGCCTCAAGCGGGGTCATAAGGCACAGGTTTTTCTGGATGGCGCATCCCAAGGCTCAAAACAAAAACTACTCAGTTTTTCACTAAGTAATGTTGAAAGAGGAACGCATACTGTTGAAGTAAAGCTGTTTGATAGCAAAGGTAATGAGATTCAATCTGCCAGCACCACAGTACATGTTAAGCGCACAAGCATCCAAAACCCTAACCACCCCCAAAATAAACCTAAGCCCACTCCAACTCCAACTCCAGCCCCAGCCCCAGCCCCAGCCCCAGCCCCAGCCCCAGCCCCAAGCAATAATAGTGGCAGCTAATATCAAGCAAGATAATCTATCGAAACCATTCGCAAAAATGCATCCTTGCACTAAAATAGTGCAAGGATGATTTCAGCACTGACAGCCTGCCTTTGTCCAATCAGCTTATCATTACAACTGCGTATCATTGCTGCTAAACCACTCAGTACTTAGAAACGCATGAAGTTCACCAACTACTGCAGCCAGAAAATAAAATTTGTTATAAGTATTTATCTCTTAATAACCTTTTTGGCCCCAATTTTGCGTTACTAACGGGCAAATTTTGGTTGGCTTTGAACCTTTAAATATGAAGTGCCCATTAACCTATTAGCAATACAACAAATTACCTTGGATAACCTAACAATTCTTAATAATTTAACGACTGCAGTGGTAGTAATTGACCACCAATTACAACTCAGTTACATCAACCATGCCGCAGAAGTGCTGTTAGCGGTCAGTGGGCAACGTATTCAGCATAAAGCTTCAGAAGATCTGTTCCGAAATGCTGATGAGTTTCAAGCGAATCTTCTACAAACCTTAAGCAGCGCTCACCCACTCACCAAACGAGAGGCCAAACTCACACTCTTTAATGGACAACAGCTAATTCTGGACTACACCATTACCCCCATCACTGACCCTAGTGCCTTGACGGATACCAGTACACTGCTTGTTGAGCTATTTCCTAAAGACCGCTTACTGCGTATCTCCAAAGAGGAGTCCATTCTCGCCAAGCAAGAAAGCTCAAAGCTTTTAGTTCGTGGTTTAGCTCATGAGATAAAAAATCCCCTTGGTGGCATTAGAGGTGCAGCTCAACTCCTCTCCAGAGAGCTGCCCAGCGCTGATTTGCAAGAATATATTCAGGTTATTATTGAAGAAGCAGACCGCTTAAGGGATCTTGTAGACCGGATGCTAGGTCCCATGCGCCCTCCGCAAATGAATCCCATCAATATCCACCTTGTGCTGGAACATGTTTGCAATCTAATCAGCGCAGAAGCATCAGGGTGTATTGATGTTATTCGTGACTATGACCCCAGTATTCCTGAGCTTCCTGGGGATGCACAACAGCTTATCCAGGCTGTCCTCAATATCATGCATAATGCGTTGCAGGCACTTCAAACCAGTCAACAATCACAACCTCGCATACTGACTGTACGCAGCCGTATTGTTCGCCAATTCACTATTGCCAGTATCTGTCATCGTTTAGTTTGCCAGATTGACATTCATGATAATGGTCCAGGCATACCAGCCTCTCTCATTGATACCATTTTTTATCCAATGGTCAGTGGCAAAGCTGACGGCACTGGACTTGGGTTGAGTATTGCCCAGGCTATTGTCAGCCAGCACAAAGGGCTTATACGTTGCAACAGCGAGCCAGGCAACACAACCTTTACGATTTATTTACCTTTTGAGCATCATCAAGGATCGGCCCATGAACACAAATGATCACGTCTGGATAATTGATGACGACCGCTCTATCCGTTGGGTGCTGGAAAAAGCTTTACAACGGGAAACCTATATTGTGAGCAGCTTTTCATCTGCTGATGCCGCACTGGCTCAACTCCGACGCCATCAGCCTCAAGTTATCATTAGTGATATCCGTATGCCCGGTACTGATGGACTTGAATTTCTAAACAGCGTCAGCGGTCAATTTCCTCATATTCCTATCATTATCATGACCGCTCACTCAGATTTAGAAAGTGCTGTTGCCTCCTATCAGGGAGGAGCCTTTGAGTACTTACCCAAACCCTTTGATGTGGATGAAGCGGTTAACTTGGTAAAACGAGCATTAGCCCATGCCCATGAGCAACAGCCGAACATAACACCAGAGCAGGTACCTGTTACACCCGAGATTATTGGTGAAGCAGCTGCCATGCAGGAGGTGTTTCGGGCAATTGGACGTTTATCAAAATCAAATATCACCGTATTAATCAACGGGGAGTCGGGCACCGGGAAAGAACTGGTTGCCCAAGCCCTACACCGCCACAGCCCTAGAACACAACATCCCTTTATCGCACTGAATATGGCAGCAATTCCCAAGGACTTGATGGACTCAGAGTTATTCGGTCATGAAAAAGGGGCTTTTACAGGTGCAGCCCAACAACGGCAAGGTCGTTTTGAACAAGCCAATGGGGGCACACTATTTTTAGATGAAATTGGCGATATGCCTGCAGAAACGCAAACCCGCCTACTGAGAGTGCTAGCCGACAGTGAATTTTATCGCGTTGGCGGCCACACGCCGATAAAAGTAGATGTTCGAATTATCGCAGCGACTCACCAAAACTTAGAAAAACTCGTCACTAAGGGTTTATTTCGCGAAGACTTATTTCATCGTTTAAATGTTATTCGTATTCACATCCCTAAGCTCAGTGATCGCCGGGAAGATATCCCTTTGTTAGCCAACCACTTCCTGTCACGCGCAGCCCATGAACTTGACGTTGAACCTAAAATTCTTCTCCCAGAAACGGCTAACTTCCTGAGCCAATTTGACTGGCCCGGCAATGTCCGCCAGCTGGAAAATATTTGTCGCTGGTTGACAGTCATGGCTTCAGGCCGCGAAGTTCATATTTCAGATCTCCCGCAAGAGCTTTTGCAACACAGTGAGCAACCCACCCCTTCACTAGATTGGGAGCAAGCCTTACAGCAATGGGCCAATAAAGAGTTACGCAAAGGGCATAAAAATATTCTAGAAACTGCAGTACCGACTTTTGAACGCATTATGATTGAAGTCGCTTTGAAGCACACTGGTGGACGCAAGCGGGATGCAGCCAACTTGCTGGGCTGGGGGCGCAATACACTGACACGAAAGATAAAAGAGTTAGGTATGTATAATGACGATGAAGAAGATGAAGGAATAGCCAGCTGACCTTCCAAACACAGTAACCTGTGTATAAAAATTTCAGCCGCTCTGGTTAGCTATAACCACAGCGAAGGATATAGCAACAGATAGTGCATTTTTAGAGACCTTCTATATACTTGCTTAGGCCAATTTAGCCTGTATTACCAATAAGTTGAACCAAGTATGCTACACATTGTACTGTTTGAACCTGAAATTCCGCCCAACACTGGGAATGTTATTCGGCTTTGTGCCAATACGGGATTTCATTTGCACTTAATCAAACCATTAGGCTTTGATTTTGATGACAAACGTATGCGACGTGCTGGATTGGATTATCATGAATTTACGCGCGTACAATTACATGATGACTTTTCTGCTTTTCTTAAGCAGGTTAAGCCTAAAAATGTGTATGCCATCAGCACAAAAGGTAAGCGCTATCATGCTGATCCCTGCTACCAAGAGGGTGATGCCTTAGTATTTGGACCAGAAACCCGTGGTTTACCTGCCTCCATTTTAGAATCACTCCCCGAAGAGCAAATTATCCGCATTCCAATGCGAGAAAAAAGCCGCAGTTTAAACCTTTCAAATACAGTAGCCATTATGGTTTACGAAAGCTGGCGACAATTGGATTATAAAGAAGGCATTTAAAATGCCTATAAAGCACAAAAAAATCCCCCAATTGGGGGATTAAATAACATTCTTACTTACTAATAAAATCTACGCAACAGTCGCCAAAACTATTCCCATTACGCCAATCACACTCACAATTAACACAGACATACCTAAACCAAACTTAAGCAATGAAGCTACTGGTACTTCCTGAGGACCAGATAAATCCTTTGCAATGGTTGTCATTAATAAAATCATGGGAATTGAAGCAAAGACTAAATGCCCTGCTGCACTATTTTGAATAGCCGCCAATATAGTCAATTGGGTATCGGCTCCAGATGAAAGCGTTTGCTGCAGTGGCATCATTAATGCGTTGCCACCTACATTTGAGCCTGTGACAAAGCCACTGACGCCTCCTAAAAAAGAGGAAAGTACGACATTAAGGGTTTGATTTGCACCTACCAGTGTACTACCGACATAGCTCAGCATATTACTTTCACGCATAATTTGAGCCATAGCAACAAAAGCAATAATAGACACTATTGGTCGTGCAACCGTGGGTAATATTGATTTAATAGACACTTTAGTTCGCTGTGATAGCGCAATAACTATCGCAGTAATACATAAAGCAAAACCAGGGCTGGTAAAAGGGGTAAACCGGATATGCTCAGTTTCTAAAATTAAAAGATTACTTAACCAGTCCCAAGCGCCAGGAATTAATCGCGGTAAAGCCACAAGCATTAACAAAAGACCGTAAGGTATTAATGCTCTAATAAGAGGCACACCAGCAAACTCTTGTTTTTCAAACCGAGCTTTCGTTAAAATCACACCAACAACAAGCGTACCTAACCCCGAAAAAATACCTGCTGTTTCAACCCATAACCAGCGATTATTAATATACAAAAGACTAGAAAAAACCAGTCCCAGCAAAATAGCCAGCCAAGCATACTGGCGAAATGCCTGCCAGCCCCCTAATGCAAATAAACAGGCAATACCTAATGTTGGAAATACGGCCATGCTGGTTATGCTAGAATAAATTCCTAACTGCTGAATAGACAAACCCGCAATTCCAGCACCAACGACTGTCGCAAGCCCCAGTGTTCCCCACGGCATAATATTCATGGTTAACATGGCTGTTCGATATGCAGCTTTTCCCTGATAAAGCTGGAAAATAATTGGCACAGATAAAAAAAGTGAAACACCAAATCCTGTAAGAGATTCGACAGCGGGCGCTACTCCCAATAACAACAACAACGCTTTATGTAATTTAGGTAATTGTACACAGTCGATATAGTGTGCTAACGCTTTAATAATATTTTGCTGCTGAAGAACTCGATTTAGAAGTTGTCCTGGTATAATAACCAACGCAACACTAAGACCTAAAATCAAAACCGTCCCAATACCTGCATTATATTGGGCAGAGTCAATCGCAAACTCTGGTATCAACAAAGAAACTAAAATGGCTGTGACTAAACCAACAAGAGCCCCATTTAGGGCTCCTTTTCCACAAAGAATTACAGTAATCGACGACAGCACCGGCAATGCGGCTAGTAAGAAGTAGATACTGTTCAATGTCCATTCCCTCGAAAGTATTCTAATAATTTGTCATACATCATCTCACCAGCCATCGCAGCCTGGTGGGCTCCTTTGATAATATCATACAACACTACCTGTGCTAATTCTGGCGTATTTTTTAATAGCCCCTCAATCATTTCTTCAGCATGGTGTGGATCAATTCTCATATGGGCGTCAAAATATACCCGTACATTCTGATCAGTAATACCAAGACGATCCATTCCCTGAAGTATCTTTTTAAAGTGAGGAGCTACCCACGCTTCTGTTGTCATAAAATGACCATAAGCCCGGTGGCATTTAAAACGCGTCGTTAACACCGCATTAAACGAATTTGATGAAATCGATGCAAACCAAGGTTTTTGTTCTGCCCGATACGTTAAAATATTTGACCACTCATCATGGGCTGTCAGTAAACGTCTTAGCCAATTAGTATGGAAATTATCAATAGCCCCATTTCCACACTCATCCCATAAATTAGACACTACAACCTGCTTCATTGAGTACTGTAACCCTGGCACCATTAAAGCAACTTCATCATCAACTATTTCATTTCGAATAACTTCCAGCAGTAAAAACTCTTTCATTTGCTGTTCTGACATTTCATCAGCAACAAAGTCAAAGAATGCATGACTAACACCGTAGTTATGTTCGACAAAAAATCTAAGGTAGTCGCCCACTTGGGCAGCACAACTGATTTCAGGGAGTTCATACCTAGATTTTAGTAACGTATTAATAAAAAAACCTTCTAAAGTTAGCTTAATAAACTCGATACGAGAAAAAGTCTCAGGCTTTTCCCAAAAGTCTATTCTTGGTGCATCTTTATAGCCATAGTACAACGAATAAATCTCTGCCAAGTATTTATTGACAAGCTCTTCATTGTGAGTTGCTGAAATGATCTCTTGCAACTTATCAGTAAGTTCTCCCATATTAAGAGCTAACAACTCATTTAGCGTTAAACTAAATTCATAGGCTGCATTTACAGGCGGCCAGTATTGCTCATGAGGAAATCGACTATGTCCAATAGTTTCTTGTTTTAACATAACTTATCCCTAACGTTAATTTCTGCTCAGATCATAAAAAAAGTTATCTATTTCGATACTAGAACCTTGCTCAATAGCCTGTTGGTAAATGTAGTGTCCTAATGCAAGATCCAATACACCAAGACCAAAGGGTGAAAAAACGATAGGCTTGTTGTTATCTGGTATTTTTTTAGAACCACTTAATATCTCAGGCAAAGTAGCATCAATAAACTCTCTATGGCCTACTTTTATTTCAGCCAAGTGTGGTGATGTATTTGCTTTCAAGCAATGGTCAATATCGTCTAGCACATTATATGATCCGAGAATAATCTCCTCTCCCAGGTCTCTAAGAGATATATTAAGAATCAGTGGATTATGCTCAAACACGCTCAAATCATTAATATATGGTTGAGCTGCAGTTGTTGTCAGTAATATCATCTCTGAGTTTTGTAAACACTCATCTAAACTATGACTGACATTAAAGGCGTAACCTGTTTTATTACCAATAGATTCTGCAAACTGAGCACTGTACTCTTTATTTTGGTCATAAACATTAATTTGACCAATATCCCACTGTAACCCCTGCAAAACAGCCACAACATATTTTGCAATAAGCCCATTGCCCACGATTCCCAGGGTACCTACCTTGTCATTCTTATTTCTCAGATGGTATGCACCAATAACCGCCGAAACAGCAGTACGCATTGCACTGATTATGCTGGCTTCCATGCAAGCTAAAGGATAGCCTGTATTTCCATCATTGAGAATCAGTACAGCAGATGCCCGAGGAATACCCTCTTGAATATTATCTGGAAAACTGGAAATCCATTTAATACCGCTGACATTGATTGGGTCAATGTAACTTGGCAAAGCAATAATTCTCGCATTCGGCTTGTGCTTAAACCGTAAAAAGTAACTATCAGGATTAATTGTTAATCCTTGCCCATGATCTAAGTATGTTTTTTCAACAATATTGGATAAGGTTTCATAGTTTTGTGAGAGTAAATCATTAACTGTTTCACCAGATATTACACGGAACTTTGGAACCATTTTCATATTTAACTCTTTTAAATAAAGTCGCTTTATTTGCTGTAAAAATTGTACTTTTAGTGGTGGCCTACGCTATCCCGCAATATGCTGACACCACTCGTCGTTATAAATCGTGTCGATATACTTTTCTCCACTATCAGGCGCAATCATCACAACGGTTTCATGGGGTTCTATAACATCATTCCAACGTTTAATTGCTGCCAGAACAGTTCCTGTGGATCCACCCACCAGATAACCTCGTTTAACCATTTCCCTACACATGGCGATTGTTTCTTGATCGCTGACAACCTCCAAATTACTCACTTTATCAGCCTGTAGAATTTCTGGTGCTCGACTGGTCCCTAGACCAGGAATATTACGTTTGCCCGGTGGTAAACCAAAAGTAACGGAGCCTTTATTGTCTACAGCAACAATCGTTGTTTTAGGGGAAAATTCTTCAAAATAGTTAATGCACCCCATTAATGTGCCTGTTGTTCCTGCGCCGACAAATAGATAGTCAATATGATAAAAGCTATCTAGCAGTTCTTTTGCTGTTGAGTAATAGTGTGCAAGATAGTTGTTGGGGTTAGCATATTGGTTTAACCAAATACAATTCCGGTTATCTTGTAAGTAATGGTTGATGTACGCTAAGCGTTTTTTTAAATACCCACCATTTTCATCACGCTCAGTAATAACAACGACTTCCGCTCCATAACTCTTCATAAGGTTAATACTTTGCTGAGAAGCCATCGCATCAGTGACACATAGGAATTTATAGCCTTTTGACGCTGCAATTAAGCTCAAGGCTATTCCTAAATTACCTGATGAAGATTCAACAATCACTGTATCACGATTAATTTTATTTTCTTTTTCTAGTGCTTCTATCATTCTGAGGGCAGGCTTTATCTTTATCGATCCGGCAAAGTTCCCTGCCTCATACTTCATATAGACATTGCTGCGAATAATATTATCTAAACAAAAAAATACATTACTGGGCCTATAATCTATCGGCGAATGGTATATTTCTGTTACTTTATTATCAAAAAGCGTAACTACAGGTTGATTCATTTTGAGTTAACTCATTTATTGTAATTTTTATTTTTTTTGGCTTTGGATTCAGTGTATGTCTCGTTGTTTTATAAGGTAAGAGCGCTTGCTTTTGTACATACTGATTAATAAGTGACTCTGTAATCTCAAACTCGGGTCGCCAACTTGAAACGCTTAAACGAGAGTCACTATATTCAAGTAAAATACATGGAATATTAGAAAAACCCAGCAACTGTGCTGCAGCCAAACGATGGTGACCATCCATGACAAAAAATTTATTTTTTTCAATAATCAGAGGGTCAGTCCAGACACTTTCTACTTTAATTATTTGAGATAATTTATACGCATGTTCTTTGCAGTGATGTTCAGTAGCTATGATCTTATTGACATTTATTAGTTTGATATCATAGCCATAATCATTACTCATTCCTCCTCCCTAGAAAAAGCTAATTTAGATTTTTATTATGCCTGCCTTTTCACAGAACATTATATATTTCTCTACGGCATGTTGACTATTCGACTTAGGTATTAAGTATTTTCTACGTATACCCTCAGAGAAGGTTTTTTATGGTAGACAGGAGAGGGATAGGGAAAATGTAGTGAAGAACGTATTACTAAATCACAGACATTAAATATAACGGGTGTAACACATCAAGTTCACGACGCTTATACTTCAGCTCAGTACTTGCATTGCACAAGTACACTGAGCTTTTTTTAAATGTGGTTATTTGACGTGTTACAGTGATAATTACTGAATAGTTTCAGTAGACTGCTGGGCTTCTGCCTTTCTTTGCTCTAAAGCTTGCATATAAAGTGCGTCAAAATTTACGGGTGCAAGCATAATTGGAGGGAAGCTACCACGTAGTACAAGGTTATCAACCGCTTCACGGGCATAGGGAAACAGGATATTTGGGCAGAATGCGCCTAGTGTTTGATGTAAAGACTCATCTTCTAAGCCGCGAATCAAGAATACACCCGCTTGTTGGATTTCTACAACAAATGCAGTTTCTTCATCAGAGGTCACTGTTACCGTTAGTGTCAATACAACTTCATAAACATTATCTTCCAACTGCTTATTCTGTGTATTAAGGTCCAAGTTTACCTGTGGCTTCCACTCTTTGGTAAATACATCAGGCGCCTTAGGTGATTCAAATGATAAGTCCTTTACATAAATACGTTGTAAAGCAAATTGAGGTTGCGCCTGATTATTTTGATTTTCAGCCATCGAGCTTTCCTTTCTTGTTTAGTTTACTCATTAAAATGTAATGTACTCAGTTACTGCGCTTGACTTAGCAAACGATCAAGCTCTCCCTTGGCTTCAAGCGCATACAAATCATCGCACCCTCCAACATGAGTAGTGCCAATCCAGATTTGCGGGACTGAAGTACGACCAGCTTTTTCAGTCATTTCGCGCCTGACATTAGGTTGACCATCTACAGAAATCAACTGATAGTCCACCGCTTTTGCATCAAGCAGTCTTAGCGCACGTATACAAAAAGGGCAATAGGCAGAAGAATAAATTACAACTTTACTCATCGACAATCCCTGCACTAGGACTTCACTAACGGAAGATTCTCTCCCCGCCAGCCAGAAATTCCACCCTGTAATCGAACCACATGCGTATAGCCCGCTTTGCTTAGGGCTTTACCTGCAGAGCTTGCATGCTGTCCCATATTATCAACAATAATAATGGGAGTGTCTTTGAACTTTTCCAACTCTGACATGTGCTCTGTCAGCTTATTGAGAGGAATATTGATCGCATCCACAATATGTCCTTCTGAAAACTCTTTTCGCTCTCTTACATCAACCACTTTTGCTTGCTGCTGATTAATCAACTGTGTCGCCTGTTGGGTCGTCACTGTCTTGCCTGCTTTTCGGCTCTCAGTAAATAGCAGGAGCAATAACAACACAACAAATGAAGTAACCAACACTGGGTGATTACTGACAAATACGATTAGGTGTTCCATCTAACTTACCAACCCGATATTAATCAAGCTAGCAAGTATAGCGTGTTACATTTCCTGGCTAAACACCCATTGTCTTTTAAACATGCTTTGAGTGAATCAAATTGGCACTCAACACTAAGGCAAAACACATAATTGATGCAGCACAATTGTTTGCTTAGTGATGTATACTTAGTAGCCAGTATCAATAGCTATTCACTTCAGGAATCGTTAGTATTTCTCGTTCACTTACCCTTCACATAAGTAGTGGAATCCTATGACTGACAAACGTTGTACTACAGCTCTCATCATTTTGGATGGTTTTGGTTATCGTGAAGAAAGCGAAGCAAATGCCATTGCTGGAGCCAACAAACCCGTTTGGGATAAACTCTGGGCAAATAACCCTCATGCGCTCGTTTCTGGATCAGGGAATGATGTGGGTCTACCGCATGGCCAAATGGGTAACTCAGAAGTGGGACACATGAACCTCGGTGCAGGGCGTGTTGTTTACCAAGAACTCACCCGTATCAGCAAAGCTATTGAGGATGGTGACTTCTATACTAACGAAGTCTTAGTCAAGCCAGTACAAGCTGCTGCTCAAGCTAATAAAGCTGTACATATTATGGGCCTGATGTCTCCTGGTGGTGTCCATAGTCATGAGTCTCACTTACATGCCATGGTTGATCTTGCCGTTAAACAAGGTGCAACAAAAGTCTACGTACATGCCTTTCTAGATGGTCGTGATACGCCGCCTAGAAGTGCTGAAAACTCGCTTGCAGCAATGGATGCCAAGCTAAAAGACCTTGGAGTAGGTCGAATCGCTAGCATTATTGGTCGCTACTTTGCCATGGATCGGGACAAGCGCTGGGATCGTGTTCAAACAGCCTATGACTTACTTACCCAAGGTAAAGCTAAGTTCACTGCTGACACAGCAGTTGCAGGGCTTAAGGCCGCTTACGAGCGTGATGAAAATGACGAATTTGTCAAAGCAACAGCTATTGTTGACGAAAGTAACAATCCTGCATTTATTGAAGAGGGAGATGCGGTCATCTTTATGAACTTCCGTGCAGACCGCGCTCGCCAACTCACTCAAGTGTTCGTAGATAAAGAATTTTCAGGCTTTGAGCGAGAGGTGGTTAGAGAGCTAGCTGGCTTTGTCATGCTTACCCAGTATTCAGCCGACCTTGCTGCTCCTAGCGCTTACCCACCTGCTGTGCTCGAGAATGGACTGGGAGAATACCTGGCTAACCTAGGTAAAACCCAATTACGGATTGCAGAAACCGAAAAATATGCCCATGTCACCTTCTTCTTCAGCTGCGGAAGAGAAGAGCCTTATGAAGGTGAAACCCGTATTCTGGTCAACTCTCCTAAAGTAGCCACCTATGACTTACAGCCAGAAATGAGTGCGCCAGAAGTGACTGATAAACTGGTAGATGCAATCAAAAGTGGTCAGTTTGATTTAGTTGTCTGTAATTACGCGAATGGCGATATGGTGGGCCATACGGGTGATTACGATGCAGCTGTGAAAGCCATTGAGTGTCTGGATGAATGTGTGGGTCGTGTTGTTGCCGCGTTAGAGGAAGTTAACGGCCAGTGTCTCATTACTGCTGACCATGGTAATGCTGAGCTCATGGTGAACAAGGAAACAGGCCAGGCTCATACAGCGCATACAACAGAGTTAGTACCTTTGCTGTACTGTGGACCTAAGCAAATCCAGCTGCATGATGGTGGTGTTTTGTCTGACATAGCCCCTTCACTGTTGGATTTAATGGCGCTTCCTCAGCCTGAGGAAATGACTGGAAAGTCGCTTATCAAACATTAACCAAGCACTCATCATTAATCACATTTTGTTATAAAAAAATGAGCCCGAATACCCGTTTGTGGTATTCGGGCTTTATTTATATTTAGAGCTACATGCATACTTAACCCGAATCCGTTTTTGAAGAATGACAAGATGATAAGCAATTCAACTCCAAAGCCCCGAATGGCTAAAAAGCTCATTTGTATTATCGGCCTTTCATTACCACTGTGGTTTGGTGCATTTCAGGTTCAGGCTGATAAATCGCCACAAATCAATGATGAAGCAGCAACCAAGCAACAACTCGATCAACTTGAAGCTGATATCTCACGTATGCGTGATTTGTTGGACGAAATGAAGCAAAAACGTTCTGCCGCACAAGAGTCACTTCGTAAAACTGAAGTTGAAATGGAACGCTTGCATAAGGAAATTGCCAACATTGAACGCCGGCTAGTGGAGGGCCAGCAACAACTAAAAAAGTATCAAACCCGGCAACATCACCTTGATGTTGCTAAGCAGCGCCAACAACAAGGACTGGCGGCCACACTCCGTGCCGCCTATCTCGCAGGACATCAACCTTATCTGAAACTGCTGCTAAACCAGCAGGATCCGATGAAACTGGCCCGGCAGCTTGAGTATCTTGACTATTTTAATGCATCAAGAATTAAAGAAATCAAAGCTTATAACCAGACATTACAAGAACTGAAATTAGTTACTGACCAAATAAATCAGCAACAGCTAAAGTTAAATGAACAACGAATGGAAGTTGTTAAAGCCAAAGAACAGCTTTCTAAGCGACATAACGAACGCCAGCAAATTATTACAACGCTGCTAAAAACCATTGCAAGTAAAGATAAAGAGCTTTCAAAATTAGAACAGGACAGACGCGAACTAGAGCAAGTTTTAAAAAATTTACAGAGTACCATTGCCAACCTCGTGGTACCAGGCAAACCTTTCCAATTCAATAAAGGTAAGATGCCCTTACCCGCAAAAGGAGTCATTACGCAGTCATTTGGTGCAATGAATAAACAGACCAAGCTTCGTAACAATGGTCTGTTTATTCAAGCAGGTGCAGGTAAGCCCATCTATGCTATTCATCATGGCCGCGTTGTCTTCTCAGAGTGGCTGCGTGGATCTGGATTATTGCTAATCATTGACCATGGCGATGGCTTTTTGAGCTTATATGCTCATAACCAGACTCTGTTAAAGGAAACAGGAGACTGGGTTAAAGCTGGGGAAAAAGTAGCAACCGTAGGTAATACCGGAGGGCGGCAAGAGAATGGCTTATATTTTGAAATTCGCCGCAAAGGAAAACCGCAAAATCCATTACATTGGTGTGTAGCCCAGTAATGGGATATAACTACACTTACAGACTTTGATTTATCTGAGAGTAATTGATGAATATGACACACCGTAAGCTTTGGTCATTATTTGGCAGTGTCACCCTTGCTCTAACACTGGCAATCCCCGTAGGTGCTGAAGAGCAAATCAAAGAGCAAGTCCAGCCACGCCTTCCACTTGAAGATTTAAGAACATTCGTTGAAGTTTACGATCGTATCAAGGTTGCTTACGTTGAACAGATTGATGACAAAACGCTCTTAGAAAATGCCATTCGAGGCATGTTATCTGGACTTGATCCACACTCAGCCTACCTTTCGCCTGATGACTACAAGGACCTGCAAATTAATACCACGGGTGAGTTTGGCGGTTTGGGTATTGAAGTAGGGATGGAAGATGGCTTTATTAAAGTGGTAGCCCCTATCGATGATACTCCTGCGGCAAAAGCAGGTATTCAGGCTGGCGATTTAATCATCAAACTCGACAACAAGCCTGTTAAAGGCCTCTCCTTACTGGAAGCTGTTGAAAAGATGCGTGGCAAAGTAGGTGAACCCATCAGCCTGACGATTGTGAGAGAAGGAAAAAGCGCACCATTCACGCTCACACTCAAACGTGCAGTAATCAAAGTCCAAAGTGTTAAGCATAAAGTTCTCAACCAAAAATATGGCTACTTACGTGTAACCCAATTCCAAACCTCAACGGGTGAAGAGGTGATCAAAAGCTTGCAAAAGCTTAAAAAGTCAGCTAACGGCTTAAATGGCATTATCTTAGACCTCCGTAATAACCCTGGCGGCGTATTGGAAGCAGCGGTTAACGTATCAGATGCATTCTTAACCAAAGGGACTATTGTTTACACTGAAGGTCGTATCCCCAATTCAGAATTACGTTTTAATGCTACAGTCGACGACCCATCTGATGGAGTACCGATGGTTGTACTGATCAATGCCGGATCAGCCTCCGCTTCTGAGATTGTTGCAGGTGCCTTACAAGATCATAAGCGTGCCATCATTATGGGTACAGATAGCTTTGGCAAAGGCTCAGTGCAAACTGTGCTACCACTTAACCGTGATCGTGCATTAAAGCTCACAACAGCACTCTACTTCACGCCAAATGGGCGGTCTATTCAAGCACATGGTATTTCCCCCGATATTCGAGTTGACCGCGCTAAAGTCACCAAGATCGAAGATGAAAATGCCGCCTCTTACAAAGAGGCTGACCTGGCAAGACACCTTTCGAACGGAAATGGTAAAGCAGACAAACCCTCATCACAGGCAACAGCCAGCAACACAGATGACCTTGCAGAGAAAGATTACCAAGTTCAACAAGCACTAAACTTACTAAAAGGTTTACATATTGCTGTTAAAACATCACCTTAAGCAACAGCACATACACATTTTTCAAGCTGAACAAATGCCCTTTCTAAAAGGGCATTTTTTTATGTGAAAAAAACCACTTAAAAGCATTAGACCGCCAGTCTCACTTTAAATAGAATTGAGCGTTTGTGAGTCAATTATTGACTAAAATTTGCTTTATCAGTCCATCAGCAAACTTCAGTCATCGCATTGGATTCAGTCCCCATATGCCATCATTTTGCTCGCAGTGTTTAAAACGTGCTTCGTCATATCCAGTAAAACATTCGTGCTGCAGCTACTTCGCTGTAAATGCGGCACACAAAGGGTATCCGAAGTGAATAAACTTTAAGCAGTAGTTAAAAATAGTCCTAATGCCATGAGTAAACAATCTGTCAGCCATGCATATCGAGCAGGCATCTTTCACTGCCTTGCAGACCCAACATCCACAGCAACACCAGAAGAAGCCTATGAGTACTATGCTGATGGTATTCTGGTGATTAATGATGAAGGTAAGGTTGAGCGCCTGGGGCCTGCCGATCAAATTCTACCCACACTCCCATCAGGGTTTCCTATCACAACTTACCCAAATGCCATCATTACTCCAGGGTTTATTGATACACATAACCACTTTCCTCAAACAGAAATGATTGCTGCTTTTGGTGAACAGCTACTCGACTGGCTGGAAACCTATACTTTCCCTACGGAGAGTAAATTCCAGAGCTTGGAGTATGCTCAGCAAGTCGCCGGCGTATACCTTGATGAGTTACTTCGTAATGGCACCACGACAGCAATGGCCTTTTCCAGTGTCCACGCTGAATCTGCAGAAGCCCTATTCAAAGAAGCCTACCAGCGCGATATGTGCTTGATAACAGGTAAAGTGCTTATGGACCGTCATGCACCAGAAACGGTTCGTGATACGCCAGAGGCAGGATTTACACAAAGCCGTACTCTTATTGAGCAGTGGCATGGCAAAGGTCGCTTACATTATGCTGTCACTCCACGCTTTGCCATCACCAGTACCCCTGAACAGCTCGAAGCAGCTGGCCACTTACTCAAAGAGTATGATGGCTTGTACATGCAGACCCACTTATCCGAAAACCACAAAGAAATTGCCTGGATCAGTGAGCTGTTCCCAGAACGTTGCCACTATCTAGATGTCTATGACCATTATGGTTTAGTAGGTCCACGCTCGGTGTTTGCTCATGGTATTCACCTCTGTGAAGACGAGATACAACGGCTTGCTCGACAGGATGCAGCCATTTCTTTCTGTCCAACCTCCAACCTGTTTTTAGGCAGTGGCTTATTTAACCTGAAGCAGATGAAGCAACATAAGGTTAAAGTCAGCCTTGGCTCTGATGTTGGTGCGGGCACCAGCTTTTCCATGCTGCAAACCCTCAATGAAGCCTATAAAGTCACTCAAATGCGTGGCGACAAGCTGTCACCCTTTGAGTCATTCTATCTTGCGACATTAGCAGGCGCAGAAACATTACAGCTGGATGATCAACTGGGTAATTTCTTACCAGGAAAAGAAGCAGATTTTATCGTGCTGGATCTGCACAGTACGCCACTCATGCAGTACCGCATGAACAACTGCAACAATGTGTTTGAAACACTGTTTGTGCTGTGTATTCTGGGGGATGATCGAAATATCAAGGAGACATTTGTTAAAGGTATTTCTCGCCATCAACGTGATCAGGCAACGCACTAGTACAGTACTGTAGGTGATATTTAAAAACGGCAATCCAAGTAAAGATTGCCGTTTTTTTTGGGGAATAAACCGCTATAAGTGTTATTCAAGCACCAATCAACGCATTTCTATGCCTTGTTGACGCATATAATCTTTAGCCTGCTGGATCGTATACTCACCAAAGTGAAAAATACTGGCAGCAAGCACTGCATCAGCCAGGCCTTGTTTAATGCCATCCACCAAATGGTCGAGATTACCCGCTCCACCTGATGCGATCACGGGAATATTGACCGCCTCACAGATAGCTCTTGTGACGCCTAAATCATAACCAGACTTAACACCATCCTGATCCATACTGGTCAGTAAAATTTCACCCGCACCATAGGCCTCCATCTTCGTTGCCCATTCAACTGCATCTAAGCCTGTGGGTTTACGGCCTCCATGGGTAAAAATTTCCCACCGATCTTCTTCCTGTGGTGTACTCACCTTTTTCGCATCTATGGCTACAACAATGCACTGAGCACCAAAACGGTCTGCAGCCGCTTTCACAAAGTCAGGGTTGAAGACAGCAGCGGTATTAATGCTGACTTTATCTGCCCCTGCATTGAGCATGGTGCGTATATCCTCAATCTTACGAATACCTCCGCCAACAGTCAGAGGAATAAATACCTCTCCAGCAATGCGCTCCACAGTATGAACGGTGGTATCCCGCTCTTCATGACTGGCGGTAATATCCAGAAACGTGATTTCATCCGCCCCAGCCTCGTTATAACGCTTAGCCACTTCAACGGGATCACCTGCATCACGAATATCAACAAACTGCACACCTTTCACAACGCGGCCATTTTCAACATCCAAACAGGGAATAATGCGTTTCGCTAGACCCATTTGACTAACTACCCCGCTGCTCTGTGGATAAATCACAAAATGCCTGTGCTTCAGCCAAATCTAATGTGCCCTCGTAAATAGCACGCCCTGTTATCGCGCCCAGAATACCGCGATCAGCTACAGCACTCAGTGCCCGAATATCATCCATATTGGTGATGCCACCTGATGCAATCACTGGAATATTACACTGCTCAGCAAGCTGTACTGTTGCTTCAACATTGACCCCTTGCATCATGCCATCTCGGGCAATATCAGTGTAAACAATGGCAGAGACGCCATCATTCACAAAGCGTTGAGCCAGCTCAATCACATTAACCGAGGTCACTGTTGCCCAACCATCAATGGCTACCATGCCATCTTTGGCATCTAATCCCACAATAATATGATCAGGAAAAGCTGCACAAGCTTCGGCTACAAATTCAGGTTGTTTAACCGCTTGAGTACCAATGATCACATAATGCACTCCAGCCCTAAGGTAGGCTTCGATCGTAGCGAGTGAGCGAATACCACCACCAATCTGAATAGGTAGATTAGGGTAGGCCTTAGCTATAGCTTTAACAATTTCCCCATTCACAGGTTCTCCTGCAAAGGCTCCATTTAAATCGACCAAGTGCAGGCGACGACATCCCATATCAACCCAATGACTTGCCATGGCAACTGGATCATCGCTGAAGACGGTAGCATCGGCCATTTCACCTTGGCGTAAACGAACACATTCTCCATCTTTTAAGTCAATGGCTGGAATTAACAACATTGAGAAAGCCCTATCTTATGGTTGCCAGGAAAGAAAATTTTTCAGCAGCTGAAGTCCCAGCGCTGCACTTTTTTCTGGGTGAAACTGCACTGCAACTAAGTTATCCACAGCCAGCACAGCATCGAGTTTCACCCCGTAGTAGGCACGTCCAATAACATCTGCAGGCTGATCAGCTTGAACGTAATAGCTATGCACAAAGTAAAAGCGACTATTATCAGGAATACCTTGCCAAATAGGGTGGCCTCCTACTTGCTCAACTTGATTCCACCCCATATGCGGTACTTTTAATCGTTGGCTGTGCTCATCCTTTAAGTGTTTACCAAAAAAACGTACATGACCTGGAATCAAGTCAATGCAATCAACACCTTCATTTTCTTCACTGTGACTGAGTAGCGACTGCATCCCTACACAAATACCGAGTACAGGTATTCGCTGAACAATTTCTTTGATCAATTCATCCAAGTGCAAGCGCTTAATCTCAGCCATACAGTCACGGATAGCACCAACCCCGGGAAATACCACATGATCAGCATGGCGAATCACTTCTGCATCAGCACTTACCTGTACTCGCCAGTCAATAGGCGCGACATGCTCCAGCGCTTTTGCCACAGAGTGCAAGTTCCCCATGCCATAGTCCACCACCACCACACGTTTCATGAACAACCCTCGTTTTCTAATTAATCAAACTTAATTTAAGAAAGTGAAATTTCTTATAGGCTGCCTTTGGTGGAGGGCACAATGCCAGACATTCGTGAGTCAAGGGTCAACGCCATACGCAGTGCGCGCCCAAATGCTTTAAATACCGTTTCTATTTGGTGGTGAGCATTACGCCCCCGCAAGTTATCCACATGCAAGGACACAAGCGCATGATTCACAAACCCTTGGAAAAACTCATAGCACAAATCCACATCAAACTGTCCTATCATCGCGCGAGTAAAAGGAACATGAAACTCCAGCCCCGGCCGACCCGAAAAATCAACCACTACTCGAGACAGTGCTTCATCTAGAGGAACATAGGCATGACCATAGCGAGTAATACCCGCTTTATCACCAAGCGCTTGGCTAGTAGCCTGACCAAGTGTGATGCCAATGTCTTCAACAGTATGGTGATCATCAATATGGTTATCGCCCTTGGCCACAATTGTCATATCAATCAGACCATGTCGTGCAATCTGATCTAGCATATGCTCTAAAAAGGGAACGCCTGTATCAAACTGTGATTTTCCAGAACCATCCAGATTCACTGTCACTTTGATTTGAGTTTCCAGGGTATTGCGTTCTACAGTGGCAGTACGACTCACCATTTCGATCTCCACGCACTCATCTTGTTGATATGAATTTATTTGATAATGAGTTCAAAGCTTACTTCAGCACACTTCTCACCCATATATGGGTGCTTGCTTCAAATACACTTGCCGTTTTAGGTATAAATTAACCCATTAAAACTTATCACCAATTTAAAGATAGGCACATTATAACCGCAGATATAATCATTTTGCCCGCATTTTAAGCTAATTTACCGAGTATTTAGCAAAGGAGTTGTATATACATATACACTTCAACACAGAGTAATTTAGCTTACATAAGTAATACATCACCATCCCATAAATAATGAGTGCTAACGATAATGTGTATAAAAAAGAGTTCACGCAGGGTATATACTCGACTTATGGTAGGCTCATAACAAACATGCTATCTAATGATCCTACATAGAAGCTGTTTAGAATACGACTTGTGTTTTAAGACGATGGTTAATTATGCCGATTATTGTTGAAATTATTGACTTTCCCAGCGAACAAGACCGTGAGGATTTAACCAAGATTTACTTGGATGCGCCTAACTGGATGTTATGTGACTATGAAAACCATCATGCCATTAGCCGAGTTAAACAGTTTGTTCAATCCATTATTGAGCAGCCAGTGACCCACTTTATTGGAGCCCGTTTCAATGACCGGCTTGTGGGTGCTGCAGTAGTTGAACAACTTGAACATGACTGGCATATTCGCTCCATGTGTGTGCGAAAAGTAACTCGAAACAGAGGCGTTGGTAAACGGCTTCATGCTGAAATTAATCGTTTAGCCCAGCAACAACAAGTAAACCTAGTGTTCGAACAAGCCCCTAAAGACTTCTAGTTTTTGAACTAGCCTTGAGCTAACAGTTCCACATGCCAAGGCTACTCAACGATTAACATTAAAAATTACCACTTCTCCATCACTTGCTGTAAATCCCTTTCAAACTGTTGCTCAAGCGTTTGGTTCATAACACCTGCGGCTACAAGCAGTTCTTTTGTATGCTTTTCAACTCGATGACAACAACGGTTTAGTTCTTCAACCAGTTTTATCAACTCCTGATTTTCTGGCTGCTGTTGAATGGTTGAAGCCAATGTTTTATAGAGTGCATTTAATTGTTGAGTAGATTCAACTGTCTGTTGTTTAAGTTTTTCAATCGGCATATGGGAACCTCTCTTCTGCTTTAAATATCCCCCTAACAGCAACATGCATACTTTTAGTATGGCTTGAGTTATCTAAACTGTCATAACAATAAGTGACTACTTACTACTTTTGATTCAGCGTAAATGCTGTTTTTAACCTACAACCTTCGCGGATGGTACGTATTCAATTAATGAAAGATTCGCCTTATAGCCATTCGATTGCTATATCTAATTAAGTAGTTCCAAACTGAAGAGCCTCACCCAAAAAGAAGAAAGGTTTCGTTTATCTAGTCATCTCAAAAGGTTCTTTCTAATAATTAAAGATTTCGTAAAGCATCAAACGGGGGCGTTTCCATGAAGTTAACCTTGAATCTTTATCTAGCCATGCTATTGATCATGTCAATTGCTGGCTGCTCTTGGTTTTCTTTTGATGATTCAGAAGACAGCCAAGACGATATCACTATGGAAACGTCAGACACCCAGGCAGTCAGTGATGCTGACGTATCAATGGCTGAGTTTTCTACAGGTATCGCCTCCGGCTGGGAATGTCTGGCAGGTAAAAACACGGCTTGGAAGTGTAAACCTGGAGAACAAGATAATGGAGAAAACTTTACTGAAACACTTGAGTCAGTAAGTACGAAAGAACGCCCACGTATTACCAAAGTGATTCGTAAACAAATAAAGCAAGCAAGTATACCTCGAAATATTTTTTCTGAGGTACCCACTAACTACTTAACCTTACAGTTATTAGCGGCACAAAAGACCCAAACGATCAATAATCTACTTAAACAACACCCTTTCTTGCAAAGTGGCATCTTGCTTGAGTACACAGCTAAACAAAAAAATTGGCATGTACTAGTGTATGGGCTTTATGAAAATCAACAACAAGCCAAACTTGCACTATCAACACCACCACTCAACCAGCTACATAATATAAAACCTTGGCCTAGAACCATTGGTAGCTTGAATGCTGTTTTAAGTAAGCCTCAATAATAATCACTTATTATTAAGACTCCCCCCCTAAAATGAATATTACCTTTTTAGGATGGGGAGAGCTTACCGTAAATTAATTAGCTTAGAGTTAACGGCTCTGGAGGCTTCAACTCTTCCCAGCCTCTATCGAATAGCCTCTTTAAAGAATCATGAATTAATGACTCACCTCTTGAATCGCCTATTGCAAGTGGCAATTGAATATCCAGCTCAAAATAACCTGACTCATGAGATAACTCTAAGTAGATAGGTGCCATCCGTGAAAGTGAATTTGGTCCAATTGCCCAAACATCTCCATCAACTATTTTTGCAGGATAACACACCTTATACTCTAGATCATCGATAACTTGTATTCCACCATTTTCAAGATCATCAATTTCAATAGGTACTTTAACATCTGAAGCCTTAAAAATAACTTGTCTTACAGAAGGAATATAGTCCTTATCAATAACACCGTTTTTGTTTAAAATATAATCAATCTTATTAATTAAAACATCAGCATTAATACTATCAACCACTATTAACTCAGAATCAGTCCATGTTTCCATAAGTTTCACTTTTGAATCAATATCTTTAGGGCAAAATCTAAAGTGTGGATACTTAGGGTTAAATTCATCACGAGTAAAGAAATATTTTTTATCAATAAAACAAACTTCCATATCAATAACAAGTGGTGATAATAATTCACCAAATGATTCAAAAATATCTTTTAAACCCAAGGAAATAAACTGACTCTCACTACCACATGAATCAGAACATGTCTTTTCTAGAAAAATCTTACACTCAGGATTCTCATACAAATAATTATCACCAGTCATTTGATTCTAACCCAAATATTTCCATTTTTACTATATAGAGCTAATAGCTCCCCACTTGTTTTATCAACAACGTTAAACGAATCTACTAACTCAACACCTTCACCTTTATAATTATTTAAGTCATTAGTAATTGAGTCAAAGATATTTGAGGATTTTCTTTCAACGCCATCTAGTGAATATGTTTTGACTGTTCCGTCCAAGCTTACATCAGTTATTAGTTTACCTTTTCGCTTTTTTCCTAATTGTAGCTCTATCACAGATGTCCCTTCTATTCTTCCTTTAAATGGTTTACCATCCTCAACTCTCTCTTTAGCTTTTTCTGCAGCATGGCTTATTCCTTTCAAAACTTCTTTTGAAGTTCGAATAGGCTTTTCTATAGTTTTTACTTCAATATTTCTTACTATTGGACCCTCAACAATAAGATCCATTGTTGTCATTCTTTCACCATTTTTTCTAAGGGGTGGATTCAAGTCACTTCCGATATCGACAATGGAATTTGGGTTATCTAATATAATACGCTTAGCTTCTCTTAACTCTGAAACCAAATCAGATTTATTTGAGTGTCCTTTTGGACTAGCAAACTCAATCCAATCACCTAAACCTTTAATCTTCCCAGATTTAGAAAGCTCAAGCATATCATTTATGATTTGTTTGGATTCAGGTAATTTAACAATAAAGTCATCAGCCAGACGGTTTAGCTCTATATTTGACTTTGAGAGACTTTCACTTTTAGGGTCATCCTTTTTAACTGGATGACTCTCACTTCCATTAAAATCACTCTCACCTCCAGTTTCATCCCCTATATTTCTACCACCAGGGTTATCAGCTCTAGTGGTCGCACCTGTCTCATTAACTGGTAAGTTACTATGACCTGCTTCAGCATCACTGCCTCCCCCATCACTAAGAATATTTCTCCCACTATTTTTTTTCTTTTTCAACAGTGCTTTAGCATTGCCAACAACATCTATTACTTTCTCACCGACTTTAAGCGTTGTTTTAGCAGCAGCACCACCACCTGTAATACTAGAAACAACAATCGTTGTACCTTTTAATGCGGCTTGTGTTTCTTCATCAAGGCTATTCCACCACTCACTAGCAATGTTACCTGTTGAATTGTCTGCAGTTAACAAAGCAGCTTCAGTGAGTGCTGATAGCTTCTGCAATGCATTAACAACTAAAACCTGCTGATCATGGGACAGTGTTTCAAATCCTTTTTTGATGGCTTCATCAATAATTGGCCCCATAGTTTGAGAAATAACATCATTACCACGACCAATTTCCTTTAGGCCTTCAATAGGGTTACCATCACCTACATACGTTGTATAAGCCGCAGATATGGCAACTGCTGCAATCCATACTAAAGGTAATGCATTATTTTCTGCAGCATTTGCCCCCGTTTGTGCTGCAATATCCACATTGCCTTTTAAAGCAAAAGCTGTAATACCTGCAGCAAGTTTTGCTAGATCAACTCCTTTACGTTTCCACTCTTTAGACTTTCTAATCACCGTATCCATATCAGGATTTTGGTGCTCTATCCAATCAGTAAGTTTATAATTAAGGTCTTCTTTTAATGATTTTAAATACTGCTGGGCTATAAACTCACCAACAACAGCTCCTCCAGCACCTGAATAACATGCCAATTCTTTTTCATCGTTATCTATTGATGCACTTACTGTTCCTATGGCACACCCTAGTGCCGCATGCAAAATATACTGAATAGCTGTATCTATTTTTCCTCCTCTTGCTGCATTACCAATTTTACCAGCTAAAGTTGCCCCTATTTTATTAACCGCATCTAATGCCATGCTATTAATCAAGCTTTGGCTAAAGCTATCCTGAGCTGAGCCATTAATTAGCCGGTCAACACTAACGTTCACTATTGCATGGCTAAGCATCTGCAACGACTGTTCAGGTATATCAATTAAAACAGAACTATTAGCTGTAGCAGCTTGACTACCTGCCTCAGCTGTAGGTGTTGAATTAAATAAATTACTATCAACCACATCTAAAACACCTGCCGTAACGACTGAAGTGGCTAATGATTTAATCGCTTGTTTGGAGCCTAAGTTATGAAGTGTTTCTCCTATGCTATTTCCACTCGCAATACTAACTGTCGCTTGGGTAGCAATATTGGTTATAGCAGCCTGGGTCATTGCCACTAACGTTGAGTTTGTCGTCACTCCTGATAATAATGATGCACCAGCACCACCCGTTGAAACAGCAACAGCTATGCAAATTATTGCAGCAGATGCTTTTGTGAGACCTTGCTGTTTGTAGTCCCACTCTTCAAGCGCTAATTCAACATGTTGCCAATTGATATCACTTCGAGATCTAACATCCTTTAACCAAGCAAGCTCAGGAGATTGAGAAAGGTTGTTAATAATCTCATCTAGACTACCTTCACCGGCATATTCGATCCGAAACCCCTTTGCCGCATCTAACCGTAGAATCCCTCTCGCAAATAGCTCATTATAAAATGCTGTTTCTTTATTATGTCCATATCCTCGATATTTAAAGCGAAATGCCCCTTCGCTTACACTACTGTAACTATAAAAGCTTTTTTCCTTAGCTATTTGAACATCAATCGCACCATCTTCAGCAACTATCTCTGTGCTTCCCTCACTTTCAAGTTTTATTGCCCTAAGCACAATATCGCCTAATTTTGTATTAATAACGATATTATTACCCGATTTAATCAACGATCTTACTAAGGTAGTCGCAAGTTGTTGTTTCTCAGTAAACTCCCTTTCCTTACTGAAAAAACCTTCTAGTTCAACTTCATACTTTTCATAATAAGAGTAGCTGTCTTCATCATTTAAAATACGAATACCAAGTTTAGCCAAGATCTCAACAAGTGTCTTACCTTCCAGTTCAGAGCCTTTGATCAAAACCGCTTTCTCACTTATAAGAGAAAGTACTTCTCCTGCAGTAATTTTAGAAGGTATATTCTTAAGAGAAGACTCCTTGAGCTTCCAAATTTCTGAGTTAAATTCATGGTTGCTCGTTTTTTGCTGAGGGACAATAAAAATTGACCCACCGGCGTTTAATTTAATACTACCCTGAGCACTAAGCTCTCCTCCAATATTGGCAATATCACTTTTGGTATCAACATCAATATCACCAATTGCTTTAATTGTAGCAATTGACCCTATTTTATCGTTAAACCCCATTGCATAATTATGTCTTATAACAAGTGTATTATTAACGACCTTATTCGCAATAAGCTTGAGTTTGTCACCACTGATTGTTCCTGAATGATTTTCAATATTTCTGCCTGAAGCAATAATTATATCTTTAGCTTCGAAAACAGTGTTTTTATTAACAAAATTTTCACGCGTTTTAATCAAAGCATTTCGTCTAACTTGAATATGAGCTCCATCAATAGTGATATTTTCAAAGGATAAGTTAGCTGAACCCAAGGACACTGTATTATTTTCAATCTTAGTATTAAGCGTTGTTTGTGATAAGTAAACAACAGGTACTAAAGCTTGCTGACCATTAACATTGACTACTTCTGGCCAAATAATATCATAGGGGATTGAGGATAGTTTTTCCTTCGGAACTGACTCACCAATTTTTAATCCCCAAGATAGTGAAAGTCTTATACCATTCGTATACAGCTGTTTTACTTGATCTTCATAGCTATCATACCCTGGTATCCAACGCTGATGGATCAAAGTAGTAAGTTGACTCTGAATTAAAGCTCTTTCAACAAAAGGGGTTCCGATGAGTTTCGGCATACTCCTCATGGAAGGAATAAATATTGTAATATCACCGACACCAATAGGAATAAAATCTGTATCTAAAAGAGCATTATAATTATCTGCTTTTAATTTTTCATAAAAATATTTATACCCATTAAATACATCATCTGTTAAGTACTCAACCTCTTTAAATAGATACTCACTATCACTATTTTCTATAGTAGTTAAGCTTTTCAGTGAAGAAGCAATTTGGGTTTGTGGTACCGTTGCTACATGCGCATGAGCAGATAGCACTATTGTATTAACAAATGAAAGTAATGTGATAATTGCAATACAACGCAACTTTCTGACTTGAAAATTAAGCATATTTACTTCTTAAGGTATTTACTATCAATACAAAACTAATTTGGTTTACGTGATTCGTCAATCAGCTCACGTTCAGTTAAAAATATGTTTTCAATCATACTATTCGAATAATATTCTTTATAAAACAAACACTTATTTGCAACTTCAAACCATTTTGAAAGAGTCTGAAAAGGATTATTCCAATCACACTCTCTACGTTCAGGGTTTTGTTTTTCACTATCTTGCAAATCAAGCGTTACAATACTCATATCCTTATCCCCTTCAATTGCTACACTTCCACCTACAGCGAACACTGATAGTAAATATCCATTTTCAAATTCACTTTTGTAATCTTTTCCAGAAACAGACATACTCCAACTACATTTTTTAGAACCACACGATCTGCCGTAATTAACCCTTTTTCGTGTAGTAATAATTATTTTTTTAAGTTGAAGTCCCTTCTGATTAAATTGATTAACCTCACCATTCAAATGCCCAAATATTTCAATAAAACTAAAATTATTATCCAATTGCCCCGAAACTTTCAAGAATCCATTTTTTCCTGAGTAAATACGTCCAGCAGGTGAAAAAACTTTAACAAATTGTCTTTCACCAAATACATCTGTGCTACTACTTGTTCCACGACCTTTAGCTATTGTTGATACTTTAGCTTCAAGTTGTACCCCCTTCTTACTCCATATATCCCGATTAGGAACACTAATAAAAACATCATTAATATTATGAATCCCACTATTAATAATGGATATACTGTAACGTACATCAGTAGTTAAGTGATATCGTTCATTAATCAAGTTTGCTGTAATAATCTTTAAGTCTCCACTAACAGTTTCTATTACAGAAGATGAATTTAAGACTGTTATTGGAGCATCTATTAATATGCTATTACTTGCAGAAACCGAAACTTGACTTGCCTTTAAACTATCTATTTTGATATCTCCACAATTCCCCATCCTTGCTGTAATATGTTCACCACCTGATTTAAAATCTTTGTTATCTGTACAAACAACTGAATAGGGATTTATATTTTCAAATGTACTACTTTTAATGTTTACATTTTTTCCAATTATTGACGCCTTCAAATTATCTGGGATAACTTGTTCTGTATTTTCAGGGTCTGGTGGATTTTTAAAAAAGATCCCTTCCTTGAGAGGCTTACGAACCAGTAGTGAACGTTTTCTTCTTCTATTTTTCCTTTGCTCAAGCTTATATACTTTACGTGAACCATTTCTAATCAGGGACTCTGATAAAAGTGCAATATTTTCTCCATATACAGTACCTCCAAATTGGTTAAATACTCTTTCTGTTCCTGAAAGATATACTACTTCTTGCCCTTCAATATGTCCTTCGTTAACAATACTCAAACCTGCAATATAAATTTTATTACTACTTATATTACCTAGATTGGTAAAATATTCCACAGAAGCGATATTCACAGTATTCGCCATAATATTTGGCAAGCCTGTGCTATTTTTATTTATCCGTATACTTGATGTCGAATCTATAGAAACCTGATCTGTGGCAGTTAAAGTACCATCAACAATAACCACACCATTAGTTTTAATATGTATAGAATCATCAGGGATAATATTTTTACCTCGATATTGGCTAGACATTGTTAAATCTCCAACAGTCGTTAATTCCATTGGTAATTCAACTTTCCCGCCAAATACTGTCGAGTTAATCTTTATTCCACCAGCAATTATTTTAGCATCATTGCCTTGAAGTGCAGTGTAATCATTTTCTATACGACCTAAGACTGTGCTTTTAGCACTTGAGTATTTATATTGATTCTTCCCAAGCAGTACTTGAATATCACCACCAATAATGTCCAAAGATCCATTTTCGTCAGTCTCATACTCTCCATTTACTAAAGGTTTAGCTTTCGAACTAGTTGATACATCACCATAAATAGACATGCCATAACTAATGAAGTCTAAAAAAGTAGCTCCAGAGGTCTTAAGGCCACCTTGTTCAATGGAAATATGTCCGCTATCAACTGTGATTTTATCGATTGCACCATCATCGGCTAAGTCAATTTGACCTGTACCAAAAACAACTCTTGGGCTGTCATTAAATGAACAACCATTACAGCTTATACCTGTCTTATTCACAAAAATAAGATCTGCAGGTCGCCCAATAACTTCAACTCTCCCTTCTAAGTGTATACCGTTTGTGTCTTCTGTTTCAATAACAATCACCGTTGCAGGATGACTTGATAAATTCAAGTTTAAGGAAGCATCATTAATTAACTTCACAGGCTTTCCGAACGTGTTGAAAGAGGAAAACTTATTGTAAGAAACACCATAGCTATTAGTTGCAGCAATCTTTACGAGGTCAACATCTTCATTATCAATTAGCACAGCAAGTTGATTTTTATTAATACTAAGTTCATTTTTAATTTGATTTGAAACACCTCCGTAACAAATACTTGAAACAATGGTACACAAAACTAAAAGGGAGCTATTTAATACCCCATTCATGCCATTTCTGAATTTACGCCAGGATGCTATGGTTTGCTTAATCATTGAATTTAGATACTTCTAGACAATACTGGAAAATGTGTAATGAGAATTTAAATCTCAAGCTATTCTGTATACAACCTGCAAATTATATCACAAAAAAATATCGATTAAATCAGCATGTTTTAATGCTACGTGTTTACAATCCTGTTTAAAATAATTAAATAAACGCGATGCTCGACTTTTATTAGTTTGAAATGACAACCCCTGACCCCAACCTTTGTTTTGCCGAAACAAATTCAAAGGGACAGGGGATGTCAATAGAAGAGTTTATCATAGCAGTTTATTGCTGGGTTGATGATACCTTTAATGATTTACTTAAAGGCCAGCGATTACGTGAACGAGGGGCTATGCCTTCCCTTTCTGATCCTGAAGTGATTGCAATGGAGCTCATCGGCGAGTTTTTTGGGCTAGATTAAGATACACATATCTAGCGGTATTTTCGCGAACATTGGCGAAATTATTTTCCAGGTATCGGCTCAAGAAGCCAATTTTCAAAGCAAGCAGCAAACTTATGGGCGGTAAAACAGCAGTTGCAAAAACGAGTCACTATGGCACTGGGAACAATCACTGACCCACTCCATATTGTCGATGCTTTTCCTTTACCCGTGAGCCACTTTAAACGGGCAAAAAGCTGTAGCCGTTTTAAAGGAGAGGCTGACTACGGTTATTGTGCTTCAAAAAGTGAAACTTATTATGGGTTTAAAGGGCACTTACTCATT